>JALSTB010000056.1 GCA_026983955.1 Melioribacteraceae bacterium
TTCTTCTGTTCTGATTGAACTAAAAATCACTGCATAGTATGGTGGTTTAGGTGTTTCTGCAATCATAATTTATTTCCTTCATTGTTTTAATTCATTATTTTTTTGTGAAAATGCTAAAATATGTCCATCTAAATCCGAAATATATCCAACTTTGTCACCCCAATTTCTATTTTGTAATTTACTTATTTCTTTACCACCTAATTCAATTCCCCTTTTAATATATTCACTTGGATTTTCCACTTTGAAATAAAATTCACATCTAGGTATTCCATTTCCCTTATTTGGGTGAGGCAACTTATTTGAAATGATTTTAGCAATTCCATTTTCAGGCATTAATCCCAATTTTACATTTTTCGAAAGATTAAATTCAGTCATTCCAGGAACATTTAGAGATGGTTTAATTCTCAAAAGTCGTTCGTAAAAATCTTTACTTCTTTCTTGATTATTAACATAAATTATAAACTCAATTTCATTCATAAATGTTATTCTTTTTCGTCTTTCTAATGACGCACAACGTCTCAATATACGCAATTGCGTATAACAGGTATAATTTTAAATTAAGTAAATATTTAATAAAATATGAAATTTTCCAACAAAACTTAAATAGAAAATTGTTTATGGTACATATTCTCTTATTTACGTGGCACTGCAAAAATCCGGAATAAAAAAGAAAGCTTCGGTTCATACGTTACGGCATTCGTTTGCAACGCATCTTTTGGACGACGGAACCGATATACGTTACATTCAAGAATTGCTTGGGCACAAGCGACTCGAAACAACAAAAATTTATACTCACGTTTCTTCATATTCCATCAATAAAATCAAATCGCCCGCAGAAAAATTGAAAATATAATTCCTATATTTAACGTATGGAAAACTACGTTTACAAATGCAGCGAATGCGGCTCGACTTATGAAGCCGGCAACACAGAATTGAAGTTTGTTTATTTGTGTCCAGTGTGCGGAAGCGCCGGAAAAAACGAACCGCTGCACGGCGTGCTGACCGTTGAGTACGATTACGAAACCCTAAAACGGAAATTGAAACGGGAAGACTTTTTGAATTTGCAAACCGGAAAGTTTTGGCTTTATCCGGAACTTTGGCCGTTGGATTTTTCACGTTTTCACGAATCGCTACTTGAACGTTTGGCATTACCGCAAAATCAATTGCTGGAATTCGGATTAAACGGAAAAACGGTTTTGGTACAAGACGAAACCCGCAATCCGACGCTTTCTTACAAAGACCGCGCAACTTCGCTCGTTGCGTTAAAGGCAATGGAATTGGGAATTACGGAAATTGCCGCGGCTTCAACGGGTAACGCCGGATCGTCTTTGGCAGGAATTTGCGCACGGCTCGGACTCAAAAGCATAATTTACGTTCCACAAAATATACCCGAAGCAAAACGGATTCAAATTGAAGCTTACGGTGCAAAGCTCGAAATTGTAAACGGCGATTACGATTCGGCATTCGATAAATGCCTTGCCGACTCGGTTAAAAACAATTGGTACAACCGGAATACCGCATACAATCCGCTTACAATCGAAGGAAAAAAATCCGCTGCTTTCGATATCTTCATTTCCACGCAAGGGAAATTGCCCGGACATATTTTTGTGCCCGTGGGTGACGGTGTTATCATCTCCGGAATTTATAAAGGATTCTCCGAATTACTGAAATTAGGCTGGATTGACAAATTACCAAAACTCATTGCCGTTCAATCGGAGCAAAGCGATGCGGTTGTAAGATATTTGGAAACGGGAAAGTTCAGTTACAAACCGGCAAACACAAGAGCCGATTCAATTTCAGCGGGCGCTCCGAGAAACCTATACATGGCATCACAAGCCGTTAAAAATTCGGGCGGATACGCCGTTGCCGTAAGCGATGAAGAAATTCTCAATGCACAAAAAGAATTTATAAGTGCAACCGGAATTTTATGCGAACCTTCAAGCGCAGCGGTTTATGCGGCTTTCAAAAAAAATCCATTGGAAAACTCACTGCTGTTAATTACTGGAAACGGTTTGAAAGATGCCGAAGCATTAAAATAAACCGGTACAACGTTTAGAAACATTTAATCCGTTGCACAGTTTTGCAATCTGTAAACAAAATATAATTTTAAGAATCCGGAAGGAGATAACATGAACTTGGAAAATAAAATAGTACTGGTTACCGGCGGTTCAAGCGGTATCGGACTGGCGATAGCAGTAAAGGCAAAAGAACGCGGAGCGGAAGTATTAATTTGCGGTAGAAATACGGAACGGCTCAACACCGCATCCTCCAAATACAATGTAAAAGCTTACAAGTGTGATGTTTCCGATGAAAGCCAAGTTGTAAACATGTTTGAAGCCATAAAAAACGAATTTGGCAAACTGGATGTATTGATTAACAATGCCGGTTACGGTTACTTTGCCATGCTGGATGATATTGATGCGGAAAAATTCACGGAAGTTTACAAAACCAACGTTTTGGGCGCTGCATTGTGCGGAAGAGAAGCAGCTAAGATTTTCAAAAAACAGAATTACGGAAACATAGTCAACATCGCATCAACGGCAGCGTTAAAAGGTTTTGCTGCGGGAAGTCCGTACGTGGCAACCAAATTTGCATTGCGGGGAATGAGCGAATGCTGGCGGGCGGAGCTGCGAAAGTTTAACGTGCGGGTAATTTTAATCAATCCCAGCGAAGTTCAAACTGATTTTAAAATCAACTCGGGAAGAGCCGAAGCACAATTCAATCCAACCAAACTCATTGCCGGCGATATTGCACATGCGGTAATCAGTGCGTTGGAAATGGACGACCGCGGATTCATTCCGGAGCTTACCGTCTTTGCTACAAATCCGGTTGATTAGTATTAAAAACGTTGTTAGCATTTATACTGCAAAAAATTTATTATGATTTACTCAAGTTGACCGCTGAATTTTATAAACCGTTAAAACGGTTGTAAAATTAAAGTTTCTGGTATCGTTAACCCACGACTTAAGTCGTGGGTTAATAAGCGAAACTAATAAACAATAACCGTTTCAACGGTTTTTAAATAACCTGATTATTAAATGAAATGGTCAACTTGGGCGATTTATTTATCGTAAAAATATCTGCAGCTGAAGATGAGCAATTTATCATCAACAACTTTGTAAACCAACCGCTGTTCACGTGTTATTCTTCTGGACCATAACCCAGCCGGATCAAATTTCAAAGGTTCGGGTTTACCTTTTCCATCGAACGGACTTTAAATTTTGCTGCAAATCCGGTTAATTAAAGTAATGAGACAGGCGGGAACAAGCAGTGTTGTTCCCTGCGGATTATTGATATTGTAAATTCCTCACCATTTTTTTACTGTCCCACGGTGCCGATGCTCCACCCAAATATTTATGGAACCATTCGAGATGCGCATTGTAATAAAGCGGCATCGATTTTAAGAAACTCGGCCAGTGCCCGTCGTTTTTGAATATTATCAATCTCGAGTCAATTCCCTTCAGTTGCAGATTAGTAAAATAGCGGATGCTTTGAGTGTAGGGAATTCTGTAATCTTTCTCTCCGGTAATTATCAAAGTAGGAGTAGAAAAATTATCCGCATATTTGCTCGGCGACTTATCTTCGTAATCGTTTCCCAAATCCCAATTTGAAAACCAAAGCTCTTCGGTTTCTTCGGCGAACTCAGC
>JALSTB010000057.1 GCA_026983955.1 Melioribacteraceae bacterium
CACACATCTTTTATCGGTTACGATTGGAAAATGGACGAGACTTCAACAATTCTGATGGAAGATGAAATTATTAACGAATTTATTATTGTGGCAATTTACAACACCAAAGACCGTCTTGAAGAATATAATTATTTTACTCGCAAAGGCAGAAACTACGCATTTTTTATTATCCGTGAATTAAAAAGATATATAGATGATCATTTCCGTACCTTGCAAAGCGCCGAGCACACTGCTTTGATGGGCTCTTCAATGGGCGGATTAATTTCCTTCCAAATGTACTGGAACTTTCCCGAAGTCTTCGGAAAAGCGGCTTGTCTGTCGAATTCATTCTGGGTCGATGACGGTGCCGTTTTCGATATGGTTAAAGAAAACCCTTATTCAAACATGAACGGGAAATTATACATTGATTGCGGCAGCGAGGAAAAGGAATTGATCGGGGATTTTAAAAAAATGTGTACATTATTAAAAGGCTTTGGGTATAAGGAAAACGAAAACCTGATGTGTAAAATAATAGAAGGCGCAAAGCATTCTGAAGTTGACTGGGCGGCAAGGTCGCACATTCCCCTTGAATTTCTATTTGGAAGGAAGCAACAAATATAAGTTTTTTAATTTTTGTTTATATAAAATTTATCAATTAATTTTATCTCCGTGCCCAGAATGTTGTGCGTGCCTTCTTTTAAAAATCCGCCGTATGTCTCAACCAAAACATAGTCGTCTTGAACATCGTAAACAGTGTAATTAAATGCTTTCAATCCGAAAAAGTTCTCGGAGGCTTGCGAGTTTTTTCCTGGACCGTAATTGTATTTAAGCACCTGATAATATTTAACCGCTTTTCCGTAACTCATTTCCTCTCCGGGATAAACGGTATCGGGATTTTCCCTGTAACGGGGATTAAATTCATATAGCGGGGCACCGGAGCTTCCCGTGATAATTTCGTAGACGCCGTCAACGGATTGCCGCGCATACAAATGTTCGTGTCCGCAAATATGCGCATCAACGTTATACTTTTTCAGTAATTCCCAGAATTTGTTTCTTCTTTCCAAATACCAAATACGTGTGGAATCGAGAGGCAAAACAAGATTGCGCGTAAGGTTTGGCAATCCGTCCCTCAAATGCCCACCGGTGGGAAATGCCATTTCATGACTGAAAACGAAAATGTGTTTTGCTCCTCTTTTTTTTGCTGCGGACAATTCCTTTTCCAACCAATCCAAATGTTTTACGTAATGCCAATCACGTCTATCGTCCGTAGTATCATCGGGATCACCGTAATACCACCGGTCCGTATTCACAATTATAAAATGAGAATTTCCGAAATCGAATGAATAAGACAATCCTCTTTCGTCATCCGGACCGTTCGCAAATACATCGGGGAATGCTTTCCGGAAATTATCCTCGTCTTTTCTATGTCTTATTTCGTGATTTCCTACAACCGGCCATATTTTCGGCCAAACAAAATCAGGGCTTTCATAAACCGGTTTCATAACTTCTTTCCAATGCATCAATTCATTAAACGTGAGTTCCGGATTGTTTTCGTGACCGTTAACCATATCGCCTGCAAAAATCAAAAACTTTACACCCTTTTGGGTTTTCAATATATGATTTACAATTTTGGTCAGAACGGAATCGTTTACACCGTTATAAGGTCCTCTTGAATCGGACATAGTGATAAACTTGAATCCCTCTGCGGAAACCGTTGCCGACAAAAATGTTAAAAGCAATATTGCCGCATATCTTATTTTTACCATTAAATCGTCCTTGTAAAATTAAAAATCAAATCTACAAAAATTCTTTCAACTATTAACCACCTCTAATGTTAGCTTTTAGTTAGAGTCAATTAATTCTGAATTATATAATTTTATTTTGTACTTTGGCGTTATATTCAAATCACTTTTGGTTACAAAAACAGCTATGAAAAAAATTTTGATTGCCTTTCTACTCTTGCTTTTATCGGGTGTTTTGAGTTACGGACAAGATTCGTTGAATTTAAAATATTTAAGTGTTCCCAAAAGGAATCAATCTGCAGCCCCGGGTTCTTTTTTTGCCGCGCTTATCACCGGTAAAAATTTGGAAGACAGGGAAAAAGATGTGGTTAATGAGATTTTGGCGGGAAACATTCCTTCTTTTTCCAGGAAATTAAAGCCCGTGTCATTCGAACAATCTATTAATGGTGAAAATTACCAAGTAACGTTTTTCGTGCTTTGTGATTATATGGCAATCGGTTCGGATGACGATTATTTATATATGCCTATGACTCCCTCAACAGCTCAATATCTGTGTGATGTTTTAAATTGCTCCCTTCCCACAAAAAAACTTGTTGATTTGATATATAATTCCGCCGATGTAAAATTACGTCCGCAGCCTATTCCGCCATCCGATAAAATGACAACGGTGCCGGTTTTCAAGCAGCACACGGATTCCATCAAACAACAAATCGATTCTCTTAATTTCAACCATTCGGACGATTTAATTATCGCCGGTCACAAAAAGGATGTTATTATTTCAAACAAGATTTACAGCAACGACAGAAATTACGACAGGGTCGTAATTTACGGATGGCATCTTAGCGAGGGTCACCCGATTCAACCGGTTTATAACGGACATATTGCTGCCTATGCGGATTACTCACACGGTATTAGATTAATTTCCGATACGGTGCTTGTGAACGGCACCCCATTAAACCTAAGGGAAATATTAAAGGATCCGGTTCTTTCAAATTTGTTGAGCGATGAAGGTGTTATTGCAAAACCTTATTATCCGCCGAGCAAAATTTTTACTTCTGTCAAAAACGGGGCGCACGGAACCGGTGAAAATATTTATCTTAAACCAAATTACCCTAATCCGTTCGGAGAAAAGACCACCAATGCATTTGCTGGTACGGTGATCTCGTATTCCATACCTTTTATTTCAGGTAAACATTACAAGGGTGCGAGTGAAAAAGAAAGCGATTTTGTTTCACTCAAAGTTTACGATGTTTTAGGGAGGGAAGTTGCAACTTTGGTTAACGGAAAACAAATGGCAGGCAATTACTCGGTTATGTGGAAACCGCAAAACCTGCCCGGCGGGATTTACATCTACAGATTAAAAACCGGTTTATTTGAGGAATCCGGAAAAATGGTTCTGCTCCGTTGAGAAAGATTCCGCAAGCAATAGCCCGCTAATTGACTTTCATAAATTTAAATCGACGTCTGCTTTTTGATATTCCTTTTTTAATACCGGATAAAGAATTGCCATTCCGAAAACAACAACGGCAATCAAATACAAAATTTTAGATATAATTTCGTCATACTCAAGCAATCCGGTTTGTTTTAACAAGTAATTCCAATCGTGATAAACCCTGTTGCCACCCAACAGCGGAAGATTCATCTTTCTTGCATCCGCAACATATGCGCTTATATTCAAAATATTTTCACCTAAATATACCAATGAAATTTGTGTTCCGGCTTTTTTTCCGTTTGTGTAAAAATAATAAATGAACAAAGACGGAATAATTATTTGCATTAACGAACCGCCTAACGTGTATATGAATTTACCGAAAATCCTGAATATTCCATGTCCGCCTTCGTGAAACAAGAGATTAATGTGGTCAATCACAGGTATGAATTTTCCGGAGTTGGCTAGCAAAAAAATTACTACGGGAAACAATATTATTGAATTAATAAATTTTTTAATTTCTACTTTTTTAATCATTCAAACATTTTTCTTATTTCGTTAACGTCAGAAGTTATGCCGAGCGTGAGCATCAATTTTATTCTTGCTTTTTGACCGTTCAAGTAATCTGCAAAAATTACACCGTTTTTTTTCAACCATTTTCCCGCGCCGGGGTAACTGTAAATATCGAGCGTTTCACCGGCGGGACACCTGGAGGTTAAAACCACCGGAATCTTTTTTTCAAGCGCATACATTATTCCATCGAAAGCTTTTGGCGGTACGTTGCCCACACCCAACGCTTCCACAACCAAGCCGCTTACTCCGCTGTCGGCGGAAAATTTAAAACATTTCTCATTTATTCCGGCGTAAACTTTTATAAGATCTACATCTGTTACTATTTTACCGGAATCGATTTTCTCAAGTTTTCTCGGAAGCCGGTTGTAAATTACCCTTCCCTTTTCAACAAATCCCAGAGCTCCGAAATCGAGACTGTGAAAAGTTTCAATATCCTCTGTATGTGTTTTGGTTACTTCGCTTGCCGCATTAATTTCACCGTTCAGGCAAACAAGTGCGCCCATTCCCCTGCTGTTTTCACAATTACATATATGCAACGCATCAGTCAGGTTTCTCGGACCGTCCCAATCCGGTTCCGTGCTGGTTTTCATTGCACCGATCAAAACAATCGGTTTTTCCGTTTTAACCGACAAATCTATCAAATAAGCGGTTTCTTCCAGTGTGTCGGTGCCGTGAGTTATTATTATTCCGTCTATGTTATCCTTGTCGGCATACATCTGAACCGTTTTGGAAAGTTCAAACATTAATTCCGGTGTCATGTGCGGTCCGGGATACATACCGAAATTATGCACATATATGTTTGCAAGTTTCGGTGCTTCAGGAATCATTTTCAACAATTCTTCACCGTGATAATGGGGCACCGCACCACCTGTTTTCTTGTCTATTATCATCGAAAAAGTTCCGCCGGTAAAAATAATAACAACGTTTTTCATAGTTATTCCGCTTTACTTTTAAAAAATTCTATTGTTTTGTAAAGTGCAGTATCCAAATCGTGTTCGGGATTGAAACCCAGCTCATCCCGCGTTTCTTTTATTGAAGCAAGACTGTGTTTAATATCGCCGGGTCTTTCTTTTTCATAAACAATTTTACTTCTCGATCCGGTAAGCTCTATTATCTTCTTTGCCAATTCATTAATTGTTATTGTTTTTTCATTCGCTACGTTGAAAACTCCGTTTACATTTTCTTCGGTTGCTGCTAATATGTTTGCTTGAACCACATCTTTTACGAAAATAAAATCGCGGGTTTGCTCTCCGTCGCCGTAAATTATTATATCCTCGTCTTTCAAAGCCTTGTAAATAAAGATTGGAACTGCGGCGGCATATTGACTTTTGGGGTCTTGCCTTGGACCAAAAACATTGAAATATCTCAAAGATACGGCGCCAAGTCCGTATTCCTTGTTAAACATCTGCAAATAGTACTCGCCGTCCAATTTTGTAATTCCGTATGGGCTTTGCGGTTGTGGTTTTAAATTAACAGATTTGGGCAATTGAGGATCGTCTCCGTAAATTGCCGCCGAGCTGGAAAATACTATTTTCTTAACTTTGTTTTCAACGCATGCTTCAAGTACATTTAGCAATCCGTTAACGTTAACCTTAACGCATTCGTGCGGGTTTTCAACCGACTCCGGTACCGATACCATTGCTGCAAGGTGAAAAACATAATCCGCATCTTGTAGTATTTCCTTTACAACGGATTTGTTGTTTATACTACCTTCTACAAAATTGACTCTTTCAAAGCTTTCGATGTTATTTCTGTATCCGCTCCTTAAATTATCCAACACAAAAATTTCCGCTTTGTGAGCCGACCAATATTCAACAATATGGCTTCCGATAAATCCGGCGCCGCCCGTTACCACTATCTTCATCCCCTTTTTCTCCTTGTTTGGTTGACAAAATTACAAAAATAATTCGTGACTTTTCCTCTTAATGTTAGTTACAAAATTTTATTTCGTTGTAATAAAACAACTTAGAATTTTTATTAATTTTTTATTTGCTCAAAACAAAATTATATGATATTTTCAATCATGATTAGAGGACGCAAAAAACTGTTGATATTATGTGGATAACTTGCTTTTATAAAACTTTTCACGGTGTTTACGGTATAGCATGATTGTTGATTTACCTGTTTACATTTATTAAGTGTTGGTTGTAACTCGTTGTTTTTGTTTGTGTTAGCGGCGGTTTTTTAATGTTGATATCTTGTTGATTGTTTTTTGCTGCTCTTTAAAACCTTTTATTTTTGACTGATTTTTCTGTTATTGTAAAACAAAAAATTGTGGATAACTCGAACTTGGAAACAAAAATACCGTCGAAAAATCTTTCTTTGAATGCCACTCAGGCATGGAAAGAATGTTTGAAAATTATCAAGGAAAATGTTCCCAATATAACCTACAATACATGGTTTTTACCTATCAAACCTGCGGAATTGGATAAAAACATTTTAAAAGTTGAGGTACCCAACAGTTTTTTTATAGAGTGGATAGAAGAACATTATAACACATTGATTAACAAAACAATCAACCAGGTTCTGGGTGAAAACGGCAAACTTGTATATGTTATAGTTCAGGATGACGATAATTTGGATTTATTCGACGACGTGCCTATACAGAAAAAATCCATTCCTTCAAAACCAGCCGAAGAGGAACATGAAACGTTTCTTAACCCGAAATACAGATTCGACAACTTTATTAAAGGTGAAGGGAACCAACTTGCCCGTGCAGCGGCAATTGCGGTTAGCGAAAATCCGGGAGAAACATCTTTTAACCCGTTGTTTATCTACGGTGGCGTCGGTTTGGGGAAAACACATTTGATTCAAGCCATAGGAAATAAAATTGTTAACGAATCGAAAAACAAAAAAGTAATTTATCTTTCCGCCGATATTTTCACAGTCGAGTTCGTTGAAGCAATTCAAAACAATACCGTAAACGAATTTTCCAATTTTTACAAGAATATGGATGTGTTAATAATTGACGATATTCAATTCCTCATCGGCAAGGAAAAAACCCAAGATTTGTTCTTCCATATTTTCAATACTCTTCATCAAGCGGGAAAACAAATTGTACTTTCCAGTGATAAACCTCCGAAAGATCTCAACGGCTTGAATGAAAGACTTATATCAAGGTTTCAATGGGGACTTACCGCAGATATTCAACCACCGGATTTCGAGACCAGAATAGCGATTTTAAACAATAAAGCAAAAAGCTACGGTATAAGTTTATCGAACGATATATTGGAATATATCGCTTATAACATAACAACCAACATCCGTGAACTTGAAGGTTGCCTTATCAAGCTTTTGGCGAATGCATCATTAAATTCCGCCGAAATAAATTTTGAACTGGTAAAGAAAACCGTTAAGGAAATTGCCACGGTTAGAGAGACTAATATTTCCATCGAATATATAAACAAAGTTGTTTGCGATTATTTCGGAGTGGATGAAAACAAAGTCCGCGAAAAAAACAGAAAAAAAGAAGTGGTTATAGCAAGGCAAGTTGCAATGTACCTTTCAAAAAAACTGACCCGCTCCTCTCTCAAAACAATTGGTTTGCATTTCGGCGGCAGGGATCACTCCACCGTTATACACGCTTACAACAACATTGACAGACTTATTGAAGAAGACCCATCATTAAAAGAATCCATCGATACCATCAGAAACAAAATAGAACTCGGACTTTAAAATACTCTTCAAACTTTGATTTTATTAACAAATTATTAACATTGTTTTCCATGTTCGTTATATTATTTTTATACCTAATTGTGTGTAATTTGTTAATTTGATATTAATAATCTGTTAACAACTTGTGTTTTACAATTGTATTATTTTATAAAAACTTTTTCTGGAAGGTTATTAACATTTTATCAAGTCTTTTATGTTTTTATAACTGATTAAAAAACAATAAATTAACTGTCATATCAACCTATTAACAATCTTATTATTACTATTCGTTTTTAATATCTTCCATTCAATTTTTATAAAACAATTGCTTTTGTTGATAAGTTAATATAATTGAATATAATAGATATTCTTGGTAAATTTATACATTAAAAACTATTAAATTGAGGGAGCAATGGAGTTTAAGGTAAACAGTAAAGAATTGGAAAAAATTTTAGCGCGAGTCTATCCTGCAATACCATCGAGAACACCGATGCCTATTCTTGAAAATTTCCTATTTGCCATTGAAGACGGAGCCTTAACTGTTTATGCAACGGACTTGGAAATATCTTTAAAATCTTCTATAAATATTGTTGCCGAAGAAAATAAAAGTATATTATTGCCGGCAAAACTTTTGTACGATGTTGTTAGATCTTTTAAGGACACCACAATAACTTTTGAAATATCGGATTCGGGAAGAACCACCCTAACTACCGAACACGGTAAATATACAATCAGCCACCTCGGCACGGAAGATTATCCGGATATCCCATCGTTTCCCGATGAAAATGTTGATGAGGAAGAGATAAACGAATTCTCCATAAACGGAATGGATTTAAAATATGCTCTCGAAAAAACAACATTCGCTTTAAGTAAAGAGGAAATGAGACCTGCAATGATGGGTGCTTTATTCGAATTTTCAGGAGAAGGTTTTAGAATTGTTACAACCGACGGTCACAGATTAGTTAACTATTTAAGAAAAGATATTAAACAAGATTTTGACGAACAGTATATTGTTCCGGAAAGGGCACTGAGTGTAATTCAAAAACTTTTGGATGAAAGGGATGTTAAAATATTTTTAACCAAAACACACATTTCCTTCACCTTGAATGAAATCGAATTGATTTCCAGATTGATCAAACATAAATACCCCGATTATTCAAGTGTTATACCGTTGGAAAACGAATTTACATTAAAAATTAAAACGAAAGAACTGCACGATGCAATAAAAAGAATGATGTTGTTTTCTTCATCGAGTACAAGAAGGGTGAAATTTTCTCTTAAAGACAATGTATTGCAAATTTCCGCTGAAGATACCGATCTGGGTGCTTCCGGAACAGAAAACATACTTTGCGAATATATTGGCGATCCGTTGGACATTGGTTTTAATTCACAATACGTAAATGATATTCTGAGTCACATGACAAGCGAAGAAGAGTTATTGTTTAAGCTGCACTCGCCTACAAAAGCGGTGATAATTTTCCCGACGGAGAAAAAAGAGAACTTGGACTTGATGATGTTATTAATGCCGGTTCGACTTAACAGTTAAAATGATTTTGCAATATTTGGAATTAAAAAATTTTCGTCTGCACAAAAACACATACTTAGAGTTTTCCCGTAATCTGAATTATATAGTTGGAGGAAACGGTCAAGGTAAAACCTCTCTTCTCGAGGCAATTTATTATTTGTGCACATCAAAAAACCTATTACAGTCTTCCGATTCCGAAGCAGTTAGTTTCGGGGACAAATTTTTTGAAATAAAAGGGCTTTTTGAAAACGGATCGGTAAGCAATGTAAGGATTTTATACGATTTGGAAAAAGGCAAGAAAAATATTTTCTTGAACGGAAAACAAATTTACCGGTCGACAGAAATAATTGGTAAATTTCCCGTTGTCACACTTACACAAGCAGATCATTTTATTACCCAAGGGTCGCCGGTTTACAGAAGGAAGTTACTCGATTCAATAATTTCACAAGCCAGTCAAACTTATCTGAAAACACTTCTTGAATACAATAGGGTTCTGAAACAAAGATCGAGCCTGTTAAATAAAATAAAAGAGACCGGAAACCCGTTACTTTATGAAGAACTGGAAGTATGGAACAAATCCTTGGTAGTTAAAGGGTCGGAGATTATAAGAAAAAGAGTTGATTTTATTAATGAATTCAACACTTATGTGAAAAGCGCGTACAAGGAAGTAATGGGCGAAAGGGAAATTCCTTCAATTGTTTATAATTCAACTGTAGACATTGATGATTTAAATAAGTTGGAAAACAACTTCGAAAGGGAACTTGTAAAGAGAAAAAACGAGGAAGTAATAAGAAGCAGTAATCTTATAGGACCTCACCGCGACGATGCGGTTTTTAAAATAAATGATTTCGAATTAAAAAGATACGGCTCACAAGGCCAAAATAAGACGTTCCAAATTTCATTGAAGTTTGCTCAATTTTTTTATTTAAAAGATAAATTGAACAGAACACCCATTTTCCTTTTGGACGATGTATTCGGAGAACTCGATTCCGAAAGAGTGGAAAAAATAAGTTTGTTTTTGAAAAAAATCGGACAAGCGTTTATAACATTAACGGATTTTACAAATATTGACAACCTCATCCGGGATAATGAGGATATAATGATACAAGTTGCCGAAGGGGAAACCGAATATGTCTCATAGAATCAGGAAAATAGGCGAAGTGCTCGGCACTGAAAAAGAATTTAAAAACTTTACAAAAAAAGCAAAAGAGCAAACGGTAGTGGAAAAATTCCATGAGATTTTTCCCAAGTTAAAAAAACTGGCGGAAGCAAAAAGAGTTGAAAACGGAATTCTGTTTTTAAAAGTGGAAAATTCGGTGATGAGAAGTGAGTTGAATATCAATAAAAACAAAACAATAGAAATGATAAATAAACACGTTGGTGAAAAAATAATAGACGATATAAAGTTTGTAAATTAAGCAGAGGTAAAAAGTGACAAAAGAAAAAGCTCAAAAAAATTACACCGCAAAAAACATAAACGTACTGAAAGGCTTGGAAGCCGTTAGAAAAAGACCCGCAATGTATATCGGTGATATAGGTGTAAGAGGACTCCACCATCTTGTAAACGAGGTTGTAGATAACAGCATCGATGAAGCTTTGGCCGGATATAACGATAAAGTAACCATCACAATAAATAAAGACGGAAGCGTTACGGTAGAAGATAGCGGAAGGGGCATCCCGGTAGATATTCATCCCGAAGAAGGAAAGTCGGCACTCGAAATAGTAATGACGGTTCTACATGCCGGAGGTAAATTCGACAAAAACACTTACAAAGTTTCCGGAGGTTTGCACGGTGTTGGTGTCTCCGTGGTAAACGCTCTTTCCGAGTGGTTGGTTGTTGAGGTCAAAAGAAACGGAAAACTGTACAGACAAGAGTACGAAAGGGGAATTCCAAAAGGTCCGGTTAAAGAAGTAAAAAAAATAAACAAAAACGAATCGGGTACAAAAGTGACATTCAAACCCGATCCCGAAATTTTCAAAACCACAAAATTTAAATTCGAAACATTAAACGACAGGATGCGAGAGCTCGCATTTCTTAACAGAAATATCACAATTACGTTGATTGATGAAATCGAAGGGGAAAAAGCCGTTCACCATTACAAGGGCGGATTGATAGAATTTGTGAAATATTTAAATGAGACACGCACTCCCTTACACAAACCGATTTACATTGAAGGTGAAAAGGATAACACCCCGGTGGAAGTTGCAATTCAGTATTGTGACGCATATTCGGATAACATTCACACATACGTAAACAACATAAACACCCACGAGGGCGGAACGCACCTTGTTGGATTTAAAACCGCTCTTACCCGCACACTAAACAATTATGCTTACAAAAACAAACTGATTAAAGAAAATAAAAAGATCACACTAACCGGAGATGACTTCAGGGAAGGTTTAACTGCGGTAATTTCTGTTAAAGTAATTGAACCACAGTTTGAGGGACAAACAAAAACAAAACTTGGTAACAGCGAAGTAAAATCGGTTGTGGAATCCATAGTTGGAGAAAAACTCTCGGATTATCTTGAAGAAAATCCTTCGGTAGCAAAAAAGATCATTGAAAAATGTATGCGCGCCGCTGAAGCACGGGAAGCCGCAAGAAAAGCAAGGGAATTGGTAAGAAGGAAAAACGCACTCGATTCAATGCATTTGCCGGGCAAGTTAGCCGATTGCTCGATTAGCGATCCCGAACATTGCGAAATTTATATTGTTGAGGGGGATTCGGCCGGCGGTTCAGCCAAACAAGGGCGCGACAGAAGATTTCAGGCAATTTTACCAATTAAAGGTAAAATATTAAATGTTGAAAAAGCAAAGATTAATAAAATTTTGGAAAATAACGAAATAAAAGCAATTGTTTCCGCAATAGGTGCCGGTATTGGTGCGGATTTCAACAGTGAAAAAGCAAGATACGGAAAAATTATAATTATGACGGATGCCGATGTGGACGGTAGTCACATTCGAACATTGTTGCTTACGTTCTTCTACCGTTATATGAAAGATTTGATAACCAGCGGAAGAGTTTATATTGCCCAACCGCCGCTGTACAGAATCAAAAAAGGAAAGGAAGAAATTTATGCCTACGATGATGCCGAGAGGGACGAAGTACTGAAAAAAATAAGGGGAAACGGAAAAGGTAATTCAACCGACGAAAATCTACCGAAAGGTGTCAATGTATCGCGCTACAAAGGTCTCGGTGAAATGAATCCCGAACAGCTTTGGGCTACAACGATGAATCCAGAAACCCGGACAATTTTACAGGTTAATTTGGAAAGTGCTGCCGCTGCAGATAAAATTTTTGAAACCTTGATGGGCGACCAGGTTGAACCCAGAAGGGAATTTATAGAAAAACACGCAAGATATGCAAACATAGATATATAAAAATTTTGATAAACACAGAGATTTAAAAAGAGGTAAAAACCGATATGAACTCAATGTTTGAAAAAATAGTTCCCGTTGCATTGGAAGATGAAATGAAATCGTCATACATCGATTATGCAATGTCCGTTATTGTTGCACGAGCTTTGCCCGATGTAAGAGACGGATTGAAACCGGTTCACAGAAGAGTGCTTTACGGAATGCACGAGCTGGGATTGGCACATAACAAACCGTATAAAAAATCAGCCAGAATAGTTGGTGAAGTGCTCGGTAAGTACCACCCGCACGGAGACAGCGCAGTTTACGATACAATGGTGAGAATGGTGCAGGATTTTTCCCTGCGCTATCCGTTAATTGACGGTCAGGGAAATTTCGGTTCGGTCGACGGCGATTCACCTGCGGCAATGCGTTACACTGAAGCAAGATTGGCAAAAATTTCGGAATACATGCTGAGGGATCTCGATAAAAATACTGTCGATTTCGTGCCGAATTTCGACGAAACTTTGCAAGAACCCAAAGTATTACCTTCGTACTTGCCCAATTTGCTTGTAAACGGTTCGAGCGGAATTGCAGTGGGAATGGCTACAAATATACCACCGCATAATTTGGTTGAAGTGATAGACGGACTGATTGCATTGGTTAAAAATCCGGATATGACGATCGAAGAGATTATGGAATATATAACCGCACCGGATTTCCCGACGGGCGGAATTATTTTCGGGTACGAAGGAGTTAAATCCGCATACCTTACCGGCAGGGGAAGAGTGGTGGTTCGTGCAAAAGCTAATATTGAAACGCTCAAAAACGACAAGGAAAATATCATAATAAGCGAATTGCCATACCAAGTGAACAAATCGAATCTTATTGAGAAAATAGCGGATTTGGTAAGGGCGGGAAAAATTTCGGATATTACGAACATTAGAGACGAATCCGATAGAGACGGAATGCGCATAGTTATTGAAACCAAACGCGGGTCACAACCCGAAGTAATTCTGAACCAACTGTTCAAACATACCCAAATGCAAGTTACCTTCGGCGTAATAATGCTTGCGTTAGTGAACGGTACACCGAAAATTTTAAACTTAAAAGAAATGATGTCGTACTTCCTCGATCATCAAATGGATGTGCTCATCAGAAAAACCAAATACGAACTGGAAGCGGCGGAAAAACGCGCACACATTCTGGAAGGCTACATAATTGCTTTGGATAACATCGACGAGGTGATCGAAACAATTAAAAAATCTCGCGATGTTCAAACTGCTAAAAACAATTTAATGAGGAAATTCAAGTTATCCGAAATTCAAGCAAAAGCAATTCTCGATATGAGATTGCAAAGATTAACGGGGCTCGAAAGAAAGAAAATTGAAGAGGAATACAAAGAAACTATTAAACTGATTGAACATTTAAAAGGTATTTTGAATAGTGAAGAAAAAAGAAAATTAATTATTATTGAAAATCTGGAAGAAATTAAAGGCAAACACGGCGACGAGCGCAGAACCCAAATTATAAAAAATTATAAGGAATTTTCACTCGAAGACATTATCGCCGAAGAAGATGTTGTTGTAACAATTTCACACAGAGGTTTTATTAAAAGATTTCCCGTAAGCGGTTACAGAAGACAAGCACGCGGTGGAAGAGGTGTAACCGGAGCCGGAACCAAAGACGAAGATTTTATCGAACACATGTTCATTGCATCAACCCACCATTATATAATGTTTTTTACCGATAAAGGAAAATGCTACTGGAAGAAAGTCTACGAAATTCCCGAAGGAGGGCGTGCAGCGCGCGGAAGATCCATTCAAAATTTGGTGGAAAAAGAAAAAGATGAAAAAATAACCGCTTTTGTTGCCGTTAAGGAATTTTCGGAAGATAAATATGTAGCGATGGTTACAAAATTCGGAACCATTAAGAAAACCAACCTTTCCGCTTTCTCACATGTACGGCGCGGCGGAATAATTGCAATGAATATTCCTAAAGGTGATGAACTTATTGAAGTAAGATTGACTAACGGTAACAATGATATTATTATGGGTACAAGGGACGGAATGGCAATCCGTTTCCACGAGCAAGATGTAAGGGACATGGGAAGAACCGCTACGGGTGTAAGAGGAATAAAACTCAATAAAGATGATTATGTTGTTGGGTTTATTGTGGTTCATTCAGAAGCAACCTTGTTGGTTGTAACCGATAAAGGTTACGGCAAGAGAAGCAAAATAAGCGATTACAGGGTAACAAAACGCGGCGGTAAAGGAATCATTACGGTTAAAACCGGAGAGAAAAACGGTAAACTGATTTCCATGCTTGAAGTGAGCGACAAAGACGAGCTTGTGATTATAACGAACAAAGGAATGGTGATACGCCAAAGCGTTAAGAAAATAAGAGTAATGGGCAGAAATACCCAAGGTGTTAAATTAATTAACCTTAAAGAAGGCGACACAATTGCAGACGTGGCAAAAATAATTGTTGACGATAACGGTGATAACGGAAATAACGGAAACGCCAAATTAATATAAAGGAAAACGAGATGAGTGAACTTAAAAATGTAGGTTTCGATTCCAAATGTGTTCACGCCGGAATCAAAGATTACGAATTCGGTCCGGTTGTTACACCGATTTACCAAACATCAACATTTAAATTCAAATCTGTCGATCACGGTGCGGCGCTTTTTAAAGGCGAGGAAGACGGATACATTTACACAAGAATGAAAAATCCGACGGTGGAAGCGATGGAACAGGCAATAGCCGGTTTGGAAAACGGCTATAAAGGTTTGGGTTGCGGCAGCGGAATGGCGGCAATTCACACCGTGTTTCAAACATTGCTTAATTCGGGCGATCACGTCATTTGTTCGAAAGCCGTTTACGGTCCCACAGCCACTTTGCTTACTACTGTTTTCAGCCGCTTCGGTGTTAAAACCACATTTGTTAACACATCGGATTTGGAGCAAATCAAAAATGCAATTAATGAAAACACGAAGTTAATTTATGTTGAAACCCCTGGAAACCCGACTCTTGAAATTACAGACATTGAAGAAGTAGCCAAAATTGCGCATAAGCACAATCTCGTTTTTGCAGTCGACAATACTTTCATGAGTCCCGCGCTTCAACGGCCGTTGGATTTGGGTGCCGATATCGTGGTTCACAGTCTAACAAAATTTTTAAATGGTCACGCCGATGTCGTTGCCGGAATTATCGTGGTTAAAAATGAAGAAATGTATTCTAAAATGAGAAAAGTTCTTAATCAAAACGGCGGAGTCATCGATCCGTTTAATGCGTTTTTGGTTCACAGGGGACTGAAAACACTTTCGCTAAGAATGGAACGGCACAGCAGAAACGCCGAAAAAATTGCGAAATTCCTGGAAGAACATCCGGCGGTTGAATGGGTGGTTTTCCCAGGTTTGGAAAGTCATCCGCAATATGAAATTGCAAAAAAGCAACATAAAGATTGCGGCGGAATGATTTCTTTTGAATTAAAAGGCGGAATAGAAGCAGGTAAAAAAGTGATGAATTCGGTTAAGCTTTGCCAATTGGCGGTGAGCCTTGGCGGAGTGGAATCGCTGATTCAACATCCGGCTAGCATGACGCACGCTTCAATGGGAAAAGAACAAAGAGAAGCCGCAGGAATTACAGACGGACTCGTACGTCTTTCAGTTGGAATTGAAAACGTTGATGATTTGATAGCCGATCTTAAACAAGCTCTGGAAAATTAACCTCGTTTCGGCATTGTAATTTTGTTTTAAATTTTCGATATTCCCACCGGTATTTTAATTTTCGGGGTAAAATATGTTTTTTCGAAAAACCATCACTACTGTTCTAACGGTTTTATTTTTATCAACAGTTTCTTCTGCTCAAATTTCAAAAGACGAAAAGGGATATTATTTTTCCGACAGAATTGTAATTAAAACTAAATCAGGGAATTTGACCAAAAGAAAACCGGTATTAAAAAAAACAGGCGCTTTTGAACAAATCGAAAGATATTTTGAAAAAATTACCCCCGTTTTCAATCAAAACATCAAATCGGCAGAGCTGGCAAAAATAAAAATTTTGAAAATTTCCGCACCACTTGAAATTTTTAAATTAATAAAAGAAATAGAACGGAA
>JALSTB010000058.1 GCA_026983955.1 Melioribacteraceae bacterium
AGAGTCAAATTTAATTTACGAGAAACAAATAGTTGCGAGGAAATAAAAAAATAATTTTCTTGTTCTCTTGTGTGGCTAAAAACCGGTTAACCGGTTGCGAACAACTTTTTTTGCTATTAACCAACGGCTTAAACCGTTGGTTAGCAATAACTTACGCTGACACACAACCGTTTTAACGGTTTGAGGTATTGTTAAAATCTTGAAAATTTACGCTCTGAATCGGTGTTAACCCCGCAAACGTTTTTTTAATCGAAGCAAAAAGTTTATTTTAGCGTATCATCAACAAGTTTGTTTGAATGCTTGGAGTTGGTTAAATTTGCAGGGTTCAAAAATTAATATGTGGGCTTGAAAATGACGACTTTACCTCCGGCAGGTGTAAAAAAATTTCCCGAAGATTCGTTGGAAAACAAAGTTTATTCCATTGTTGAATCTTTCAAAGAGAATATACCGATAATGAACGACCGCTACCGCCTCGGGTATAATTTATACAAATTTGTTACCGGTGAAGGCGACCCGCCGGAAATCTCGGTAAAAAATTCCAAGCTACATTTGGAAAACATAACCGAAGCCGAGTTAGCGACTAAAATTTCCGAAAAACTTAAAGAAATAACTAATAAAAATTAAACTTTATTCGGTTTCCGCCATCTCGTTTTCGGCAAGAAATTTTCTTACCATATCAACATCATCGGGACTACCGATATAAATTGGCACGCGTTGATGTAATTCTTCCGGTTGAATTTCCAAAATTCTGTTTTTACCATCGATTGCTTTACCGCCAGCAGCTTCAATTATAAATGCCATCGGATTGCATTCGTACATTAATCTTAATTTCCCATTCGGATTTCTTCTATCTGCCGGGTAGATAAAAATTCCACCGTAAAGCAGGTTTCTGTGGATATCGGCAACCATCGAACCGATGTAACGTGCGGAATACGGCTTACCGTCGTAATCGACCGCATCTTGCAAATGTTTGATGTACTTTTTAAGTCCGGGTCTCCAATATTTGTAATTACCTTCGTTGATGCTGTAAATTCTACCTTTTTTGGGAATTTTGATATTGTCGTGCGAAAGGAGAAATTCACCGAAAGCCGGATCGAGTGTAAAACCGTAAACGCCTTCTCCGGTGGTGTATACCAGCATTGTGCTTGAACCGTAAATCACATAACCTGCGGCAACTTGTTTAACACCGGGTTGCAAACAATCTTCCAAAGTACCGGGTGAACCGTCATCGGGAGTTACCCTTTTGTAAATGGAAAAAATGGTACCGATACTTACATTCGCATCAATGTTTGAAGAACCGTCCAGCGGGTCGAATAATAAAACATACTTTCCCCTTTTGAAATGCGGTGGAATGTGGATGATATTTTCTTCTTCTTCCGAAGCCATAACGCATAAGTGTCCTCCGTGATCCATTGCTTTGTAAAGCATATCGTGTGCAAAAACATCAAGTTTTTTCACTTGTTCGCCGTGCACATTGTTATCTCCGGTAAACCCGAGAATATCCACCAGTCCGGCTTTGTTTACTTCAAGTGAGATTACTTTAGCCGCAAGAGCCAAATCGTGCAAAAGCGCCGAGAGTTCTCCGGTTGCTTCGGGATGTTTCTTTTCACCTTCCAAAATGTGGCGGGTTAACGTCATAAAATTAATCATCAAATACCTCCTTTGTTAGGCAGTTTTTGTTATTTCCTGATCTTTATATTGTAATTGATAAAGTTTAAAATAAATTCCACGTTTTGCAAGTAATTCTTGATGAGTGCCCATTTCTTTAATTTCGCCTTTGTGCATAACAATAATTTTATCGGAATTTTGAATTGTGGACAATCTGTGTGCAATAACAATCGATGTTCTGCCGGATAATAATTTTTTAATTGCATTCTGAATCAAAATTTCCGTTTCCGTATCCACGCTTGCGGTTGCCTCATCCAAAATTAATATTTTCGGGTCGTAAGCCAAAGCGCGCGCAAATGAGATTAATTGTTTTTGACCCATGCTCAACTTGGCACCTTTCTCATGAACTTCCTCATCATATTTAGCCGGTAGACCGGAAATAAATTTTTGTGCGCCAACCATTTCCGCAGCTTCGGCAATTTTGGTATCGGGAATTTCACTGTTATTTAAATTTATGTTGCTTTTAATCGAGCCGGAAAAAAGAAGAACATCTTGCAAAACAACACAAATCATTTTCCTAAGATCTTCCTTGCGCATATTGTTAATGTTAATTCCGTCTATCAGAATTTCCCCTTTCTGAGGTTCGTAAAATCTTGAAAGCAAACTTATAATTGAAGTTTTACCCGCACCGGTGGCACCTACAATAGCCACGGTTTGACCCGGTTCAATGGTAAATGAAACATTTTTTAATACATCTTCGCCTTCATTGTATGCAAACGTTACATTTTTAAATTCAATTTTACCTTTGATATTTCCGGGAATAACCGGTTTTTCCGGGTCGGGAATAACCGTATTTTCATCCAAAAGTTTGAAAATCCTCTCCGAAGATGCCATTGCCGTTTGCATAATATTATATTTCTCCGATAAATCCCGGATTGGTCTGAAAAACATTTCCGTGTACTGAACAAAAGCAAATAAAATGCCAAGTGTCATAGTTGATTCGAAAACCTTACCTCCGCCGTACCAAATAATTAAAGCAACGGCAAGGGAGCTCAGTATTTCAACTGTAGGGTAAAAAATTGCATAATAAAAAACGGATTTGATATTCGCATCGCGGTAATCTTTGTTAATTTCTTTGAATTTATTCAGCTCACGTTTTTGTTTATTGAATAACTGGACAATGTTTATACCGCCAACGCGTTCTTGCATGTAAGAATTCAACCGTGCCAGATGAAATCTCACATCACGGTATGCTTCACGCACTTTTTTACGGAACAAGAAAGTCGCATAGAACAGTGCAGGTAATACGGAAAGTGTTATCAGCGATAAATCGAACGAAAGTGAAAACATGAAAACGAAAATCCAAAATATTATAAACAAATCGCTGAACACCATTACTATTCCCGATGAAAACAGTTCATTCAAAGACTCCACATCATTGGTAACGCGTGTAACAATCCGGCCTACGGGAGTTTTATCGAAAAACTTTAAAGCCAATTTTTGAACATGCGAAAAAATTTGCACGCGAAGGTCGTAAATTATTTTTTGACCCATTAATTGCGTAAAATATGTCAGCCCGTATTGCATTACGGCTTGAAACAGAAGCGATGCGAATAAAAGCGCGGTAATAAAAGTAAGACTTTCGTAATCTTTATTTGCAATGCTTTCATCGATAGCAATTTTAGTAAGATACGGACGCAACGGCGCCAGTCCGGCAACAAACACATTAAGAAATATTGCCAACACCACATACTTTTTGTAGGGTTTAACATAAGTAAGCAAACGTTTCATCAATTTTGAATCGTATGCCTTGCCAAGTATTTCGTCGCTTGTTTTTTCAACCATAAATTAATTAATCTCTTTTAATTCTTCTTCCAGGAGTTGCTTGTAATGCAAACCGGCATAAATTCCGCCAAGTTTAACAAGCTCATTGTGTTTGCCTTCTTCGGCTATTTCACCGTTTTCAATCACAATTATTTT
>JALSTB010000059.1 GCA_026983955.1 Melioribacteraceae bacterium
AAGTTAATCCGTGTTTTCTGTGGTTTTCTTTTTAACCACGGATTTGGCCATGCAACATTTCCGTCAATTAAAAATATAGCCAGTAAATAAGCGTAATAGACAGAAAACCGACCAGAATCTGCAGAGGAAGTCCGATTTTAATATAATCTTTAAACCTGTAGCCGCCCGGACCGTACACCATCAAATTTGTTTGGTAGCTAATCGGGGAAGCGAAACTTGCCGCAGAAGCAATCGCCACGGTTAATGCAAACGGATGCACGTTGGCTCCAATATCCACAGCAGTCGAAAGCGCAACCGGGAATATTAGTGCGGATGTGGCATTGCTTGTTATTATTGTATTGTATGCACTTGTTAAAAAATAAACACCCGCCAACACACCGATTATTCCGAATACATCTTCGAGCCGGAGTAACTGTTGAGCGAAAAATTCCGCCAAACCCGAATTGTTAATTGCCTGCGCAATTCCAAATGCAGAACCGATTACAATCAACACTTTGAAATCTATTAAATCCTTTGCGGCTTTGGATGAAATACTTTTTGTCAATATTAAAATAATAGCAGCTAAACCTGCAGCGGAAATGAGCGGCATAATTTTCAGAACAACAAACAAAACCATGAAAAGCAGTACGACAACGGAAATAATCATTTGCCTGCGCGGCTTGGAAAACACTTCCGAAGTATTTGAGATAAGGTAAAAATCTTTTGAATTGTACCATTGACGCATAAATTTTTTCGGAGCCAAAAGCAGCAGCGTATCGCCCGGTTTGAGCACAATGTCGCCGATTTTTTTCTTAATGCGTTCTCCGTTCCGGTGAATTGCAATAATCACGGCATTATAATTAGTACGGAAACTGCTTTCCCTTACGGTTTTTCCAACTAACGGTGAGCTGTGCGAAACAACCGCTTCGAAGGTTTTTATTTGATCGGCATCGTACCGCTTTAAATCGAACGAAGAATCTTTAATCAATTGCAAACCCGGGGTTTTTTGCAGTTCCAGAATTGTTTGCGGAATTCCGGTAAAAAACAATCTATCGTTTAATTGTATTTTTTCATCGGGACCAACTGCGGTAATGGTTTTACCGTTCCTTTCAATTTGAAACAAGAATAAACCTTTCAGATGTCTTAAACCGGCATCTTCTATGGATTTGTTTATGTTCTTATACTCTTCCGTAACTTTTAATTCTATTACATATTCACGGGTCGATTCCCCCAATTCAATCATCGGTTCTTTTCTCTCCGGTAATAATTTAGCTCCTAAAATTCCTACGAACAAAATACCGAACAGAGCCACCGGCAAACCTATTGGGGTCAGTTCGAAAAAAGAAAATCCGGCATATCCGTTTTCAATTAATAAACCGTGTACAATCAAATTTGTGCTGGTACCGATTAACGTACACATTCCGCCTAAAATAGCGGCAAAAGAAAGAGGCATTAAAAATTTCGAGGGAGAAAGATTGTTTTTCACCGCCCAGGATTTAATGCTCGGTATCAAAATTGCCACTATCGGTGTATTATTCATGAATGCGGATAGAGCCGTAACGGGAAACATTATCCTGAATATTTTCCTTCGTACGGTCGTAGGTTTTGAGCCGTAGATAAAATTGGTTAGTTCGTCAACAACACCGGTCGATTGCAGCGCTCCGGCAACTATAAATAAAAGCGCAATCGAAATCACACCAACGTTGGAAAAGCCGTTAAACGCTTTATTCACTTCAACCACTCCGGCAATTACCAACAAAAGCAAAACGCCGAAAAAAACAATGCTAACGTCGAACCACTCTTTGACGAGAGCGACCGACATTAGCACCAATAGGAATAAAGTAAACCAAAAATTGAAATCGACCGGCATTAATTTAATTACCCAAAGTTAAGAATTTTGCATTCCCTCAATCAGCACGTCGGCTACTTCGGGGCGACTGAATTCCACCGGAGGTCTTTCCCCTCTTCTCAACATTTCGCGTACTTTCGTACCGCTTAAGAAAACGTGGGCTGAACCGTCGTGCGGACAAGTTTTAGCGCTTGCCATGTTTCCGCATTCCTTACAATAAAAAGCATGCTCGAAGAAAAGCGGCGTAATATCCAATTCTTCCCGCGTAAATTCCTTGAAAATATGTTGCGCGTCGTAAGTTCCGTAATAATTACCAACTCCGGCGTGGTCTCTTCCCACAATGAAATGAGTACAACCGTAGTTTTTACGGACCAAAGCATGAAAGATTGCTTCGCGGGGACCTGCATACCGCATTGCCGCCGGGAAAACGCTCAACATTGTTCTGTTTGAGGGATAGTATTTTTCCATTAACACCAAGTAGCTCTTCATTCGAATTTCTGCTGAAATATCATCGGATTTGGTTCTGCCTACAAGCGGATGAATGAGCAGACCGTCTACAATTTCAAGGGCACATTTTTGAAGATATTCATGTGCACGGTGAATCGGATTTCTCGTTTGAAATGCTACAATGGTTTCCCAACCGTTTTCTTCAAACTTTGCCCGGGTTTGTGCGGGATCGAGCCTGAATTCCAAAAAATCGGAATGATTGGGTTTGTTTAACATATAAATTTTACCACCCACAAGGAAATCTCCTTGAGCGTACACGTAGGAAACACCCGGATGTTCGCCGTCTTTCGTTCTGTAAACTTTTTCGGCTTCGTTTTCTTTGTCGTATGTGTAAATTTCTTCCACATCCATTACAGCAAGTAAATGTCCGGCATCATCGTACAAAGCGGCTTGCTCGGCAGATTTCAATTCGTTTGCTTTTTGTTCACCGACCGCAAGCGTAATCGGAATGCTCCAAACAACACCGTTAGCCAAGTGCATAGTTTCAACGACCGATTGGTAATCGTCTTTTTTCAGAAAACCGGTCAATGGGCTCATCGCTCCGGAAGAAATCATTTCGAGATCCGAAATATTTTTATCGTCCAAAATTATTTCCGGTAAGTTTGCAGCTTTTTCAATTAAAGAAGACCGTTCGGGTTCTTCAACATATCTGTTAATTAACGTACCACCGTGAGGTTTAATCATTGAATACTCCTTTTTTAATTCTGATTTTTTATATAACCTTTTGATAATAGATAATCGATTACTTTTTGTGCGTTTTTTTCCACATTTGTTTCTTCAGTCGTATTAACAACCAATTCGGGATTTTCCGGCGCTTCGTAAGGTGCGGAAATTCCGGTAAACTCTTTGATTTCCCCAGCCCTGGCTTTTTTGTAAAGACCTTTCGGGTCGCGTTCTTCACAAGTTTCCAAATCGGCTTCCACATAAACTTCGATGAATTCACCATCTTCCAAAATACTTCTTACCTGGTTCCTATCGGCTTTGTACGGAGAGATAAAAGCCGTCATTACTACCATTCCGGCATCGACAAATAATTTTGCAACTTCACCTATTCTTCTGATGTTCTCGGTTCTGTCTTCGGGGGAAAATCCCAAATTTTTATTCAACCCGTGCCTAATGTTATCGCCATCGAGCACGTATGTTTTAACTCCCATCTCAAAAAGTTTTTTCTCCACTTCCCTAGCGATGGTGGATTTGCCGCTCCCCGATAATCCGGTGTACCAAACGCATACACCTTTGTGT
>JALSTB010000060.1 GCA_026983955.1 Melioribacteraceae bacterium
CGAAGTTGCCGGCGCGCTGAAAGATACCAACGTTCCTTTAATCGCCGACGGTGGAATTAAACAGACCGGTGATGTTGCCAAAGCCATTGCCGCCGGCGCCGACACGGTTATGATTGGCGGTATGTTTGCCGGTGTGGATGAAACCCCGGGCGAAAAAATTCTTTACGAAGGCAGAAGTTTCAAAGTGTACCGCGGTATGGGGTCAATCGGTGCAATGAAAGAAGGAAGTAAAGACCGTTATTTCCAAGATATGGAAGACGATATTAAAAAACTGGTTCCCGAAGGTGTTGAAGGACGCGTACCGTATAAAGGTCCTTTGGCCGATACTGTTTATCAGTTTATTGGAGGATTGCGGGCATCAATGGGTTATTGCGGCGCAAGAGACATTGAAGAATTTAAAAATAAATCCAAATTCGTGAAAATCTCAAATGCGGGACTTCGTGAAAGTCACCCGCACGATGTTATTATCACTAAAGAATCACCCAATTATCAATCAAAAATTATCGGATAAGCCCGGATGTTCAAGGTTCTTGTTATTGCGTATTACTATCCTCCGATGGGTTTGAGCGGCGTACAGCGTACTATGAAATTTACTAAATACATGCCGCAATTCAATTGGGAACCGACGGTTATTACTACCGGAAAAACCGGGTACTATGCCCACGATTTAACCTTGCTTGAAGAAGCTGAAAAAGCGGGAGTGATTATTAAAAGAACGGAAGCTTTCGATCCGCAATCGCTTCTTAAACGGAAAGGTACAATGAAAATGCCCCCGGAAATTGTCAGGAAAATTTTGAGCCGGGTCAGCAAAACGTTTTTTATTCCGGATAATAAAAAATTCTGGTCGCTTAAAGCCTACAACTTTGCGGCGTCAATACTCAGGCAAGAACATTTCGATGTGATTTTTGTATCCGGTCCGCCGTTTTCCTCATTTATAACCGCTGCAAAACTGAGGGAGCGTTTTAACGTTCCGTTAATTATCGATTATCGCGATGCTTGGACGGGGAACCAATTTGCTTTCAATCCTACTCCTTACCATTCGTGGAAACATAAAAAACTCGAAGACAAAGTTTTGCGTAAAGCGGATAAAGTAATTGTTGTGAACAGATTAATAAAAGAAAACCTGCTAAAAAAATTTCCCTTTTTAACTTTTAACGATGTGCTTATTTTACCTCACGGATTCGATCCGGAAGATTACCGTGATGTTGAACCGATATACGGAGAAAAAAATAAATGTAAAATACTTTATTCCGGCATTTTCTACGAAAGCATAACACCTAAATATTTACTCAAAGCATTTAAAGAATTAAGCGTTGAACGGCCGGATATAGCCGCAAACATCGAACTGCAATTTGCCGGACTTTTCAGAAGGGAAAATCAAAAACTGGTTGCCAGGTTGGGACTGCAGCATTTCGTAAAGGAATTCGGCTATCTGAATCATAAAGAAACCGTACGGCGGATACTTTCGGCAGATGTGCTTTGGGTAATGTTGAGCAATAAACGAATGGCGGCTGTAACGCCAGGGAAACTATTCGAGTATTTCGGGAGCAAGAAACCTGTACTTGCCACAGTTCCCAACGGCGTGGCAAAAATGGCAGCTGAAAAATACGGAGCAAGCTTTATAACTCCACCCGACGACATAAAAGCAATAAAAAATATGTTGATTCAAATAGATAAACGGTTTAGAGAGGGCACTTTACCCGCTCCTAATGAAAAATTCATAGAAGAACACAATAGATTGACTCTTACTGAAAAATTAACCAAGGAATTTCAATTTTATTTGAGAACGGAATTATGAATGTATTGATTATCGGCTCCGGTGGAAGGGAGCACGCTTTGGCTTTGAAAATAAAAGAAAGCAAACAATTGGATAATTTGTTTGTTGCGCCCGGAAATGCCGGCACAGACGAAATTGCCCGGAACATAAAGTTAAATATCTCGAATGGAAAGGAAATTATAAACTTTTGCGAAGATAAAAAAATAGATTTGGTGGTAATCGGACCGGAAAAACCATTGGCTGAAGGTCTAGCCGATTTGCTTCGAACGAATGGAATTTTGGTTTTCGGTCCGGATAAAAATGCCGCACGGATTGAAAGTGATAAAGCCTTTGCAAAAGGATTGATGAAAAAATACGGTATACCCACGGCGGCACACAAAACATTTAAGAAAACGGATTATGAGAAAGCTGTAAATTATGCAAAATCAATTGGTTACCCTGTGGTAGTTAAAGCATCGGGATTGGCTGCAGGAAAAGGGGTTACAATTTGCGAAACTCCCGGTGACGTTGAAGCTGCCATCGGTGATTGTTTTGAAAAAGGTAAATTCGGCGATGCAGGAAACGAAATTGTAATAGAAGAATTTTTGGAAGGGCAAGAGTTTTCCGTTTTCGCAATTACCGACGGAAAGAAATTTGTTACTTTACCTCCGGCACAAGATCATAAAAGAATTGGTGAAGGTGATACGGGCAAAAATACCGGCGGCATGGGCGCCTATGCTCCCGTGCCTTTTATTGATGATGAAATAATACACATTGTGGAGAAGAATATAATTGAAAAAGCGCTCGAGGCATTGCGATTGGAAGGCGCCGGATATTCAGGTTGTCTTTATTGCGGATTGATTCAAACCGCTGACGGTCCTCAAGTAATCGAATTTAATTGCCGATTCGGTGATCCCGAAACCCAAGCGGTTTTGCCATTGCTCGATGGTGATTTCCTCGAATTGTTGTATTCCGTTGCCAAACGAAATTTGAATGAAAATGCGGTGCGGTATAACGGAGCTGCTGCGGTCTGTGTTGTAACGGCATCTGCCGGTTATCCGGAAGGTTACGAAAAAGGTTTTGAGATTTCCGGTTTGGAAAAGATAAATTCTCCGGATATTCAAATAATTCATGCCGGAACAAAAAGGGAAGACGGTAAAATTATTACAAATGGCGGACGGGTTTTGAATATTATTGCGATAGACCGGAGTGGTAATATAACCCATTGTATAAAAAGGGCTTATGATGAATTGCTTAAAGTAAAATATAAGGGAATTTATTACAGAAAAGATATTGGTGGCAAAGCAAATATTAAATAATATAAAAATGAATTTATACTTGCTGAGCCCGTAAAAACTGGAACAATCGGTTTTTACTAATTCATCCGATACGGTAATCCGCCACACGTTTCACATTCTTACCCTCATTCAGTTCACCGGTTACAGATTACTCATTACCTGTATTCGCGTATTCGCGGCATTTCTTTTAACCACAGATTTGCTCAGATTAAGCCAAAGAAGTACACCGGTTTATTGAGCAATTGTCCCTTTGGATATTTTATTCAAATTTATTGTATGACAATTCTTTTAAAAGAATGTTTGGAAGACATTCTTCTTCATTCCCACACAAGCGGGCGTCCGTTTCACTTTCCGGATTTTTCATTTCTCCAATTCCATTTTATCCGGTTTAACCATTTACCGGTTTATTGTTTTTTATCGCTGTTGCAGTTCTTATAAACCGGGAAACATTTCGGAAATATTTCTTTTCTTTTACATTATTATCATTGTTTATATTTTTTCAAAGTTGAA
>JALSTB010000061.1 GCA_026983955.1 Melioribacteraceae bacterium
AAGAACAAAAACTTATTACCGCATCCGATGCCGGAATAATGGAACAGAACTACGCATTTTTGAAAAACCTTGAGTTGGCAATTCAAAACATTTTCAAATCCCGTCATTCGATTGTACCCACGGAGATAAAGAAGTTGCGGGCTCTAAGTAAATTCATTAAAGCCGGAAGTATGGAGCAATTACAATCCCGAATAAAAAAAACTCTTTCGGAAAATGTGAAGTTATTCGACGTTTATGTGAAGTAAGCTGTCCGGAAAAAATATGAAAGATTTATTTAACTTAAATTTTATATTTTTGATTCAATAAAAATAATCAACAACAAAACAGATACAATTATGGTTCTTAATGAAAAATTTGCCCCGTTCAAAGAAAAAATGGAGGCGGAAAACTTACCCGGAATTGTCATAAAATCCTTCGAGTTTTATTATTCCCAATTGCTTGAAGGCGAAACGGGAATAATTGAAGAAACCGCAATAGAGCCCGTAGAAAATTTACCCGATTTGGAAAAACTTGAAGATGAATACACGGAATACGGCAAAAGCAATTTCAACAGAACGGTTATAATAAAATTGAACGGCGGACTGGGAACAAGTATGGGATTGAACAAAGCCAAATCCCTTTTACATGTAAAGAACGGACTAACTTTTCTCGATATAATCGCCCGGCAAGCAATAAACACAAAGGTTCCGCTGATTCTAATGAACAGTTTCAATACTCATTCAGGTTCACTTAAATTACTTGAAAATTACCCGGAATTGCAAAACGATTTACCGTTGGATTTTCAACAACATAAAATTCCCAAAATAAGTAAAGATGATTTTTCTCCGGTAAGTTGGAAAAAAGATCCGAAGTTGGAATGGTGTCCGCCCGGACACGGTGAAATTTATATTGCACTTACAACAAGCGGAATTTTGGATAAACTACTGGAAAAAAATTATGAATATGCTTTTATTTCAAACTCTGATAATTTAGGTGCTTTTTTAGAGCCGAAAATTCTCGGTTATATGGTGAAAAACAATTTACCCTTTTTGATGGAAGTTGCCGATAGAACCGAAGCGGATAAGAAAGGCGGTCATTTGGCATATTTAAAAACCGGCGGATTGATTCTACGTGAGAGCGCTCAATGTTCCGGTGAAGATATTGAGGATTTTCAGAATATCACAAAACATAAATATTTCAACACAAATAACATCTGGATAAATTTGAGAAAGCTTAAAGATATTTTGGATAAAAACAATGCCGTCTTAGGCTTACCAATGATCCGGAACGAAAAGAACGTAGATCCGCGCGATGCATCATCTCCGAAAGTGTACCAGCTGGAAACCGCTATGGGTTCGGCTATTTCGGTATTCGAAGGTGCCGGAGCAATAAGGGTTCCGCGTACACGATTCGCACCGGTTAAAACAACAAACGATTTGCTCGCCATCCGCTCCGATGCTTATATTCTAACGGATGATTTTAAATTGGTTCCTTCCCCCAAAAAACAAAATAAAAAACTTTACATTCACTTGGATCCGGCACATTACAAAAAAGTTGACGATTTCGACGAGCGGTTCGGCAAAGGGATTCCGTCGTTGATTGAATGCGAAGAACTTATAATCGAGGGTGATTTTAAATTCGGTGCTAATGTAAAAGTTCAAGGAAAGGTAAAACTTGTAAATAAAGAAACCGCACAAAAAATTATTCCCGACGAAGAAATTCTAAGCGAGAAGTAGTTGATATATTAAAGCAGGTCTTTTCTAGTGCGAATATTTTTTCAGATTCCCGCTTCCGGGGAATGACATGGTGTGAAAATCCGTTCCTTTCAGATCCCGGAACAAGTTCGGGATGACGGTACAAGAATAAGATGTGGAACTGAAGTCCGGTTTTATTTTAACAAAAACGGAGCTTTGTTCAATAGCCGAAAATAATTTATATAAACCTAAATTATCATTATCTTATTTATCAAATAAATACAAACCCCGTCAAACAGTGTTTTAATCTTCCAGTGCTTCCAGAATTTCTTTTTTCAATTCCGGGCTCAATTCCTTTTCCGTTCTGAATGAATGCAACATTACATCGACTTGTTGAATTAACCCTTTCTTTTCATATTTCGGTGCGAATATTGAACCGTCGAGCATATAAATCCTTCCCGATGCTTCATCGAAGAAAGTATAATTTATCATCGGTCCGCCTCCGCTTCTGTCGTTGAATCGCCAAAGTCCTTGTGTCATTAATGCATAACGGTTGTTGAAATTCACTTCTGTTACGGTTCTGTATTCGCTTTCAAGTTCAACGTAAGCGGTGTCGCTCGCAGTGCGGTAATATTTTTGGGTGATTTTGTTTCTTTCATTTATAATCGAATCGGGGTCTAAAAACGTAGGTGAAGCGTTATCAATCCAGTGCACAAAAATCCATCGTTCCATATCGGAATTTGGGGCACGCCTTAACCAGACGAAATTATCTTCCGGTTTATCCAAAGCGAGAAGATAATCGGCTTGCACGTAAATCGTCCATCCGTATTCGTTTAACAACTTTGCTTCGATGTCTCTCTTTTCGAATCTGGAATTGTAAAGAGCTTTCGATAATCTTTTATTCGATGCTTCGCGGAAATAATAAAGTAAATCGTCACCGTGTTTCAGAATGTTTTTGTGTAATTTTTCCAAATCCGGTGCTGTTAAAATCATCACCAACTGGTCTTTATACCAAAGGTCGTGTTTGTTTATAACGAATGCGCTGTCGTTCATTACCATTGCTTTGGCTGTAGAATCGAGAATGCTGTTAATATATTTGGCAACAGGGAATTCCGAGTTGAGGGGTCCCAAAATAATAACGTTTTTCTTTCTTTTGGCATTTTCCAAATCGGAAAACTTCATTCTTTTGAGTTCGAACAAATGTTCGGGCTGTGGAGTGTAAATAATTTTCCCGAAAACCATTTTCAATGCACCCTCAACACGTGCGTAGTCACCTGAATCTGCAACAACATATATTACATCTTCTTCACCCATTGCGGGCTTTTGGGTTTCACATGAATTTAAAAAGGAGACGAAAACCAGTGCGGAGATAAAAAAAGTAACTATCTTTTTCATACGCATTCATTTTTAGTTAGTTGGTGAAAAACAGTTTTTATACAGTACGCCCGGAAATATGTTTCAAAAAACTAAACCGGCACATTAGCCAGAACCAAATTATAACCGGGTAAAAATAAATAATACAAAAGCCAAAGTGTGAAGCCGACCGAAAGAGGAATCATAAAATTGTCATCGGCCCAACCGTAAGAAATATTTTCGGCAATGGCTCCAACAGCCACGGCAATAAAACCGATCAGGTATTCCGTGATATCGTACTTAATTTTCGGGGTTAGCAACACCACGATACAACCCATAACGAAAAAAGCGAGTGTACCTTCCAAACTTTTAGCAAGAAATTTATGTTTGCCGTATTTTCTGCCGACCAATGCCGCGGCTATATCGCTTAATATCAATACTGCAAAAGCCGTAATAAAAAATATTTTCGGAAAAATTATTATTCCAACCGTAGCCGAAATCAACACATAAGTTGCACCACTAAGATTCTTCTTCTTATCGTCTTTTTCATGTTCGCGCATCATAAATCCGAATGTTCTATCGAAGAAGTTTTTAAGTGCGGGTATAAAATGCCTTCCCAAATCGAGGAATAAAGAAAAAAGAGTTAGCGGAACCAGAATGGTTAGCGCCAACTCTTTTGTGATAAAATAATAGATTACGGGAATGGAAAGTGAAAAGAGATGTATTAGTTTCCGCAGAATTTCACTTTTATAATCTATACTTCCGTGATCAATTGCCGTCATTTGTGTTATCGGATTGCTTATCGGATTCAGCGTTTTTTCTTTTTCTTTCTTCCATAAGTTTTCTTACATGTTCGGGAATTTCATTTTCCGCCGGTTGAGCTTGACCGGCTTTATTTTTCCCGTTTCCTTTTACAGCGGGAAGTTCTTCACCGTTCATAATTTTGCGTATTTCTTCGGCATCGAGAATTTCCCTTTCCAGAAGTTCTTTCGACAACTTATGAAGAAGATCTATATTTTCCCGCAAAATTGTTTCGGCTCTCTTCATTCCTGTATTTACAATTCTTTTTATTTCTTCATCAATTTCCTGGGCTGTTTTTTCGCTGTATTCGTCGTGCTTTGTAATTTCTTTCCCTAAGAAGAGCTCTTCTTCTTTTTTCCCGAAAGCTACTGGTCCGAGTTTTTCACTCATTCCCCATTCGCATACCATTTTTCTTGCAATTGAAGTTGCCTTTTCGATGTCGTTTCCGGCGCCGGTTGTCAATCTGTTAAACACAATCAGTTCCGCAGCTCTTCCACCCAAAGCATAAGCAATTGTAGCTTCCAAGTAATCTTTCGAATATGTATGTTTTTCATCCACCGGCAAATAGGTTGTAACACCGAGAGCCCTTCCTCGCGGAATAATTGTAACTTTATGAACCGGATCGGCTTCGGGAATTTTGAGCGCAACCAGAACGTGCCCGATTTCATGATAAGCCGTCGTTTTCTTTTCTTCTTCGGAAATAATCATACTTTTCCGTTCCATTCCCATCATTACTTTGTCTTTGGCTTCTTCAAAATCTTCCATAGTTACTTTCTCTCTGTTTTTCCTTGCAGCAAGCAAGGCGGCTTCATTCACAAGGTTTGCAAGTTCGGCGCCCGCCAAACCCGGCGTTCCTTTGGCAAGTACTTTAAGATCGACCGATTCGTCAAGCGGTATATTGCGTGTATGCACCTTTAAAATTCCTTCCCTGCCTTTAACGTCTGGGCGGTCCACAACCACTTGTCTGTCGAACCTGCCGGGACGCAACAAAGCCGGATCCAGAACATCCGGGCGGTTTGTTGCGGCAATTATGATTACTCCACTGTTTTGTTCGAACCCGTCCATTTCAACGAGCAATGCATTAAGTGTTTGTTCACGTTCGTCATGTCCTCCACCAAGCCCAGCGCCGCGATGGCGGCCAACCGCATCAATTTCGTCGATAAAAATAATACACGGAGCGTTTTTCTTTCCTTGTTCGAATAAATCCCGTACACGGCTTGCGCCAACACCAACAAACATTTCAACGAAATCGGCACCGCTTATTGAGAAAAACGGAACTCCGGCTTCACCTGCAACGGCACGCGCCATCAAAGTTTTTCCGGTTCCCGGAGGTCCCAATAACAAAACTCCTCTCGGAATTTTTCCGCCAAGTTTCTGAAATTTTGTCGGTTCTCGTAAAAATTCTATGATCTCTTCCAATTCTTGTTTTGCTTCGTCTGCACCGGCAACATCTTTGAACGTTACTTTAATTTGGGATTCGGAAATCAGCTTTGCACGGCTTTTACCGAAATTAAATATTCCTTTTTGACTTCCGGCACCGCCTTGCATACGGCGCATGAATAAAATCCATATACCGATGATCAAAATCCACGGTAAAAAGCTGATTAACAGAGTGAACCATTCGTTTGAATCGATTATGAAATCATAAACGATTCCTTTCGCATCCCAAATTTTCTGCTCGCCTTCAATTACTTTATCGATTATCGGAACACTGATTCTTTTAACTTTCTTGGTAGCTTTTCCGATTTTTACCGGTTCTTCTTGTTTCAATGTAACTTCGAGTGAGTAATTATTTACATCGGTTTTTATTACATCAATTTTTTCAACCTTATCGTTTTCAAGTAATTTTTTGTATGTGTTGTAACCGACTTCGACGAAGTTTGCCCGGCTCGAATTCATAAACTGCATAACAATAACAGCTGCAATAATTACCGCTCCCCAGCTGAATACCGTTTTAAGAATCTTAGACCAATCAAAATCATCGTTCGGACCTTGAGGGCTTCCTTTTTTCTTTTGGAAATCCTTTTTGTTTTGATTATCCGACATGTGCATTTTTCTATTTGGTAACATAATATTTCCCTATTCTTCGCTTAAAACATATATTGAATTTAAGTTTCTGTATTTTTGGGCATAATCCAACCCGTATCCGATAACAAATTTATCGGGAATTTCAAACCCAATATAATTAATTTCAACATTATATTTCAGGCTATTCGGCTTCACCAAAAGTGAAACCACTTTCATGCTTGCGGGTGTGAAATTGCTTATCAATTTTTCTATATAATCAATAGATAGTCCACTATCCACAATATCTTCAACTATTATAATATGCCGGTCGTTTATATCGGCATTTAATTCCTTTAATAATTTTACTTTGCCCGATGAAATTTTTTGCTCGCCGTAACTTGAAAGTTTGAAAAAATCGATTTCGCAATTTATCGATATATTTTTAATCAAATCCGACATAAAAATAAACGAGCCGTTCAGTATTCCGATAAAAATTGGTAGTTTACCTTTGTAATCCCTCGAAATTTCCTCGCCAAGTTCTTTTACCCTTTTTTCAATTTGTTCTTTTGTTATTAAAGGTACAAATTTCTCGTTACCCACGTGAATAACATCTTTAATTTTTTGATCGCTTAATTCAACCATAGTTCAAGTATCCTTTTTGTATTCGGTAATATTTTGTATCTGTCGTCTATCCTGCGTCCGATTACCCATACGATATTGTTTTTATTGGTTAAAACCAGTTGATTTTCTTTTTCCGGAGCGGGTATTTTTTCTTCGGTAAGAAAATCGGACAATTTTTTGAAATTCTTCATTCCCAACGGAATAAATTTATCACCATGATTCCACTTACGGATTTCAAACTCTTCCGAAACATTGTCTCCCGAAATATATTCCCGGTTCTTATCCCCAGTAAATTGAATTTTATCACCGGCGGCAACGGAAATATTTAATTTTTTCCCTTCAATTTCAATGCTACCCCCGATTTTTATTTTCAGTTTCCGGTTGGTTTCGGAATTTTCTTTTTTCTTTAAGATTAAACTTTTACGGTCGCGCATAACTATAAAATCATCGGACATTTCTACTTTTCGACCGGTTTGTTTCCGTAAAATTGCTTCAATCTTCTTCCAATCGTTAAATTCAAATTTCAAACTGAAATGACTGGCACAAATTTTTTTGAAAACCCCGGCTAATGCTTCCGTACCGAATTTTTCTACAAGTTCCAAATCAATATGAATTTCATTTTCATTTATTATTCTAATGAAATCTTGAATCAAGTAACCGGTAAACCGTGAAAGCAATGTTTTTGTATTCCGGAAAATTTCGCTGTTCCGGAAAAGTGCTCTCTCAAAAGAAGGATTAATTTCCTTTTTTATCAAAGGTATAATCTCATTCCGCAAAAAGTTTCTTTGGAATTCCGTTTCCAAATTTGTTTTGTCCAGTCTGTAATTTAAATTATTTTCTTTTAAGTAATAAAGAATTTCGTCTTTTGTTAAACAAAGAAAAGGACGGATAATTTTCCCTCTTTGCACGGGTATTCCGCTCATACCGGAGATACCGGTTCCTTTTAAAAAATTCAGCAACACCGTTTCAGCATTGTCGTTCATGTTATGCGCGGTGACAATTTTATCCGCACCGGTTTTGTTTGCATAATTTTCCAATTCGGAATATCTTAAAATCCGTGCCGCTTCTTCCAGAGACTTACCTATTTCAGAAGCGAAGTTTTTTACATCAACTTTTACCGGACGATAACCGGCGTTCAGGCTCGTTGCAAGATCCCGGCAGAATTTTTCGTCTTCATCGCTATCGGTGCCCCGCAACTGATGATTTACATGCAAGGCATGAATATCAATTTTGTATTTGTCTTTGAACTTGTGCAAAAAATGCAAGGCAAAAACGGAATCGGGTCCTCCGCTCAGCGCAACCAAAACCTTATCGCCCGTTTCAATCAACTTGTTTTGTTTGATGAACAGAATAACTTTCTCTTCGATTTTTTTTTCGGATAACGTCATAAAAGTCGGCGGAAATGATAAAATAAAAGCGGATATATCTCCGCTTTACGAATGAAATTATTTAATATCCAGAATTTCGAATTTGATAACTCCCGCCGGAACTTTGGCATCGACAATTTCACCTTTGCTTCTGTTCATTAGCGCTTGCCCAACCGGCGAAGTGATTGAAATTTTCCCTTTTTCCAAATTGGCTTCTTCGGAAGAAACCAATGTATATTCGTATGTTTTATTGTTTTTCAGATTTTTAACAACAACCGTAGAAAGAATATGCGTTTTATCTTTCGGCATATTGGAAGTATCGATAATTTTTGCCTTTGCCAGCATTTCTTCCATTTTGCTTATTTTGAGTTCAAGAAGGCCTTGCGCTTCCTTTGCGGCATCGTATTCTGCATTTTCCGATAAATCGCCGTAAGACCTTGCTTCGGCAATTCTTTGCGCCATTTGCTTTCGCCCGTTTGTTTTTAGTTCTTTTAACTCTTGCTCGAGTTCTATTAATCTTTCTCTACTTAGATATACAAAGTTAGACACTTAAGGCTTTCCTCCTTTTTGTGAAACATAAAAAAAATACCACTGCTTTTGCAGTGGCTGTAACAAATGTAAAAAATTCTTCAGAAGAATTCAAGGGTTTTACACAAGTAACTCCTGCATTCTGCAAACCGTTTTATATTCACAATATTTGCATGCCGTATTAGTGGGATTTTCCCTTGCGGTAAGGTGAAATTTTCCGTTTCTGATGTTTTCAACGTATCCGGAAATTTTTTCTTTCGCAATTTGAATAAATCTTTCGTTTTCTTTGACATACTTAACGTTCCCCGCAGCGGAATTCCTGATGATTTCGAGATAGCCGAATTTCTCCGCTTGAAACTTGAGTGAAAAAATCACCATTGCGGCAGGTAAATACTCTTTGCCGAGTTTTTTCTTCAAAATTGCCGAAGCCGCCAAAAGATAAACCGGAAGCTGTAAAGAATACCCGAGTTCCAAATCTTTCTTGGCCGGTTTTCCCCTTTCGCTTAGTTTATAATCCAATATTCTGAAAAACGAATCTTCTTCCCGTATATCGATTCGATCGATCTTACCCCTCAGTTTAACATTGTTCAACTCTACCGATTTATTCCCGGATAAAATCTTATCGGTATTTTTACGGTTTACAGGTCCGAATCCAACTTCAAAATATGACGGCTTGAACCCGAACCTCCAATTTTTTTCCATCTCCAAAAACCTGTAAAGCACCGAATCTTCTTCATTTCCGTTGATTCCAAAAATTTTTTCTTCCTCATAAAAACTTAACGGGGAATCGAATTTATATTCATCATACTTCCTCCGGGCAATTCCGAAAAGAATTTCTTTCAACCTTGAAAGTTCTTCAACCGCCGGATCTATTCCTTTGTTCCTTAGATAAGAATAATATTCGTAAAATATTTCATGCATTAAATTGCCGAGCTCCACTGCTTCAATTTCTTCCGTTGGCTCTTTCAGTTCCTCAATTTTGAGTAACCGTTCAAGGAAAAATCTGTGCGGACAATTTGCATACGTTTCCAATTGGGAAACCGAAAATTCTTTCTGGACAAAACCTTCAAGCACCGTAAGGGCTTTTTTACTCAACCGGTATTTTTCTTTATCCGTGTTTGAGAGAATGTATCCGTTATAGATGGATTCGGCAAACGGATTTCCGGTACGTAGTTGATCAACGTAAAGTGAGTGACGCAGTTTTTTCAAATTCAATTCCACACCGGAAAATCCGGCGAATTCGTCCAGTCTATTTTCGAGCCAAAAAGTACCGAGCAATTTATCAAGTTCGTCCCTACTGAAAACCAAACCGCCTAATTCCGCCCCGTTTATTTCATTGACGGTAAAAAGTTTTTTAAAATCCTTTACGAAGGTTGATTCCACCAGTTCTTTTTCATCTTCATGCTTTGCATAAGTAAGATACAAACCATTGCGCCACGAACATAGGGCTTGGTAAAAATGGAATTTTTCTTCGAGCAGATGCCGTGTGGAATTTTTTGCAAAAGTTCCGCTGTAAAAAATTTCTGGATTGTATTTTGTTGGAAACTCCCCGTCGTTCATCCCGCAGATAAAAAGATAATCGAATTTGAGTCCGCGAATCTCGTTTACTGTTGTAACCAATACTCCAAGTCCCGATCTTTCTTTTATATTAAAGCGCGCCCATCCGCAAGCGGTTTTTAATTGTTCCAAATAAAATTTAATGTTAAATTTTTTATTCTTTCCATATTCTTCGGTCAACAATTCAAATATTTCATCGGTAGTTTCAAAAAATGTTGTTACCGCTTTTATATTGGTCTCGGCATCTTCTTTTTCATCTTCCAAAATTTTCTCAAATATTCCCAATTCGAATGCGAGATTTTTCAATTTCTTCTGAAATTCCGGTATGGTAAGTTGTTTGTCAAATTCCCCGAGTAAAGAATTTATGATTTCCAAACTTCTTAAAGCTTTTTGTACATCAGTCTTTTGTTCGTTTTCATCCCCGTTTTCCCCGTTCAATGTTTTCGTAAACATTAATACATTGTTGAGTTTCTTTTTCCAGTTGGTTTTTCCACCCACTATTTTAAGTTTTGTTGCAACTTTAATCAATACATCCAAATCTATGTTATCGTTTTTTACATAAACATTGCTGAAAGCCCTGAAGATATCTTTATAGAAATAATCGTTCTCCAAAATTTCCAAAACATTAATCAATGCAGTAACCGGCAAAGATTCATCGAGCGAATATCTGTCGGTTATATTAACCGGAATACCGTACGCGTTGAAAACATCTCTGACTATGGGAGTGTAGTTTTGAATGAGATTAAATGCAACACATATTTTGTGAGGTTCAACGTTTTCTTCCGTAAGCTTTCTCTTTATTTCCTTGGCAACAAATTTCATTTCGTTAATTTTGTCCGTTGCTTCTACAACGGAAATTTTTCCGGAGTACGAATCGATTTTGGATTTATTACGGTTTGAAAACAAATATTTTCTTACGTTCAGTAAAAACTCATCGGAAGCAGCGGGAGCCAAATCCGTAATTTGCTTAAACTTTTTACTTTTTAATTTAGAATATGTTTCTTCAAGGTGTGCAAACAACGCGCGGTTTTTTTCGAAATAATCGAATGAAAGAAATAAATCTACTTTGCCGGAAAGTTTTAAATAATCCAATATTTCAATTTCCAGTGCGAAAAATTCATCGAAACCTTCAACAACAATTTTCTTGACGTCCGGAAAAAGTTTCTCGAAAGCTCCGGTAAATTTTTCTTTTCCCGCTTGAACTATTTCGGCATAAATATCGCCGGTTTCCAATGCAGAAAGTTTGTAACATTTTTTTTTGAAGCTCTCATAAATATTTGCTATATCAAGTGCTTTCCTTCGTTCAAGATCTTCCAGCGTTTCGGCTTCTTTACGGAGAACATTGGGATTTATACCGTGCTTCTTATATTCCCCGATAACGTTTTTTATTCTATCGAGTGTACCGTGCGGGATTTCGTTTTTGTAAACATTCAGGTATTGCAACTTAACTTCCGCGGCACTCTGCTTAATCAAAATTGTGGAGGCGGCTTCACTTAATTTCTTAAACGGTTTCCATCCGGTTAAAATTTTTTCGGTTAAAGTCCCCATTGTTTCAAGATTAATTACATCAGTGGTTTTACCGGGCGAACCGGCAATAATTTCTTTTTTGAGATGGCGCAACTTTCTGTTTGTGGGAACTATAATTAAAATTGATTTAAGTTCAGAATTTTTAATACTAAACCGTATTAATTCTTCTACGTTGTATGATTCAAGATTTCTATTTGTCAGAAGCATAAGTAATTAATTTCTTCTCCAAACAATTTTATCTCCGATTTGAATGTTATACTTGTCCGTAAAACCAGCATTAACTTCAATCACATATTTTGCTGGTTTATCTGACGGATAACTTTTTAAGGAATAAGGTGTGGTATTTTTATGAATGGTAACTATTTCCCTGTTTGCATTAACGAAAATCATATCGAGCGGAATTACCGTATCTTTCATCCAAAACGATTGATATCTTTCTTGCGGGAAAATAAAAAGCATGCCTTGGTTTTCCTTCATATTGCTCCGGTACATCAAACCCCGCGCACGTGTTTCGTCGTTGTTGGCAATTTCAATATCGATTTTCGTAATAAAACTCCCGTCTTTTTTTAAGAACGACAGTTCCCCATGCTTGGTAAAAGTAAAAGCGGAATGTTCCAATTTTGTTTTATCCGGTGAATTATTGTACTTCTTAATATTCTTGCCGGGTAAGAATAAAAAGACCAATATCCCCAATAGAATTATGCTTGTTACGTAAAAAATTTTTTTCGATGGATTAGTTTGTTTTTTTTCTTCCACGGGTTTTTGTTTGACGGTTTTACCTTTCTTCTTTGACATAACCATACTTATTTTATTTGCAATCGTAAATTTTCTGTAATTATATTTAATTATACTAAATTCCAAAATAATAAATGAGCATGAATATTGTTAATAAGCATCGAAAATTTAAATTTATCACAATCCCAACTTAATTTGATTAAAAGCGGCTGGGGTTCCGGTGCCGTTGAAAAAGTAACCGCAAAAAAAATCACATACCTTTCCGATGGTTTGAAAGTTAAGGGCTATGTGGCTTATCCCGATTACGAAAGCAAAAAATATCCTTGTATAATTTGGTGCCGGGGTGGTTACGGAAATGCCGGTGCACTCGACGATTTCAATGCACAAGGAATTCTCGGACAAATTGCAAGTTGGGGATATTTCGTACTGGAAACACAATACCGCGGAAACGACGGGGGCGAAGGCCAAGATGAATTCGGAGGAAATGATGTTAACGATATTTTAAACCTCTTTGGAGTTGCAGGCGAATTTTCTTCCGCCGATACTTCGGTCTGGGGAATAGAAGGCTGGAGCCGCGGCGGTATGATGACATATTTGGCTTTAACAAAAACAAATAAATTTTCCGCCGCTGTTGTGAACGCGGGCATTTCCAATCTTTCGTGCAATGTAAAGGAAAGTAAGTTTATGAAACACTTGTACGATAATGCTTTTAACAAACTTGACGGAAACGATTTCGAAACATTTTGTGCGCAAAGATCCGTAATTAATTTTGCGGATAAATTGCCGGACTCAACTCCGCTTCTTTTACTGCACGGCACTTCCGATAACCGGGTTCCACCGCACGATTCAATTGACTTGGCTTACAAATTACTGGAACGTAAGTTCACTTTTCGATTGGTACTGTTCGAAAACGGGGACCATTTCCTTAAACCCCATAAAAAAGAAGCGGATGAATTACGCAAACATTGGTTCGACCTTTATTTGAAAAAACAAGAATGAAAGGAGATAAACATGGCAAAAAAATATTGGCTAATGAAATCCGAACCTTCGACTTTTTCGATTGACGACTTGGCAAAAAGCAAAAACCAAACCACCTATTGGGATGGCGTGCGGAATTACCAAGCTCGGAATTTTATGCGGGATGAAATGAAAAAAGGTGATTTGGTTTTATTCTATCATAGCAACGCAAAACCTACCGCTGTTGTTGGAGTTTGCGAAGTTGTTAAAGAAGGTTACCCCGATTTTACCGCCTTCGATCCGGAAGAAAAATATTACGATCCCAAAAGCAATAAAGACCAACCCACTTGGTATATGGTGGATATAAAACTCAAAGAAAAATTCAAAAAGCCGGTAACACTCGAGGAGATAAAAGCCAATCCCAAATTGAAAGATATGAAGTTGGTTCAACGCGGAAACCGTTTATCGGTAATGCCGGTAACAAAAAAAGAATTCGATGAAATTGTGAAAATGAGTAAAAAATAATTTTTCTATCTTCCACTATTGACAATTGCCGTTTTTTAGTTTAATATGCAAACACATAATCATAAAAACGGATTCGGGATGAATTTAAATAAATCGTTTATCTTAGTTACATTTTTACTCGGCTGCACTTTTGATGACCCGGACGCACAACTGAAAATTGTGGATGCATTCCCCTATTTGAATTTCAGTGCACCGGTGGATATTCAAAATGCAAACGACGGAACCAACAGAATATTTGTGGTTGAGCAAGCAGGTGTCATTTCCGTTTTCCCAAATGATAGCAATGTTACCGGCAAATCTACATTTTTAAATATTACTGATAATGTGTTATATGGCGGAGAACAAGGCTTGCTTGGTCTCGCCTTTCATCCGGATTATAAACAGAACGGATACTTTTTCGTAAACTATACCGCCTCAAATCCCCGCAGAACCGTAATTGCACGGTATAAAGTTTCGGCAAACGATATCAATAAAGCCGATCCGTCGAGCGAAACAATATTTCTTGAAGTCGAACAACCGTACAGTAACCACAATGGCGGACAAATTACATTTGGTCCGGATGGATACTTATACAACTCATTTGGTGACGGCGGTTCAGGTGGGGATCCTTTGGGTAACGGACAAAACCTTTCCACATTGCTCGGAAGTATTATCAGAATTGATGTTGACACGGCTTCACCAAATTCAAATTACTTAATACCTGCGGACAACCCGTTTATTAATACTTCAAATGCACGCCCGGAAATATACGCTTACGGCTTAAGAAATGTTTGGCGCTTCAGCTTCGATCGAACCACCGGTAAACTTTGGGCAGCCGACGTAGGGCAAAACTTATGGGAAGAAATAAATATAATAGAAAAAGGTGGAAATTACGGATGGAATATTATGGAAGGATTTCATTGTTATAATTCACAACAATGTAATAAAGAGGGTTTGGAATTGCCGGTTTGGGAATACGGACATAACTCCGCCGGAGGATATTCCATAACCGGTGGATATGTTTACCGGGGAACAAATGCCGCAGAAATTTACGGTAAGTATATTTTTGCCGATTTTGTCTCTGGTAAAATTTGGGCTTTGTCATTAACTGGTAATAACGTCACTAACGAATTACTTTTTGAAACCGGCTACAGTATATCAACTTTCGGCACCGATGAAAATCTTAATTTGTATTTTGCAGATTACAACTCCGGTAAAATTTTTATGATTAAAGGCGAACAAACAACTTCCGTTTCACCGGAAAGAAAAACCGGATTCAAGCTGAAACAAAATTATCCCAATCCGTTCAACCCCGAAACCAGAATAGATTTTTCCCTCTATGAAACGGATTATGTCAAATTTGAAATATTTAACTCTTTGGGACAGTCGATTCAAACTTTATTGGAAAAAGAAATTACTCCGGGTTATTATTCTTTAACCTGGAACGCCGTTAATTTGGCGAGCGGTACATACTATTACAGACTTTCTACAAATAGATTTTCATTGACCAAGAAAATGATGTTAACCAAGTAAACGGACATTAATCGATGAGAAAATTCAAATATCCAATTACAGCACAATTTATTTACAGATTTGCAAATATTCCGGTTACACTTCTCCTTGTTGTGCATTTGCTTCTGCTCATTTGGGGAATGACTTACGATTGGAAATATGCTTTACCCGCATTATTAAACATAATTATCATTTATGTGTTAAACAGGTTTTATTTTAAAATGTATAAATTATTTCCGTATAAGATTCAAGTTAATTCGGAAAAGATGATTTTTTCCGACTTCTTTTTTCAAAAAAAAGTGGTTACCATGAACTACAAAGATATTGCGGATATAAGAGGAGGAATATTTTCGGGTAAACCTGCAAAACCAATCTACATACTTGACAAAAACAATAATATTATAGGTATAAATCAACATTTAAAAGATTTCAATGCTTTTCTTACAATTTTGTTAAGTCACATTCCGAAAGAATCATACTTGAAAGTATTGAAAGATATTGAGGAGTTGAAAGACAAAAGGCTTGCTCATATTTTTAAAAAGAAACAAAAATAAAAAAGCCCGCAACTGCGGGCTTTAACTTAATTTATGTACATTATTTCTACGGAAAAACTGCATCCTGAAGAGATTTGGATACTCTAAATTTAACTTTATTCTTTGCGGGGATAACAATTGATTCACCCGTGGCAGGATTTCTACCTTTTCTCTTCTTGGTTTTTACGGTATAAACTTTACCCAAGCCGGGAATAACAAAGCTTTTCTTTGCATTTTTGTAAACTAGTTGCACGAATTCATCCAAGAATCCGGCAGCAACTTTCTTAGTCGTACCTAATTTAGCTGCAAGATGATCAACTATTTCAGCTTTTGTCATAGGACCGGTTTTCTTTGGTGCAGCTTTCTTGGTTGCAGCCTTTTTAGGTGCAGCTTTCTTGGTTGCAGCCTTTTTAGGTGCAGCTTTTTTAGTTGCCTTTTTAGCTGCGGCTTTTTTAGGAGCAGCTTTTTTGGTTCTGGTAGCT
>JALSTB010000062.1 GCA_026983955.1 Melioribacteraceae bacterium
TATTTTAGGAATTGATCCCGGCACGAAGTTTACAGGTTACGGAATAATCGCTTTTCGTAATAACGAACTCACGTATATCGATTCCGGAATAATTGAACCGCCCAAAACTGCATCGCTGGCGGAAAAACTTGAAAAAATTTACGATGAAATTGAAAAGCTGATAAAAAAATACCGGCCGACAGAGTTTTCATTGGAAACTGCATTCTATGGAAAAAATGTTCAATCGGTTATGAAAATCGGTTACGTTCGCGGTATTTCCCTTTTAGTCTCGGCACATAACGGTTTGGACCCGGCACAATATTCACCGCGTGAAATTAAAAAAGCCGTTGTTGGCAACGGCGGCGCTTCGAAAGAACAAGTGCAATTCATGATTAAAAAATTGCTCGGGCTAAAAAAGGAAAAAATGAAAACGGATGAATCCGATGCACTTGCAACGGCAATTTGTCACGCTTTCAAGAAAACCTCCCCGGTTAAAAAATCAAAAAATTGGGCCGGTTTTGTTAAAGAAAATCCGGATAAAGTAATAGAGTAAGTAAATTGATAGCCAAACTTAGTGGTAAAATATTGGAAAAAAAACCGACGGAAATCATCATCGATGTTAACGGTGTAGGTTGCCAGGTTTTTATTTCGTTTAATACATTCGAAGATATTCCGGAAGTTGGTGAGAAAGCCGAAATTTTCACTTACTTAAGTGTGAAGGAAAATTCCCTCACATTATTCGGATTTTCAACGCTTGCGGAAAAATTGATTTTCGAAAAATTAATTTCCGTTAACGGCGTAGGTCCGAAGCTTGCCCAAGGTATTTTATCGGGAATACAAACAACCGAATTGATTGAAGCAATAGCTCTGGGCGATAAATCGAGATTGGTGGCAATTCCGGGAGTAGGACGAAAGACCGCAGAACGATTGGTGATTGAGCTAAAAGACAAAATAGAAACGGTGGAAACTTCAACAACCCCCGTTCATTCGGAAACATATAAAATTAAAGAAGATGCAATTAATGCGCTGATAGCTTTGGGATACAACAGAAAATCGGCTGAAATTTCCGTTAAAAAAGCGCTGGATTCAAATCCCGGACTTTCTTTGGAAGAGTTGATTAAATCGGCACTTTCAAATCTTATTTGATAATAACCCCCGAAACTTTCCTGTAACAATAAAAGCAGCAATTCAGAGTCAAATTTAATTTACGGTAAATCAAATAGTTGCGAGAAAAAAATAATTTTCTTGTTCTCTTGTACGGTTAAAAAACGGTGAAACGCTTGCGAATAACTCTTTTGCCATTAACCAACAGCTTAAGCCGTTGGTTAGCAATAGCTTACGTTGATACACAACGGTTTTAGGTATTGCTAAAATCTTGAGAATTTATGCCCTGAACCGGTGAATAAAAGACAAAATGTTGTAAATAATTCATAAAAAAGTTATATTAAGTAGTTCAAAAATATGAAATCAGTAAAATTTTACACGAGCGATAAAAAAATACCAGAATCTTCCGAAAAAAAGGGAATTTATATCAAAATGCACTCCTAAAAACAGGGTGCATTTTTTTTATGACTGCAAAAGAAATAATAACATATTTTGAAAATTGGGCTCCGCCGGGAGCTGCATGGGAAAGAGATAACCCCGGACTTCAAGTCGGTTCGACCGCTTGTGAGGTGAATAAAATTTTCCTTTGTCTCGATTTAACCGAAAAAGCTCTCGATACAGCCATTGCAAATAACTGCAATTTTATTTTTACCCACCACCCCTTGATTTTTTATCCGGTTTACAAACTGGATACCCTGAACAATCCGAAAGCAAAGTTAATTCAGAAAGTTATCAAACACGATATAACGGTTTATTCCGCTCATACCAATCTGGATTTCACAAAAAACGGTGTGAGTTATGAATTGGCGAAAGTTCTGAATTTAAAAAATATCCGCTTTTTGAAAAATTTGGATGATACTCTGAACAAATTAACCGTTTTTGTCCCGGAAAGTTCATTGGAAAAAGTTTCGGAGGCAATTTTTTCCGCCGGCGGTGGAATAATAGGGGAATATAAAAAATGCAGTTACAGGTTGAGCGGAACCGGAACATTCGAAGGCTCGGAATATGCAAATCCGGCAGTTGGTGAAAAAGAAAAGTTCGAAACCGTGCCCGAAATAAGATTGGAAGTTTTGGTTAGCAATTGGAATCTTGGTAAAGCGGTTTCGGCTATGATTAAAGCTCATCCGTACGAAGAACCGGCATTCGATATTTATCCGCTCAAAAATCAAAATCCGGATTTCGGAATGGGTGCCATTGGTGAATTGGAAAAACCGGTGACCGAAAACGAATTTTTGGAACACGTTTGTACTTCTTTGAAAACGGAAAATATCAGATTTGCAAAAGGTAAACGGGGTAAAATTAAAAAAGTGGCGGTTTGCGGAGGAAGTTGCAGCGATTTGTTGAATGAAGCCATTTCCCAAAAAGCCGATGCATTCGTTACAGCCGATGTAAAATATCATACATTCCAAGATGGTGAAAATAAAATTTTGTTCATCGATGCCGGGCATTACGAAACGGAGATTTTTTCGCTGAATGTTGTAAAAGAAAAACTGGAAGAATTTTTAAAACAAAGAAAATCGAATATTAAAATATTAAAATATAAGGGTGTGGGTAATCCCGTGAAATTTTATAATAAAAAAGGAGAAAACCAAATTGCATAATCGATTAGCTATTTTGTACGAATTGCAGTTAATAGACGACCAACTCGATGAACTTGAGGAGTTGCGAGGCGATCTTCCTTTGGCGGTCAATGAATTAAAAAGCCGTATTTCATCAATTCAAGCAAACATAAAAGAAAAGGAAGATTTGAAAAACGAACTTCTCGAAAAGCGTAAAAATAACGACGAGGAAATTGAGAGGTTAAACGATAATCTTAAAAAATTTAAGTCTCAATTATACCAAGTCCGTAACAATAAAGAGTACGATGCACTCACAAAAGAAATAGACCATACGGAAGAAAAAATTGTGCAGTTGGAAGATGAGAATAAAGAATCGGAAAATATGATTGAGAAGCTGAAAATGGAAATTGAAGAACTTTTGCCGCAAGTGGAAGAACTTGAAGCCGAAATAAAGGTTAAAGAAGAAGAACTTAAAAAAATAATAAAAGCGAACGAGAGGGAAGAGCTTAAGTTAAATAAAGAACGTGAAAAAGTTGCCGGACAGATAAGGAAATCGGATTACAATACCTACATGCGTGTAAGAAAAGCTTTGCGCGGCAAAGCAATAGCAACGATTTCCCGCGGGGCTTGCACCGGTTGCCATAATGTGGTTCCGCCGCAAAGGCAAATTGAAATTAAAGCCAACAAACGGCTTTATACGTGCGAATCTTGTGGCAGACTTTTGGTTTCCCCTGAAATAGCCGAAGAAGTGGAAAAGAAGTTGAACGTTTAACTTGTGAGCGTTTCACGGTAAATTACGGAACGGATGAAGTTTTGTTTCTGTTGTTCCATGTAATGTTTCTATCGGCTGCATCAACAAC
>JALSTB010000063.1 GCA_026983955.1 Melioribacteraceae bacterium
GGCGGTGCAGGAAACAGTTGGAATTTTAACTTCGGAAACCCGACTTTATTTTACTCGCGTCGCATCGGACGAAGTCCTCAAGGATATTTACCACGCCACGATTATGCCGACTTTCCGAACGAAACAAGAATTTTAGGTGCGGCAAAACTTTCCGGAAAAATCGGCAACGATCTTTCAGTCGGTGCACTTAGCGCAGTTACCCAGCGCATGTTTGCATCATACTCTATAAACGGAAACATACACGAAGCAGAAGTGGAACCTTTAACTCATTACGGTGTGTTAAGAACATTAAAAGAATTCGATGAAGGGCGGCATGCAGTGGGGCTAATGTTAACCGCAGTTAACAGGGATTTGCGCAACCCGGAATTAAAAAACCTGCTGAGCAAACAAGCATACACTTTCGGAGTGGACGGATGGACATTTCTCGACAAAGAAAAAGTTTATGCTCTCACCGCTTATGCCGTCGGTTCTTACGTACAAGGGACCGGAGAATATTTGGTAAAATTACAAAAGGAACCTTACCGCTATTTTCAACGCCCCGATGCAACTTACATTAAACTCGATTCAAACCGTACTTCACTTGCCGGATTTTATACAAGGGTTTCGTTAAACAAACAGCAAGGAAATTTCTATTTCAACACATCAATCGGTGCGGTTTCGCCGGGCTTTGAAAATAATGATTTGGGTTTTCAGTTCATTGCCGATAAAATCAACGCTCACGTAGTTTTGGGCTACCGCTGGTTTCAACCCGACGGACTCTTCCGCAAGAAATTCATATATGCCGCCCATTTCCGCTCCTTCGATTTCGAAGGAAATCTGTTGGCAAACGGAATTATGTCTTTTTCCAACTTTCAATTTATGAATTATTATAACTTAAATGTTCAGGCTGGTTATGTTTTTGAAACATTGAACAAAACCTTAACGCGCGGTGGACCCTTAACAATAAGTCCCTCGGCTTATTGGGTCGGAACAAATATTTCATCCGACAGCCGGAAGAATTTTATTTACTCAGTCGGAGCAAGTTTCAATAACGACGCATTGCAAACTTTTTCTTATTCGTTTGATGCGGAATTTGAATGGAAGCCATCGGCGCAAGTCTCATTAAGTTTCAGTCCGGAGTATGCTTTCAGAATTTCCAAACTGCAATATATAACAACCGTGGATGACGAACTTGCGATTGCCACATTCGGTAAACGTTACGTTATAGGAGAGCTGAACCAGAAAACGGTATCTGCAAACATCAGGTTGAATTGGACTTTCACTCCGCAAATAAGTCTGCAGTTGTTTGCGCAACCTCTTATATCGGTGGGAAATTATACCAATTTCAAAGAAGTGGCAAAGCCCCGTTCGCTCGATTTTAATTACTACGGAAAAAACGGCTCAACAATAGAATACGATTCCGGTGCGGATGAATATATTGTCGATCCGGATGGGAACGGTCCTGCAAATGCTTTTAATCTTTATAATCCTAATTTTAATTATAAATCGATTCGCGGCACGCTGGTTTTCCGTTGGGAAGTAATGCCCGGTTCAATTCTTTATCTTGTTTGGTCGCACGACAGAACCAATTTTAACAATCCGGGGGATTTTAATTTCGGAAGGGATTTTAATAATCTTTTTACTTCCGAAGCCAATAATATTTTTCTGGCAAAGTTTACTTATTGGATAGATATTTAATTACTTTTTACCCTAACTGCCCTGAACCCGCGGTAATCTTGCTTTACTGTTTTTAATATTTTTCTTACCATACCGGAATATGAAATATCGTAAGCGGTGGTATCGTTTGCACTTGTAGCTGACCAATAATAAATCACTTCTTTTTCCGGCGCCCACAACGGAGCATCTTTGTCGGGTTTTATTTTGTATGAAGCCCTTCCGGTTTCGTAGTCAAAACTCCCGCCGGCGTTTGAATCGCGGAAAGTCAATACTCTCACATATTCGTCAATCGAAGGTAACCGCCAGTAATCGTAAACCGAATCGGTTAATTGCTTTCCGGCGGAATCAATATATCTGAACATATTATAATTTTCGAAATCGTTTTGAGTTGCATAGTAAATTGATTTTTTCGTACCGTTGTATCCGAGCCCGTAACGCTTATGTTCAAATCCCAAGGGTGTTTTGCCGAACAATGCTATTTCATTCCAAGACAAACCGGAATATTTTTTACCTTTATAAACAACAGGATTTTTATTTGAAAAAAGCCAAGCCGGACCGGAGCCGGCAAAAGTAAGTTCTACCCCGCTTCCTTTTAATTTAACTTCGCCGTAATCTTTAAGCGGTATTCTTTCGAGGTTCCGTTTCAATAACGGAATGCCCGTTGCCACAGTAACGAGTACCGGAAGAACAATGGCAACGATAAATTTTTTATGTGTGCGCAGGGTAAATTTGGAGGGTTTTTCCAATCCGTGTTTCTTTCTCAAATATCCGTCAATTATAAACAGAAAACCGGGAAACATGAAAATGATTCCCATAACCCAAAAAGAAGGAGGAACAACATAATGCAATTTCATTAAAACATTATATCGCCAAACGAGAAAAGCTGTTGTACCCGCAATTACAAGCACACCTCCAAAACGCGGATAAGAAAGTGCAAGCAGATTCAGAAAAATTAATATTGCCGCCGGCATCAAATAATATGGCAAATATTTACCGTACGGTTCGAACCATCCTTCGTGAAAAAATTCCGCTGCTCCCCAAAACGCCGCAACTACGGAAGCAAACAAAATAACCCCGTATGCAACATTACCGGGTATTTTGTAATAACGGAATTTTCTTTTCATATTTATTTACATTTGTGAATTAATCCACTCTTTCCATTTTTTCAAAGATACTGAATTTTCATCACTGTTTTTTTCCGAATCATAACCGAAATTTTTACCTGTTGCATTTCTTAACCGGTTAATAATTTCTTCCCTCATAAACGGCAAATCACTTTTCTCCAATTGATTTAATAATATATTTAATCCTTTGACTTTATTAATTTTTAATATTTTCGTTGCTATGTTTATTTTTTCATATTCGTCGTTTGTCTTCCTATATTTTTCAATCAATAAATCCAAACTGCCGGGAGCATTGGTCTTCATATTATTTTTCACTGTTCCCGCAACATTTTCTTCTTGTGTTTCTTGATGTTCATGAGAGTTGTTAAAATAGTTTCCCATAAGGAAAAATCCCGCAACTACAACAATTACAACACCAACGCCGGCAGCCAATTTCAAAAGAGCGCCGGTTTTCTCCTTTGCTCTGGCAACGTAAAGAGTTAAAGCCACAATCAGCAATGCAAAACCGTAAAAGGTAACAACAGTTGGACCACTTGGCAAGTCGGCAACGTAAGAAATATATAATCCTACAACGCTTACTATCACTCCCATTACCCAACCGATTACAAGTTGTTTCCACCACACATTGGTAATAAGCATCGAGGTAATTGCCGGAACAACCAAAAACACAAAAACAAGCAAAACCCCTGCCGTTCCAACCGAGTGTGTTATAACAATTCCAAATGAAACATAGAAAAGGAAATCCCAGAATTTTACGGAAAGCCCTTGTTTGTATGCCTCTTCCGGATTTTCGGAAATCAATATAAATTGGCGCCGGAAAATATAATGGAAAAGTCCGACGAATGAATAAACAACAGCCGCTTTGAATATTGTTGACCATTTAACCCACAATATGCTTCCCGTAAGTATTTCTTTAATATGTTCGGCGCCGTGCGGAGCTTTATCGATAACCAAAATTGATACGGATGCGGCAATTGCATAAGCCAAACCAATAACAGCTTCTTGAGGAATTTTCTCATGCCGGAACCGTATCACGGAAAAAACACCTGCGCCTATAAAAGTAAAGAACAATGAAAACCAATAAGCGCCGGTGGTGCCGGGCATTATTCCGAACAGAAATCCTACCGTAGTGCCAAGTGCGGCAATTTGGGCAAGGGCAAGATCCACAAAAATCACTTTCCGGCGCAAAACGTGCAAGCCTAAGTATGAGTGAATTCCGACGAGAATTAAGCATTCGAAAAATGCCGGCGCCATTATATCCCAAACATTTATGTTCATTCTATAATAACCTATTATTTAATATTTAATTATTTTTTGCCAACTCTAAAAACGCCGACCGTAAATGGTCAACCCAATAATCGACAAGTTTAAATACATTTTCCGTACCCGGCGCGCCGTTCACATACATTGGAACAATAACCGGTATTGCTCCTACGCGGTCACAAATATTTTTTACTTTACTTTCATCAAAATAGTTCGCCGCCAATACCACCCGCACATTCTTTGCACGCATTTCCTGAATCAACGACTCGACGTGTTTCGGGGATGGGGGAATACCGGGTTTAGGTTCCACATAACCTACTATATTAATTCCGAAAAGACGGATGAAATATTCCCAGTTTTTATGATATGCTACAACTTGTTTGTTCCGGAATATCATACCTTTTTTAAGCCAACCTCCGAGTCTGTCAATTAATTTTTTGCCTTTGAACGTTTTCGTTTGCAAAAAATCAATTAATTTTCCGGAAGTGGCAAGTTTGGTTAATAAATCCCCGCCCATAAGTTTAACCAGCTCTTCCCCGAATGTGGCAACATCAATTTTATGATTAAATATTTTAAGATTGTTACGATAAAATCCGGCATTTTCCGGATCGTTTTTCTCCAACCCAATCGTAATGTTTTCGGCAATGATTTTAAAGTTAAGCGGGCTTGTGGTAATGTGCGGATTGCCGTAAATGTGTAACCCGCCTTCACTCCTTGAAAGATTTGCCGGTTTATCAAGCAGCTCGATTCCATCGTACGCTGCTACGTATCCGGGTTGGCCCGACCGGATTTTTTCGTTTTTCGATAAATCGACAATCGACGGGACCCAAAGCTCCAAATCCAATCCGGTTGAAACAAATACATCGGCTTTATTCAATAAAACGGCGTAACTTGGTTTTGGTCTTACGAAATGAGCATCTTCGTTTCCTTTAACAATATAATGAACTTCTATTTTATCTTGACCGATTTGTTTTGCTATATCGGCATAAGTACTTAAAGTTGTTACAACAAGCAATTTGTCTTTAGCCGGCAAGGGATTTGTCATGCAGGCAAGGACGAAAAACAATACCATAATTTTATATTTCATTTTGCAATCTCCGTTTTTAATATCTTTCATGTTTGTGGGGACCCATAGCCCACGTAATTTGTAAACGTAATGTGTTTTGCGGGTCAAGTCCGGAATTGTTCTGCAACAAGTTGTATTGTAAACGCAATCTTACCCAATGGCTTTGCCACCAATCAATGTAAGGTGCAAGTTGGGTTATCGATTTATTTCCGTTGTTCAATTCGAACGGCTGTGTAAAATCGAACCGGGCGCCGGCGTACCATTTCTCATCAAATTGGTATTGCAAGTATGAATATCCGCCGAATGCCTTGATTTTATTTGGTTCCACCAACTCTTTTTCTGCATAATAAAGTTCCGTTCTCCAAACAAACGATCTGTACAGTGCTTTGTTAACAGGTTGCCAAAAGTAAGTCAAATCGGTTCCGGCTACAAAAGTATTTTTCTCAACTTCTTCGAGTAAACCGTTCACAGTCTTTGGAATTTTGTTTTTGCCATACATGGCTGTTAATCCCAATTCAAAATAGGAGTTCCGCGATAAATCCCAATAGTTTTTCAAGTGGGCAAGTATTGCGGGAAAAGAAAAAGACTTGCCGGCAAAAAGTTGCCCGTTCGAACCGTCGGTTATTTCAACGGTTAATTCATTTACGTTAGCCAATAAGGAAGGCATAAGCCAATTAAAAGAAATTCCGGTTTGATTTAATCCGTCTTCCCCGAAAATTGTGGTAAGCGCCAATGGGAAATCGAATTGGTCAAGCGAATGTTTGTGCCACCGGTTTACAATCCCGAATTTTTGACGGAATTTCCCCGCTGTCAAACTTAAATTCGTAAGAAAGTTTGTCCACGTCAAATAAGCCTCGCCCAGTTCAACGCCTTCGGGTGAAAACTCAATAGAGATTTTAGCGAGACTGAAGGGGTCGAGATTGCTCTGTAAGTGCAATCCAAGTACCCGGAAATAAGCGCCGGATTGATCTTTTTCCTTTACCGTGTATTGACCGAAAAGATCACCGGTAACACTCAGTTCGGGATTAATTGCCTGCAGAGCCCTTTGTCCACTCTTGAATGTTTTTGTTTTCTTTTTTTCCACAACGGATTCGGCTTCGGTTTTTGCCTCTTTCAATAATTCTTCCAATTCATTTTCTTGTAATTTATTTTCCAGAATTTCAATCCGCTTTTGGAGCTTTTTAACTAATGCAAATGTTGAATCTTTATTGCTCTGCCCGTTAACACCGGTTGCCACAATTACAACCAATGCAACGGTGAGCCCGAGTTTAGCAAACATGGTCACCTCTGATTATGTTCTAAAATATGGTTTGTTTTTAATTACAAAAATTTGAACTTAAAAAGGTGGGGATTTGTTTTTCAATAAACGGGTAAATTCAGAGGAATAAAGATTTATATTTTCCGGAACCGCCGCATTGCACGGACGCGGAAAGTTTCTTTTTAATAAAATTACGGTAGCTGCGGCTAGCGAAACGAGCGCTATACTTATAAGATATGCAGGACAATTATAATGAGTGTAAGGGTCTGCTTTGTGATTATGTAAAAATGCACTAGAGACCGAAAGGAATAAAAATGCCGCAATCCCGAAAATAAAAAATATCCTACCTGCTTTACGCATTCCGTTTCCAGACGATTTAAATTTAATCAAAACATATCCACATTTTTAATAAAAATCAATGAGATAATTTTTACACTCACACTTTCTGTTTTCTTCCGAATCTTAATATTTTGGGTTTAACCAACCTTTCAAAATCCAGGTAAGACATTCGGATAAGCTCCGTATGACTTCCTGCATTGAATGCGATATCTTCATCCTCTACAAGACAGGCAGCAACATAAGTTTCCACATCATATAGATTACCGAAAGGCGGCATGGCTCCCACTTCACAACCAGGAAATTTATCCTTAAATTCCTGTTCGGTTGCCAAACGTACATCTTCCGTACCCAATTCTTTTTTCAACATATCAAAATCCACTTTGTATGATGCCGGTAACACGGCAAGTGCGATTTTTCCATTTACTTTAATTACTACAGTTTTGGCCAAGCGTCTGCCTTCGATGTGAGCCGTTGCCGCTATTTCTTGTGAAGTGTAAGCTAACGAATGTTTGATGGAAACGTATTTTACATTGTTTTCATCTAAAAACCGTTTAAGTTTTTCCGCCGGCATTTTTTACCCCCGTTTTTTGGTTAATTTATTTTAAAAAGCTCTTTTTCTGCAACCCGTAACGGAAAAAAATTAAACAGGCTATGTTTTTTCTACAAACCTGCTTCTTTTATGTTCCTTGGAAAATGAGTATTTTACTAAATTATTTTTAAGAGGCTTAAATGTATTACGTAATCGGAATTGACGGGGGTGGAACAAAATCCAAAGCCGTACTCACCGACCTTCACCTGAAAACCTATGCGGAGTGCACCGGCGGTGCAACAAACTTTTTGATAAAGGGAACCGAAAAAGTTTCTTACACTCTGATTGAACTGATCGGCGAATGTTTGGAAACCGCCGGTATTCCGGCAGATGATTTGGTTTACGTTGTGCTCGGAACAACCGGTGCGGGAAGAACCGAAGAAGCAGAGAAAATGAAATACGACTTTTTACGGATTTGTGAAAAAGAAAATTTTCCCGTGAAATCCTTCGAAGTTGAAAGCGATGCACGTGTTGCTCTGGAAGGGGCTTTCAGCGGGAACCCCGGCAGTATATTGATTGCCGGTACAGGTTCGATAATGTTCGGCAAAGACAGCGAAGGTGAAATTCACCGTGTCGGCGGTTTCGGAAGATATATAGGTGATGAAGGCAGCGGATATTCCATAGGCAGAAAAGGATTAACCGCCGTTGCCAAAAATTTCGACGGACGCGGACAAAATACTGCTTTAACCGGTTTACTTGCCAGCAAGGGAATTAAAAACCAGCAATCACTTATCACTGCAGTTTACGTGGATAATTTCGATATTGCCTCAGTTGCCCCACTTGTAATTCAAGCGGCTGAAGAAGGCGATTCCGTTTGTAAAACCATCTTGAACGAAGAAACAGATGAATTGATTCTACATATTATTGCTATGCAAAAATTAATAAAAGTTGATTTATTCAAAATTTCTTTTACCGGATCATTAATTACCAAAGATAATTATTATTCAAGATTGTTTCATAATAAAATCAAAAACCGCACAAAAAACGTATCGGTTGTAAAACCGGACATGCCCCCCGAACTCGGAGCGGCTTTAATGGCGGTTCAATATTTTGTTTCCAGAATTGCTTAACTACTCCGGATAAATAATGGCAAAAGAAAAAAAACAATACAGAAATCCTTGGGCGTGGGTACCTTCGTTATATTTTGCCGAAGGCATACCGTACGTTATCGTAATGAGTGTTTCCGTCATTATGTACAAACGGCTGGGTATATCAAATACCGATATTGCTCTCTACACAAGCTGGCTTTACCTTCCTTGGGTTATCAAACCTTTGTGGAGCCCGGTTGTCGATTTATTCAAAACAAAACGGTTTTGGATAATTTTGATGCAATTGTTCGTTGGCGCCGGATTGGCAGGCGTTGCGCTCACAATTCCGGTACCTAACTTTTTTCAATATACACTTGCATTCTTTTGGCTACTCGCTTTCAGCTCTGCCACGCACGATATTGCCGCAGACGGTTTTTACATGCTTGGGTTATCGGAACACGACCAGGCTTTCTTCGTTGGAATAAGAAGCACGTTTTACCGCTTCGCAATGATTACCGGTCAAGGTTTGCTTATTATTCTTGCCGGTTATTTGGAAAGCACGACCGGCTTGCCCCCGGTAACGGTTGAAGTTTCGGCAAAACCTTCACAAGAAAACAAAATTGTATTTAACGATTCCTCCCGGGCAACAGCGATGGAAGGTGAGCTTAGAATTATTTCCGAACCCGCGAACCTTGTAATTCCAACCGTACCGGTACATAAGTCAAAAGCCGATTCCATTATCAAACTTGCAAAAAAACTGAATACCGGAAACGGTTTCTATTACGAAAAATCAAAAGAAGAAAAGAAAGCGCGGAAGGCTGAAACAACAAAAGAACCTTCGTGGTTGGAAAAATTTCTCCGGGATAATTTCGGGGAATCAAAGAAGATTGTTGCCGCAAAAGAATTTGTTGGTAACTTGGGCATTATCGCTTTTCATCTTTCCAATGCACCGCCGCCCGGCGAAACCGTCGTTGTAAATTTTGGGCAGGAAGGCGGAGACAAAAGTATTTCATTGGTCGAAGGATTGCGGTTCGAGTTTACCGGAAAAAACTGGAATAAAAACGCTTACGCGGTAATTCAAATCGATCCGAAATTGAAAAAGGAAGCATCGGCAACATTTGTAGCCCGCGCCGGAAACATTCCTCTTTCGTGGGTAATCACAATAGCATCACTCGCAATTTTGTTTCTGATATTTTTCTTATATCACAAGTTTATTCTGCCTTACCCGAAAACCGACAAACCGGCTGCCGAAGGAAACCGGAATATAGCAGGTGAATTTTTCAAAACTTTCGTTTTATTTTTTAAGAAAGAAAAAATCGGTTTGATTATTGCATTTTTGCTTCTGTACAGATTGGGTGAATCGCAGCTGGTTAAACTTGCAGCGCCGTTTTTATTGGATGCAAGAGAGTTGGGAGGTCTCGGCTTAACAACAGGTGAAGTGGGATTGGTCTACGGCACAATCGGAATAATTGCATTAACATTGGGCGGCCTGCTCGGTGGTTTTCTTGCAGCAAAACACGGCCTTAAATACTGGATTTGGTGGATGTTAATTGCAATCAACTTACCCGATGCCGTCTATATCTATTTGTCTTACACCCAACCCGAAAACTTTCTGCCGGTTGTAATTTCCGTTGCAATAGAACAATTCGGTTACGGCTTCGGTTTTACCGCATACATGCTTTATATGATTTACATTTCCGAAGGCAAATATAAAACCGCCCACTTTGCAATCGCTACCGGATTTATGGCTTTGGGAATGATGCTGCCCGGTATGTTCAGCGGTTGGCTCGCAGATATTATCGGATATAAACATTTTTTCATCTGGGTAATTATCGCAACAATACCGGCATTTTTAATTACGAAATTTATTCCTCTCGATCCTAATTTTGGAAAAAATAACGAGGCTAAAAATGAAACTTAACAAAATAATAATTTTAATTATTTTAATTGGAATCGTATTCGTCGGTTATTCACAAAAGAAACTGTGGGAAACCGGGAATTCCAAACCCGATTTTTCCGGAGTGGAAAAACTGATTCTGAAATCGATACGGGATTCCGTATTCCCCGGCGCCGTGCTTGTTATTGGAAATCAAGACAGCATAATTTACCAAAAGGCGTTCGGTCATTTTACTTACGACACAACTTCCCCGGCAATGACTTTGAATACAATATTCGACTTGGCTTCTGTCTCCAAAGTTGTTGGTACAACAACCGCCGCAATGATTTTATACGACGAAGGGAAATTGAAACTGGATGAAAAAGTAAAAACCTATTTACCCGAATTCGATAATCACGGCAAAGGCGAAATAACCGTCCGGAATTTGTTACTGCACAATTCCGGTTTACCTGCATTCAAAAAGTATTACGACATTTACAACACCGGCGAAGAAGTTATAAACGACATTATGAACACAGAGTTAATTTACAAACCCGGGGAAAAATACGTCTACAGCGATTTGGGAATTATTACACTGCAAAAGATAATTGAAAAAATTACCGGAACAACTTTGGATAAATTTTTGGAAGCGAAAGTATTCAAACCCTTGGGAATGAACAGAACAATGTATAATCCGCCGGACAGCTTGAAAAACCAATGCGCACCAACCGAAATCGATACTTTCTACCGAATGCGCCAGATTCAAGGAGAAGTTCACGACGAACGAGCTTACATGCTTGGCGGAGTGGCCGGGCACGCCGGACTGTTTTCCACCGGACCGGATTTGGCAAAGTTCGCAATGATGATGCTTAACGGAGGAAGGTTAAACGGCAGAGCCTATGTTAAAAAATCCACAATCGATTATTGGACTACAAGACAAACAAAACAATCTTCACGTGCACTTGGTTGGGATACGAAAAGCACCGATGGTATTTCATCGTTCGGAACCAAATTTTCAAAAAACTCTTTCGGTCACACAGGTTTCACCGGTACTTCAATTTGGTTCGACAAAGACAACAAAATATTTGTTATTCTGTTGACCAACCGAGTATATCCGACACGGAAGAACAGAAAAATTTACAAAATGCGTGCGGTTTACCACGATGCAATTTACGATGCTTTGTTCGGCAAATAATTTAATTGTTTTTTACCTGAAAATTGTTTGAATTAACAGATGTAATTTTAATTTTTTGGCAAGTTTTATAATTGTAAAAAAGATAAAAGGAGACGGAGATGAAACTGAAACCATTCAGAAATGAACCGATTAGCAACTTTGCAAACAAGAAAGTTTATCAAGCACAGGTAAACGCTTTGAACAAAGTAGCAAAGCAATTCGGCAAAACACACGAATTGGTAATTAACGGCAAAAAGTTAAGAACCAAAAAGAAATTCAACTCGTACAATCCTTCCAACAAAAAAGAAGTGATCGGCGTGTTCTACAAAGCCGATAAAAAATTAGCCGACAGAGCCGTTAAAGAAGCCGCCAAAGTTTTTGAAACGTGGAAAAACACTCCTGCCGAAACCAGATCGAAATATTTGTTGAAGGCAGCCGAGATTGTCCGAAAAAGAAGATTCGAAATAAATGCGTGGATGATTTACGAAGCAGGCAAAAATTTTATTGAAGCCGATGCCGATACGGCGGAAGCAATCGACTTTTTGGAATTTTATGCCCGTGAAAATTTACGCTATGCCGCAAAGCAACCATTGACAAAAGTAAAAGGCGAAAAAAACGAACTGTTCTACATTCCGCTTGGCGTTCATGTTGTGGTTCCGCCATGGAATTTCCCCTTCGCGATTTTAGTCGGAATGACTTCGGCTGCAATAGTTACGGGCAACACCGTTGTTCTGAAACCTTCGAGCGATACACCGATGATGGGCAAGTTGTTTTTTGATGTAATGAAAGAAGCCGGATTGCCGGACGGAGTATTGAATTACGTAACCGGTTCGGGCGGTGAAGTTGGCGATACTTTGGTTGCTCATCCTTTGACCCGGGCTATAGCATTTACCGGCTCGGTTGGTGTGGGTCAGCATATTTACGAATTGGCGGCAAAAGTTCAACCCGGTCAAATTTGGCTCAAACGCGTAATTGCCGAAATGGGCGGCAAGGATGCAATTATAGTAGACAGTGAAGCGGATCTTGACGAAGCCGTGCAAGGCGTTGTAACTTCGGCATTCGGTTTTCAAGGGCAGAAATGTTCCGCATGCTCCAGAGCAATTGTCGATGCCAAAGTTTATAACGAATTCAATAAAAAATTGAAAGCAGCAGTTGAAAAAATCAAAGTCGGTCCGGCAAAAGACAATTATGCTATGGGACCTGTAATCAATGCCGCTGCACAAGCCAATATTTTATCTTACATCGAAACAGGCAAAAAAGAAGGCAAGCTGGTAACCGGCGGTAAAAAAATTGAGGGCGACGGATATTACATTGAACCGACCGTGATAAAAGATGTTAAACCCAACGCAACAATTGCGCAAGAAGAAATTTTCGGACCGGTGTTGGCGGTAATTAAAGCCAAGGATTTCGATCATGCTTTGAAAATTGCGAATAACACGATGTATGGACTTACCGGCTCGGTTTATTCGAAAAATAAAAAGAAACTGGAACGCGCAAGAAACGAATTTCACGTTGGCAATTTGTATTTCAACAGAAAGAGCACCGGTGCATTGGTCGGCGGACATCCGTTCGGCGGTTTTAACATGTCGGGCACCGATTCGAAAGCTGGCGGAAGGGATTATTTGCTACTCTTCATGCAAGCGAAACTGGTTAGCGAGAAACTTTAACCCTGTTCATATTCCGGTTTTCAACCCCCGCATTTGCGGGGGTTTTTATTATTTAAGTTATAATTAATTTGATTTTACATAGTAAAAAATATTTTAGGCTATTTAACCAAATATTTATAATTTTCGTTTAATGTTTGAAAATATTATTCAATAATCGGAAGGTTTATCATGAAAATTCACGAATACCAAGCGAAAGAAATTTTGCAAAAATTTAATGTGGCCGTACCGAAAGGAATAGTTGCCTTTTCACCCGATGAAGCAGTTGCGGCAGCTAAAAAAATTGGCGGTAAAGTTTGGGTTGTTAAAGCGCAAATCCATGCCGGCGGAAGGGGGAAAGGCGGTGGAGTTAAACTTGCCAAAAACTTGCGTGAAGTAAGAAAACTTGCAAAAGAAATGTTGGGAATGACTTTGGTCACCCACCAAACCGGTCCGCAAGGAAAAGTTGTAAAACGTATTTTGATTGAACAAGGTGTAAACATCGACCGTGAACTTTATGTTGGAATTACACTTGACCGTGCACAATCGAAAAACGTTGTTATGGTATCGACCGAAGGCGGCGTGGAAATTGAAAAAGTAGCCGCCGAAACTCCCGAGCTTATTCTGAAAGAAACAATCGACCCGGCACTTGGAATGCAACCGTACCAAGCACGCAAACTGGCATTCGGATTGGGGTTGAGCGGTGTTCAATTTAAAAATGCAGTTAAATTTTTAATGGCTCTCTACAATGCATACGAAGCAACAGATGCATCAATTGCCGAAATCAATCCCTTGGTGGTTACTAAAGAAGGAGATGTTATTGCCCTCGATGCAAAAATGAACTTCGACGACAATGCATTGTACCGGCATCCCGAAATTGTGGCTTACCGCGATTTGGACGAAGAGGAAAAACTTGAAATAGAGGCATCGAAATATAATTTGAATTATATAAAACTCGACGGAAACGTCGGCTGCATGGTTAACGGTGCGGGACTCGCAATGGCTACGATGGATATTATCAAACTGGCGGGCGGCGAACCGGCAAACTTTTTGGACGTTGGCGGAACGGCAAACAAGGAAACCGTTGCCAACGGATTTAAAATCATTCTTTCCGATCCGAATGTAAAAGCCATATTGATCAATATTTTCGGTGGTATCGTAAGATGCGACAGAGTTGCACAAGGCGTGGTTGATGCAGTGAAAGAAGTTAAAGTTGAATTGCCTATTGTAGTACGTTTGGACGGAACGAACGCCGAAGAAGGAAGAAAACTTTTGGAAAAATCCGGATTGAATTTTGAAGTTGCGGCAACATTAAAAGACGCTGCCGAAAAAGTTACCGGAGTTCTCTCCAATTAATTTCATAACGCCCGGTTTCTTTGCGAAACCGGGTTTTATCTAAATTATGCTCTGTGGATCGATATCGACTGTTAATCTCACATCGCGAAAACGTGACTTTTGTTTGAATTCCACATACGAATCCTGAATTGCACGCCTCAGCTCCTTTCCGCCCGGGTCTTTTGTTTTAGGACTTTTAACAATCAAGTGAAATCTGTATTGCCCTTTTAATTTCGCGATGATTGCTTCGGTGGGCGGAGAAACTATCAGTCTCTTTGTCCTTTTCCTTAAATAATTGTAGAAATCGTTAATTGCCCCTCTTGCTTTGTCTTCGTATTCGTCCTTTGTCTCAATTAACCCCAAACGTGAAAATGGCGGATAATTGCTGTGTTTCCTCAAATTTATTTCCTTTTCGTAAAAGCCGTGGTAATCGTTCAGTAACACTTTTTGCAAGACGAAATGCTTACTGTTTTGAGTTTGAATAATCACCTCGCCTTCAATTTTACTTCTTCCGGCTCTTCCCGAAACTTGAGTAAGCAATTGAAACGTACGTTCATCCGCGCGGAAATCGGGCAACCACAAAGTTGTTTCCGCTGCAATTACTCCTACCAGCGTTACGTTTGCAAAGTCCATTCCCTTCGAAACGATTTGTGTGCCGAGCAGAATATCGATTTCCCCTTTTCTGAAACGGTTTAGAATTATTCCCAACTTTCCTTTACGGTCAAGAGTATCCGAATCAATCCGTTCAATTCTGGCGTTTGGAAAATGATATTCCAACTCGTCTTCAACACGCTGGGTGCCGGTACCGTAAAACTTGATTTCGACCGAGCCGCAAACGGGGCACGCACGAGGTACGGGTCTTGTACTTCCGCAATAATGACATTTCAAAATATTTTTATTTATGTGATGCACCATGGAAACGGAACAATCTTCGCACATTTCAATATGACCGCAATCTTCGCAATAAACTTGTGTGGCAAAGCCCCGGCGGTTTTGTAAAAGAATTACAGATTCTTTTTTCTTCAACCTGTCGCTTATTGCTTCGAGCAATGTATATGAAAAAACACCAGCCACCCTTTTCTTTTTGTTTTCGATAATCATATCAACTAAACGGATATGAGGAAGTTTCGCATTGTCCACTCGTTCTTTCAATTCAACCAGTTTATATTTTCCGATTTGTGCA
>JALSTB010000064.1 GCA_026983955.1 Melioribacteraceae bacterium
GCCGGAATATTCAAGAAAAAAGCAAAAGAAAAATAGAAGGAAAAAAATAAAGCCCGCTGCTGCGGGCTTTATTTTTGCTATCTTCGTCATTATTTCTTCGGAGGAAATACAGCATCCTGTAGTGCTTTAGATACTCTGAATTTAACTTTGTTTTTAGCCGGGATAACAATTGATTCACCCGTGGCAGGGTTTCTACCTTTTCTTTTCTTTGTTCTGGCAGTATATACCTTGCCTAACCCGGGAATAACAAAGCTTTTCTTTGCATTTTTGTAAACAAGTTGTACGAATTCATCCAAAAATGCGGATGCTGCTTTTTTAGTTGTATCAAGCTTAGCTGCAAGATGGTCAACTATTTGAGCTTTTGTCATCGGACCGGTTTTCTTTGGTGCAGCTTTCTTGGTTGCAGCCTTTTTAGGTGCAGCTTTTTTAGTTGTCTTTTTAGCTGCGGCTTTTTTAGGAGCAGCTTTTTTGGTTCTGGTAGCTTTCTTTGCTTTAGCTTTTGCCATGTTTTTTCCTTTAGATTTGTTTTTGAATGCATATAAAAAATAAATAATTTTTTATATAAAAAAAAATATTTTTTTACAATTTTAATAAAAAATATAAAAAAAGACTCCCGAGAAGCCTAATATTCCTTATATTTGACGGGATAACAAATAAAGGCAGTCAATTTGTTCAATAATTTCAGTGGTTCCGTAAGTGTTTAGGTTAATCCGTTTTAATAGTTTTTTAGCAAGCAGTTTTATTCTGTTGGGAAAATCTTTTTATAATATTCTCGCCATATTGATTTTATTGGTGATTCCTTCTATCTCATTTTCCCAAATCCACGATTCCACTACTGTCAATGGACATAAAAGCATCAACGATTCTTTAAGAAATAATGATTTGGTAAACTCCGATTCAATTCAAACTAAAAATGTTCGAAAACTTATTCCATTACAAAAAGATTATACCATCTTTAATTTTAATGATAATATCATTTCACAACATCAACAACAATTTAAAGATTACCGGTTTGTAGGCGATCTGCTAGCATATTTACCTTATGGAAATTTACTGGATTTGGGTTGGTTGGGTCAACCCAGCGAAATGAAATTTTACGGTTTGGGATATAATAATATAACTTATTTATCCAATGGTACGGATTTCAATAATCGTTTGACGAACTCACTTGATTTAAATTTATTGCAATCCGGGAACCTTGATTTTATAGGTGTTCCGGCGTTACCCCGGGGATTTTTGTTCGGTAATTTGAATAATCCCGTTACGGTTTATTTTCAAGATTCCCGTACAATCGCAAAGAAACCTGTTTCGAAAATCAGATATTACCAAGCTAAGAACGAAGAAGCTTATATCAATGGGGTTTTCAAAACCCGTGTATACCGCGATTTGTACGGAACTTTTCAGTTTACAAATACGGCTATCGATAACGGTTATAAAAATTCGGATTATTCCGCTTGGAAAGCTTCGGCAAGGCTGACCTACCTTTTCAGCGATAAAGTAAATTTCATTGCAAAGTACAATCACATTAGAAGTTATACCGGATTGTTCGGCGGGGTTAACCTCGAGAGTATAAAATCCATGCCCGGTTTAACCAATCCCGGTGATGTTTTGTATAACAGAATTTTAGCACCGGTTAATTACACAACAAGATATCAAAAAATCACCCGGCACAATTTTGAACTTGAAACATTGCTTAAATTTTTCTCAAATTCATTGACGGAAATTTCAATTTATCATCAATACCATTCAACAAAATTCAGGCAGAACGAAAAACACACTTTGCCAACAGTTAAAAGTATAATCAACGACGATGACTATACTGCTTACGGTGTAAGATTCAATCACAATCACAATTTCGATTATTTGAATTTAAATGTATTTTCAAATTATGAACGGGTAAACAATAAAATTGTATCCTATTCACAACAAGATTCAAATTTCTCGACACATGATTACTTTTACTATGGAGCCGTTTTAAGTACAAAACTTTTCGACGGTAATTTGGTTCCTTCCTTTTTTGCAAAGCAACTTTATTTGATTAACACACACGACTTATTAAACGGGTTCGGCAGTGACCTAACTTTAACACTTTCCAAGTCAGCAAAATTTTATTTGGGATATTCAAAATATTCAAAACCGTATTTTATGTTTGCTTCGGAAATAAGCCGGGTATTTACAAATGTAAATACATTTGAATTTAAATTTTTGGTCGATTCAAAAACGTTCCGCGGTAGCATCGGGTATTTCAAGTTGGATAAAAAGACTTCGCTGGAAACCGTTTGCCGGCCGGCTAACGATTCTACAATAAGAGTGGCTACAATCGATTTTGGTTTACGCAGGCAAATAACTTCAAATGGCATTAATATGAATTTTAATTATAATATATGGAAACTACTTGCCGAACTCAATGCCAATTATTATTTCAATGCAGAAGAGGCAACGGTTTTCGCCGGATTATATTATGTCGATACTTTATTTCAAAAAAATTTGCATCTGAAAGCAGGCGTTAACTATCGAATGTTTAACTTGAACTCAGGTGTCTTGTATGATTTTGAAAAAAATATTTCCGCACCTTGCCCCACTTTATTTCAAGGCAGTACTTTGCCAATTATAGTTTCCAGCAAAAACACGCTTAATCAACAATTCGATATTTTTATTGCCGGTGAAATTCAAGAAGCCGCAACGGTATATTTCGTTTTGGAAAATATCTTGGATACAAAATACTATCTCGTTCAATATTTCCCGAAGCAGGAAATTACTTTCAGATTCGGCTTTTCCTGGGAATTTTTAAATTGAGATGTTTTTTGGCATTGTATTTCTAACTTCTTAAAGATAACTTTATTTTAAAAATCGGAAAAGTTATGAAACTTTTAACTAGCGTTATTTTCCTTATACTATTGTATATTCCGGTTCACGGACAAGTAATAACATCAATTCCATCATTCCCTTCTGAAAACGATTCAATAACAATATTCTTCGATGCGACAAAAGCCCAAAGAACGGAGCTCGTCGGTTATACCGGAACGGTTTATACGCATACGGGCGTTAATACAAATTTAGGTGAATGGCAACATGTCATTGGTAATTGGGGCGATAATTCGGTGCAACCTTCTTTGATACGTATTTCCGACAATCTTTACATGTTGACGATCGGTTATCCGCGGGAATTTTACAATATAACCAATCCTAACGAGCACATAACTTCCTTGAATTTTGTTTTCCGTAGTGCCGATGCTTCCAAACAAACTGAGGATATTTTTCTCGAGTTGGGTAGCGGACTTAAAATTATTCAACCTGAAGAAAAACTAGTTTTTACAAATCCGGGTGACACAATAAATGTTTTAGCAACAGCTCCCTCAACAGTTGACTC
>JALSTB010000065.1 GCA_026983955.1 Melioribacteraceae bacterium
GACCAGTGATCGGTGGGAATAAGCAGGAATGACAAGGTGCGAATATCCGTTCCTTTTAGATCCCGGAACAAGTCCGGGATGACGGTACGAAGCGGGATGACAAGGCAAACAGCCCGTCATGCTGAATTTATTTCAGCATCTCTTACATGTCATGCTGAACTTGTTTCAGCATCTGAATCTGCCTTTTTATTTACCCCTTTCGCTGAATGACTCGGAACGTAAATCCGTTCTTTTTAGATCCCGAATCAAGTTCGGGATGACACCACAAAAATCGTCACGAAAAGTCTTGTCATGCTGAACTTGGTTCAGCATCTGAATGCGCCTTTTATTTACCCCTTTCGCCGAATGATTTGGAACGTAAACCGTTCCTTTTAGATCCCGAATCAAGTTCGGGATGACACCACAAAAATCGTCACGAAAAGTCTTGTCATGCTGAACTTGTTTCAGCATCTGAATCTGCCTTTTTATTTACCCCTTTCGCTGAATGACTCGGAACGTAAATCCGTTCTTTTTAGATCCCGAATCAAGTCCGGGATGACACCACAAAAAACGTCACGAAAAGTCTTGTCATGCTGAACTTGGTTCAGCATCTGTTTGTGCTTTTATTTCACTTTCACAGAATGATTTGGAACGTTAACCGGTTTCTTTTAGATCCCGAATCAAGTTCGGGATGACACCACAAAAATCGTCACGAAAAGACTTGTCATGCTGAACTTGTTTCAGCATCTGTTTGTGCTTTTATTTCACTTTCACCGAATGGCAGGGAGGGATTTAAAAATAAAAACTTGCACTAAGTAAAAACCGGTTCTACTTTATCGGAATTTCGGTAAAGTGCAAATAAGAATTTTCCTTTGTCAGATATTCATTAATTACGGCAAGGGATTTACGCTGACCATCCCAAGCAAACAATTCACTTGCCTCTTCAGCATCCACCCAGCGGTATTCGGAATGTTCCTCCGAAAGAACCACTCCGGCATTTTGTTCTACTTCCGCACAGAAAACGGGCACCATACAAATCGAATCTTTCTGCCATGAATAAAAAGAATTCACAAAAGGCACAACCCATAATCTTTCCGGTTGAATTAAAGTTTCCTCTTTAATCTCACGTAAAACGGTTTCGAATGCTTTTTCATTTTTACGAATTGTGCCGGTAACCATTTGCCAAACACCCGGATATATTTGATTATTAGAACGTTTTAGTATTAAATATTTAATTTTATTATTTACACGTTTGAATACATGAGCTTCGATCATGTAAGATATTACTTCCATACCGCATCCTTTTTTTAAAAATGTGCGCGAGCTTCCGCACGCAAAATATTTATTACTTTTCCCGTACCTTGCAACCTGCCGGTGTAATTTGCCGTAATTTGCAAATACCTGAAAATCCGGTAGTCGAAATTTAACATCCAGCGGTAGTTTTTCCCAACTGTATTTCCCTTCAGTATTTCAAAAGGGATTTTGTTCTCCGTGGTATTCGGATTAAGCTCGTTCCGTTCAATCTCAAACCGTATCCTTCCTTTTCTCAACATCGAGTATGTTAATCTTAACGATTGTGAATTAAAATCTATTACCGTGGGTTTTACCGGATATTTATCCGTGTCTCTTCCCGTCTTAATTTTAAAACCGATTTCCAATTTGTTTAACGGGCGGTACGACAATTCAAATGACAATAAATTTTCGGTTAAAATCCTTACGCGGTTTGAAACCGGAGGCGCCATTACATTATCTATCAAATTTATAAATTCACTTCTTATATTTATTTCTTTCACCAATTTAAAATCAACTCTAGCACTGCGCTGACGGTAATATCCTTTTTCCACCCCGGAGTTAAACTGATTCAAGCTATTACGTTGCAAATATCTGAATCTGAACGAAATATCCCTTCTGCCTTTGAAAATGTAAAAATCGTTTTGAAAAACATTGAATCCGTGTATTGTAGTGGAGTCGTTTAGAAAATTATCGAACTTCATCAAATAAATTTTTTCCAAATCCTTTTCTTTGCTCTTTTCTTCAACCCTGAAAGATGTTTCGGTTGAAAACGAAGCCAGCGCTTTACTCCAAAAAGATACCGGTTTAACCAATTTCGAGGGATCAATCTTAAATCTGACATTTGCTTTCAAATTGATTACCGGGAAGAGTTCATCGGTGGGGATTGTTGTTAAAATATAATCGGCATTGTAAATAGTTGGAGCAAACTCATCTTCATCGGCAACACCGTTATTATTTAAATCCCCGAGATATTCATAATTACCGGTACCTTGCGGAACGCGGATATAAACCCGCTCAAGTTTGGCGGTTTTTTCCGTTGCCGTATTATAATAAATATTTCCTGAAATAAATCTTTTAAGAATATTGAATCTCGAATCAGATCTGATTAAAACCGTTTCATTATCGGTGCGCCCGAGTTGCTTGAAAGCATAAGTGTATTTTTTATTTCGTAAAGTAATATCCAATCTGGTGTTAAACCGTTTATGTGAATAAGCAAGAGAGTAAATTTGAGTATGCGCCCACGATTCTTTTTCCAATTTATTTTTAAGAGGAAAATATTCATTACGAAATGAATATTTTAATATTAAAGTTAAATTTCGCACTGCGTTAAAGCTCACATATGGCAAAACATCGGCATATTTAAGTGAAGTGGCAAGCAAAGAATCTTTTCCTGTGCGTTTCTCATCTTTATTTTCATATAAAAATTCCAATCCGGTTTTGAGCTTCCAAAATGAAACGGAAGCATTACCGTTGGTTCTAAGCCATTTCGTACGGTTAACCGGATTGTTGCTATTTAAATAATCCGAGTTTATATTTATTTCATATTTATTTTCTTCAGTTAATTTCAAATTATTCACATACCGGTTAGTTCTCAATTCCCCTTTTGATAAATAATCATAACGGGAATTAATGTTTAATTGTTTGATTGGGGAAAGTGATAAAGCAAATTGCCGCAACGTCTCATCACGGTTTAGTGCATTTCCGGTTATGTTATAATTCCGGTTAAACTCAACCTCGTTGTAACGGTCTATTGTAGTGAATCTGCTCTGAACGAAACGGTCTCTGAATTTAAAACCCAACTCACCCAGATCGAGTCCGGCCAAGCTCACATTTTGATTTTTGATGTTCACAAAAATATTCCGTGCGATACCGTCATTGTCGTTATCGTCTGCAGCGGAGAATATATTTTTGTCGAATAAACTGCCGGCCAATTCAAACCCTACCGTAACACCATTAAAAGGTTTGCCGGTAACAACAAGATTACCGCTTTGTTTAAGTTGGGGCACCGGCAGAAAAACTACCGGAAGGTACGAACCGTTACCGGTTCCGGCAAATTTATAATTCCCAAGTCCTTCCTTGATATAATCCCCTTTTCCTTCGCCAACAAAGCTGAACCGGACATTATAAAGCGATAGAGGTGAACCCGGAGCATAAAGATAATAAGTGAATTGCTTACCATCGATTAACGTATCAACTTTTGTATATGTGCCTTTCACATTACCGGATGAATCGGGTTGAGCCAGAGTAACACCGGATTTAACGGCTTTGGTAAAATCGTCTCCGGCATTACCAAGAATTATTTTGTCTTCGTCATTCAGTATAAAATCTATTGGTGCGAATTTGTCGTCACCCTCACGCGCATAACTAACTTTTACATTTAATTTATTATCAAACAAGTTCACCCCGGCGTTACCCCCGAAAATATTTCTTTCATATTTTCTGTCGGTATATTCAAAATCGACTATAATTCTGCTTGCCGAAGTAATCAAAACTTTTGGTGTGAAAGTTATTTGAGCATTTGCATACTCGATAACATAATCGTTGTTTTCACCGCGCACCAATTGTTTGCCATCGAGGAAAACACGTTCGCTTCCCGCAATAACGATAATATTTTTTTCGTTGTTTTCACCGCGGAGGATGTACGGACCTTGCACTCCGTCGCTGCCTTGGAATTTGTTTGTGGTAAATTTGCCTCTTGAGCTCGCCACGAAAAGTGAGCCGGAATAGCCTTTTATATTCACATCCGCTTTCAAACCTTGCAGTTTTCTGTTTACCTTACCGAACTCTCCTATATCGGTCACCAAATCGTAATCACCGAAAATTCCCGCTGCGTACGGATGCCGTATTTGTATAAACACTTTATCCAACTCTTCAAGTCTTTCACTGTTCCCTTCCGGTTGAATCGGTGTATTCTCGTCGGTGAGTGCGGCGACAATTTCAATTTCATCGGAAAGCTTTCCGGAGAGCTGTAACCTTAATCCGGATGTAAGTGAAAAATCTTTATTCGTACCGAGCGTGAAGCCTCGAACAATTGCACCACTTTTTTTTATGTTAGCACCGAAAATATTTTCGGGCGTCAGTTGTTCGGCTTTTTCCTTTATAACCAAAAGAGTATCTTTCCGCAAATCATCGTATTTGTAAACAAGGGTTTTGTTTTTATACTCGCTCTTCAAAGGAATCAAGATTTTTTTGTATTTTACTATTAAAGTATCAAATATTGAATATTGTAGATTATCAGAAAGCGTTAATTTTTTCGACAAGTAATCGATTTTGTAGTCATTTGCGGAAAGCTGTTTATTTTTCAAATATACTTTTTCGGAAAACGGAACAACAGATATTGCCGAAAGCGTATATTCATTTTGCAGATTGACACGGAAGGTATCGGCAGCGGGCAAAGTCAGTAAACGGTTTTGCGCAATTAAATCGCCGGTGGTAAAAAAAACAATCCACGCAATGAAGTATGTAATCGATTTTCGCAAAAATTTTTTCTGCTGTTTTAAAATGATATAACTAAAATGTAAAAACCGGTCATAGCATTGTAATTAATAAATAAAATCGATTACAAATCTAATTTGATATAAATGCTAATTCAAGGGAAAATAAAAGTACGTCACTATATCAGAACAGATGCGTTATGCTTTCATAATCCGGCACTTGATGAAATAAATATGAGAACATGGAAAAAATCAAAACAAAATAACCAATCATTAAAATTAGACTTATGATTATTAGAATTTTAGTTATTCTGAAAAATTTCGCTTGAGCATCGAAAGCATTAATTAAAGCCGTACGGTCTTTTGTCATCTGATATGCTTGAAAATAATCCGCCGCATCCCTCATTCTGATACCTACGAAAATAAGCGGCACCCCCATCAGTGCTCCGATAATCGACAAGGAAGTAACGGCTCCGTAAATTATCGAAAACATTCCGACGAATTTCATATCCCTTGTCATTTGTGAAAAAAGAATACTCAACCCCGTTAGTTGAGAAGGTTGCCCGTTATCCGTATAGTTTTCCATTTTTACCCCGTTGATAATTGCAAGTGTAAAATAAACCGCAAAAATTTAAATTTCAATTCCGGGATGAATTATTCGTAGCGTAATGCCTCAATGGGATCGAGGTTGGATGCTTTAGCCGCCGGATAAACACCGAAGATTATTCCCACTATAGAAGTTACGATCAAGCCGATAAAAATCCATTCGACAGGTAAAATAACGGTAACACCCAAATAAACCGCAACAATATTACCGCCGATAACTCCAAGTAAAATTCCTATCAATCCGCCGATGAGCGACAAAATAATCGACTCGATAATAAACTGTGTTTTAATTATAATTTTTTTGGCACCAATTGCTTTTCTGATTCCAATTTCGCGGGTTCGTTCGGTAACGCTCACAAGCATTATGTTCATTATGCCTATACCGGCAGCAATCAAAGCTATAAAAGCTATGATTCCCGCTCCAAGTTTGAAATACTTTGTAATGTCGTTAAACTGCTCAATCAGTTGTTCGTTTGTTACAATTTCGAAATCATTCTCTTTACCCGGGGGAACCTTTCTGATTGTGCGCAACGCGCCGATAACTTCATCCATCGTTTTGGGCAACAATTCTTCACTCTGAGCCATCACCGTAATTTGCGCACTGCTTTTATCACCGAATAACCTTTCGTAAGTTGAGATTGGAATGGCAACAAAATTGTCTTGTCCTTGTCCCAAAATACTTCCAATTTTCTTAACGGTACCGACTACTTCAAATTTTGCGTTGTCTATTTTTATTGTTTGTCCAACCGGATCAATTGTATTGAAGAGCTTCCGGACAATATCATTGCCGATGATACAAACGAATTTTGATGAGCGCATATCTTGTTGACTAAATCCCCTGCCGTTTTCGATTTCATAATCTTCAATTTTAAATTGATCGAGGTTCATACCGACGAGTGTAACGTCCGGATTGGTTTTGTTATTTCTGTATTTTACCGTTCGACTGCTTTTTCTTAGTGAAATTCCAACAGCTTCGGGTAATCGAGTAATTTCTTTTAGTCTTTCGCCTTGAGAAATAGTAATGTCTTTTCTGTTTCTGTATTTTGCCCGTGCACCGTGTCCAATCCGGATTGCAGGATATTTTTGAATAATAAAATTATTTGTACCGATTGAGTTAAACGCATCTTCAAAACTGTTTTGAATAGCACCGATGGAGGTCATAACAACAATAATCGAAAAGAGGCCGATTGCAATTCCCAACAAAGTTAAAGCGGAGCGCAATTTATTTGCACGGAGGGAATCCATTGCCATCCTTACGCTTTCTATCAATTGCACATTAGTCGATATTTTTCTTTTACTCATATCTCAACGCCTCAACCGGATTTAGTTTTGACGCCTTGTACGCAGGCAAAAATCCCGATATAATTCCAACCAATGCGGAAATGAGAAGAGAAAGAGCAACAATATCTAGTGGCATTGCCGTCGGTAAAAATCTATCGATTATCAAACTTAATGGGAAAGAAATTATCAGTCCGATTATTCCACCAATCATACAAATTATAGCCGATTCGGACAGAAACTGTAACAAAATCGACCAAGTCCGTGCACCTATTGCTTTACGGATTCCGATTTCCTTTGTCCTTTCGGTAACCGAGACAAACATAATATTCATTATTCCTATTGCACCGACAAAAAGCGAAAGAGCGGTAATTACAATACCGGCAAGGGCAACCACCCCAACTGTTTTATCGTAAATTTCGGTAAAAACATCCTGCCGGTTCACTGCAAAGTCGTTAGGTTTGCCGGGCGGAACTTTCCGTATTGTTCTCATCACCGAAATTACTTCCTCTTTAACATCATCCATTTTGTTTACATCGGCAACTTTAATGTCAATTAGCATTCTGCCTCTGCGTTGACCGAACAGCCGTTCGAAAACTTTAAGCGGCATTATAACTTGACCGTCCATACTGAAACTGCCGAAGAAAGCGCTGCCTTGTTTTTCCAAAACCCCGATTACTTTTAACGGTACGTTATTTATTCTTACGTACTTGTTCAACGGATCGGTATTCGGGAACAAATTATTGGCAATATCTTGCCCGATTATGCAAACACGTCTTCCGGCTTTAACTTCCAATTCGTTCATGAATCTGCCTTTTTCGGGAATTGCACCGCTGGTTTTTATAAACTCTTCCGTGGTTCCGTAAATCAAAGTGGCTTGAACCGACCGCTGTTTATATTTTACGGTTTTTCCGAAAGTTCTTTTATTCGGCGCCATCGCTTCGTAAGAACCGGGTGAAAGCATTTCCCTCAGCTTTACATATTGGTCGTATGTTATGTCTTTCCGGTTCCGGTATTTCCTCCAATCTTTCGAGCCGAACCATTCGAATTTATCAACATATAAAACGTCGCTGCCCAGCGAAGAAAGAGAGCTGAGAAAGGCTTCGCGCAAACCGACAATTGCAGTGGACATTGTGGTAACGGCAACAATTCCGATAATAATTCCCAGAGTGGTAAGAACCGCTCGCATTTTATTGGCACGAATTGCCTTGAGCGAAATAATGATTCCTTCTTTCAAATCGAAAAAGAATTTTTTCATAATTATCCTTCATTTAGAGTATGGTTCGGAATTATTCTTTGTGTAACCGGTTCGTCCCTTTCGATTAATCCGTCCCTTAAACGGATAATTCTTTCCGCATGTTCCGCGATATATTCTTCGTGGGTTACCAAAATTATTGTATGCCCTTTCAAATGGAGATCGTTGAACAAAGCCATAATATCTTCCCCGGTTTTGGAATCGAGGTTACCAGTCGGTTCATCGGCCAATATGATTGATGGATTCGTTACAAGTGCACGTGCAATTGCTACACGCTGCCTTTGTCCACCCGAAAGTTCGTTCGGTTTGTGATAAATTCTGTCTTCCAAACCAACGCTTTTAAGTGCTTGAATTGCTTTTTCCCTCCGTTCGGTTTTCGGAATTCCTGCATAAATAAGCGGGAGTTCAACATTATGCAAAGCATTCGAACGCGGCAGAAGGTTGAACGTTTGAAAAACAAAGCCGATTTCTTTGTTACGGATTTCGGCCAGTTCATTGTCGTCCATGTCGCTTACATTCACTCCGGTAAAAATATATGTTCCTTTGGTCGGTGTATCCAAACAACCGATAATATTCATCAATGTTGATTTTCCGGAACCGGACGGACCCATTATTGCAACATATTCGTTTTCATTTATTGTTAAGGAAACATCTTTCAATGCATGAACTTTTTCCGCACCGACTTCATAAATTTTCGCGATGTTTTCCAGCTTGATTATATTACTCATCTACTTTCCGCTTTTTCTGTTTTTGTCTTTGTCATGAGAAAATTTGTTTTTCAATATTACCCGTGAGCTGTCTTGAAGTTCTTTGGAAATTGCACGGTAAGGTCCCGTAACAACCATTTGCCCTTCTTCAACGCCTTTAATAATTTCGATATATGAATCGTCACTAATGCCGGTTTTTACAGGTTTCATCAAGGCTAAATTGCCTTCGACGATAAAAACAACTTCAACCGGTTTCTTCTTTTTCCTTCTGTCCGGTTTCCCTTTATCACCTTTCTGCTTCGGCATGCGCGATGTTACGGATTGAATGGGAACGGCAAGCACATCCTTTTTGGTTTCCGTTTGAATTTCTGCATCGCAAGACATTCCCGGACGGATTTGCAAATCGGGGTTATCCAGTCTTATTTTGACATCGAAATTAACAACTTCTTCTTGCGTCCCCAATCCGGTTGCTTTTGCCGCATTACCTATTTGGGAAACCGTTCCCAAAAATTCTTTTTCTCCGAAAGCATCGATTTTTATTTTTGCGGTATCGCCTACCGAGATTAAAACAACGTCGTTTTCGTCAACTTCCACAGTTGCTTCCATTCTGTTTAAATCGGCTACGGTCATCAAGTGCGTACCTTGACTAAAAGAACTTCCAAGCACACGTTCGCCTTTTTCAACATTCAATACCGTTATTGTTCCGTTTAACGGGGAATAAATAGCTGTTTTAGCCAATTCAACTTCCGCATCTTTAAAACTTTCTTCAGCTTGCATTACGGACGATATTTGCGCATCCACTTGAGCTTTTGTACGTAAATAACTTGAACGCGCCGATTCCAAGTCGGCTTCACTGGCAAGATTTTTTGCATATAATTCTTTGACCCTTTTATAATTAGCCTCAACTTCGGCAAGCGATGCCTGGCGTTCGGCCAATGTGGCTTTGGCAAAATCGAGGCTTGCTTTTGCCTTGTTTCTTCTGGCAATGTATTGATCGGGTTTTAATCTGATTAACAACTGCCCTTTCCGCACCTTGTCCCCTTCTTTTACCGGCAGTTCAACTATTTCACCGGTTACTTCGGGGCGCAGAATCACTTGATCGACCGGATTAATTGTTCCGGTAGCGGAAACCACTTGTGTAATATCGCGCCTTGTAATTTTTTCCGTTTCAACTTTAATTACTTTTTCTTTGTCTTTATTCAGAATAATCAACACTACTACCACTGCAAGCAAAACCGCAAGAAATCCGAATATCAAAATTTTCTTCTTGTTTCCCGGCTTAGAATTTGCCATATCTGTAAACTCCTTTAGAATTATTTTAAATTTTTATTTTTTACCTTCATAAGCATTCGGGTTAACCCGACCGAGCGAATTAAGCAATTTGTCTCTTAATTTATAATATTCGTACAATGCGTTAATGTTATCGCTTAACGCTTGAGTATAATCTTTATCGGACTGTAAAACATCGAGAATTGTTCCCGAACCGAGTTTATATCTTTCTTGATTGATTTTTCTGTTCTCCTCGGCAGCTTTAACATTTGCCGTACTTACATCGAGTCGTTTTTTCGCCGCAACCAAATCGAGATATCCTTGTTTGATATCTATTTTAATCTGACGTTCCAATGCGTTAAGTTCTTCACGGGTATTATCAATTTTAATTTTCGCAAATTGAATTGCCGATTCGGTATTCCAGTTTGAAAAAATAGGAATGTTTAAAGTTAAACCGAGCGACCATTCCCTTCTTGTGAACAAATCGTCCGGAGAACTTGCGCGTGTGGAAAAATTATAATTTCCACTTAAACTGGGAAACAAACCGCTTTGCGCAATTGTCAATCCTTCACGTGCGGAAGAGAGAGATAGCTTTTTACCGATAAAATCTTTTCTGTTTTGAAGAGCAACATTAACCATGCTTTCAATATCTTGAAATTCCCTTATATAACTGTCAAGCTCAACTTTCTGTTTTTCACGGATCGGGTCTTCAAGTCTGTAATTTTCCAAAACATCGAGTGCCAAGAAATTCAGCAAAATGCTTTTTGCATTTTCATAATCGTTTTGAGCACGGATTAACGCCAGTTGTGCATTGCCTAATTGTACTTGTTGTGTATAAACATCTGCCATCGGTACTTGACCGACTTTGTTTCTTTCCTGAATATCCTCGTAAAGTTTTTTGTTGAATTTCAAATTATCCTGCCTTACTTTAACCAATTCCCGGGCGTTCAAAACATTGTAGTACAATTCGGTTGTTTGGTAAACTATGTCCTGTTTTAATTTTTCGAACAGGTTTTCCGCAGCGTTAAGTTCATCCGCTTTTTGATTAATGTTAGCCAAATTGGAAAGACCGTCGAACAGAATTATGTTTCCACCGGCGGAAAGCACCCAATTTCTCGAATCGGTTCTAGATGCGGGTTGAGTTGTTTCCCTTCCGAAAAAATCGATTATCTTTGCGCCGCCGTCATCGTTTATTCGCGTCCAACTCCAACTACCGCGCAAACCGAAATCGGGCAACAAATCGCCGTATGCACTTTTAACTTGCGAACGGTTGGTTTCCAAATTGTTTTTGGCTTTTATAACGTCCGTATTTTTGTTTAACGCTATTGTTATTGCTTCTTCCAATGTTAAAACTTTTTGAGCAAATAAGCTCTGCGTAAGCGCAAATACGGTTAGGAATAAAATTAATACGAATCTCTTCATTATTTTTCTCCGATAAACAACTTGGTGAATTTCACTAACGAATATTTTGACGTTAACGAAATAAAAAAGTTACAAATTTTCTCCATATAATAAAAATATTAAGGAGTACATTGTGGTGTAGCTCACTCGCAGCGCATATAATTTTCCACACTCAGCCGAAAGCATCGACACGGCGAACCTGATTTCCGGAATTCCAATTCCGGTTGGAAAAACTTCACTAACCGGCAAAATAACGGAACTGAAAAGCCAAAGCCCATTTGAAGTCAACAACCGATATACCGCGAAATAACCAGCCGTTGAATTTCCGAAGTACCTTCGCCAATTTGGAGCAAACGTTGGTCGCGGTAAAATCTTTCAACATCGTATTCCTTCATAAGTCCGTAACCGCCATGAATTTGGACTGCATCGTCGGCGACTTCCTTGGCAATTTCGGAACAATAAAGTTTAGCCATCGCTGCTTCTTTAGCAAACAATTCGCCTTGGTCTTTCAGCCAGCAGGCTTTATATAAAAGGTTTCTGGCAAGTTCTATTTTCATTGCCATATCGGCAAGTTTGAATGCAATAATTTGGAATTTGGAAATAGGTCTTCCGAACTGTTCCCTTTCCTTTGCATATTTAAGTGCCATTTCGTAAGCACCTTGAGCCAAGCCCAAACCCATTGCAGCAATTGAAAGCCTTCCGTTATCGAGTGTGCTGAGCATAATTTTGGAACCTTGTCCTATTTCACCGAGCAAATTTTCTTTGGGAACACGGCAATTATCGAAATAAAGCTCCGATGTATTTGAAGCACGCCACATCATTTTCCCGTGCATTACTTTTGCAGTAAACCCGGGAGTTCCGTTTTCCACCAAAATAGTTGTAAAGATTTTTTTTCCTTCATCCGAAACTCCGGTAACCGTTTGCACGGTAGTTCCCATCGATATTTCCGCCGAGCCGTTTGTAATAAAAATTTTCGATCCGTTAATCACCCATTCATCACCTTCAAGCTTTGCAGTGGTTCTGGTTCCTCTGGAATCGGAACCCGCATTCGGCTCGGTTAGTCCGAACGCCCAGAGGTGTTCACCGGTGCAAAGTTTGGGCAAATATTTTTGCTTTTGTTCCTCGGTGCCGTAATAATAAATAGGTCCTATTCCAAGCGAATTGTGTGCGGCAAGTGTGGCGGCGTGCGAACCATCGACCCGCGCCAGTTCTTCAACCGCAATAATGTAGGAAAGTGTATCCATTCCTTGTCCGCCGTACTTTTCGGGCAAGTTCATCCCGAAAAGTCCCAAGTCACCCATCCTTTTAGTCAATTCGGGGGAAAACTCCTCACGCTCGTCCAATTCTTTTGCACGTGGTTTTATTTCCTGCTCGGCAAATTCCCGAACCGTTTTCCTTATCAAAATTTGTTCTTCGGTGAAACTGAAATTCATTTTGCTCCTTTCAAATTTTTAATTTTACGGTTACGATAAAACTAAAACTTAACTATTTTAATTTGTGAAACCGCAGGGTTTTCTTTCTTTAAAAATATTGCTTTTTTCGGAGAATAAATAATATATTTTGGTATGAATAAAATTTACCGGAATCTGATAATTATTACTTGTCTGATATTATTTCCGCAACCAAACAAGGCACAAAGCAACCAAAGCCTTTCGGATGCGGTTTATTACATTTCAGAGTTCGTTGCGTCGGAGAAGTTTTTAAAGTTGAAAGAAAACCATGGCGATTTGGAATTAATCGATACGATTTATACCCGTGCATTGCAATATCATAACGGCGATATTTCCGAAGCATTACTCACACTAACTTTTGCTACATTGCCATTCAATAAGATGCCGGTTCATTTACCTTTGTTGGGCACGCTCGATTTGCATCTTCCGTCTGTGGATGAAAATTTATTCAAGAAGAAAATTAAAAATCTGCCTTCTGCAATTTATTTCGATTCGCCCGTTTCGGATTTCGGCGATAAAGACAAGGTGGCACATTTTTTCGGTAATGCTTTTTTAGGTTACAACGAAGGCTTCTTTAATTTATCGAAGTTTATGGGTATTTTTGTAGAGTTATTCGAAGCATCGTTTGAAGTAGGAGGCGGCTTGGACAGACGCGACATTCTAACAAACCACCTCGGAGAAATGTTTGGGAAAGAATTGAACAAAAACGCCGGACTGATGCCGTCACAAATAATGAAACTGTATTTTTTATTTTATACAACAATTCCAACTAATTAACGGAAAAGATGAGCAGGGTTTTAATAATAGACGACGAAAAAGAAATTTGTGAAAGTCTGAAAATGATTTTGGAATACGAGGGTTACACCGTCGATTATTCCACGGATCCACAAGAAGGGATAGATAAACTGGGGACTGAACCTTTCGATGTTTTGCTGCTCGATATTCAAATGCCCGGCAAATCCGGTTTTGAAATTCTAAAATGGATAACCGGGAAAAAACTAATTCTGAGTGTAATAATTATTTCTGCGCACGGCAATGTGGAAAATGCCATTAAAGCAACCAAACTTGGCGCCTTCGATTTTATTGAAAAACCGATTGACCGTGATAAATTATTAATAAGCATCCGCAATGCACTTAAAACTTCCAATTTGATTAAAGAGAACGAACAATTAAGAAAAGACTTGCAAAGCGAAACCCAAATTTTGGGAGAGAGCAAAGCGATAAAAGATATTTTGGCTACAATCGAACGGGTTGCACCGACCGATGCAAGGATTTTGATAACGGGCGATAACGGAACAGGTAAAGAATTGGTTGCCCGCGAAATCCATAAACGCAGCAACCGCGCCGATAAACCGTTTATTGAAGTTAACTGTGCCGCAATCCCCAACGAATTAATTGAATCGGAACTTTTCGGACACGAAAAGGGAGCATTTACGGGAGCACAGCAAAAACGGATTGGGAAATTCGAGCTGGCAAACGGTGGCACGCTGTTTTTGGATGAAGTGGGCGATATGAGTCTCCAAGCCCAAGCAAAAGTGTTACGTGCAATCGAAAACAACGTTATAGAGCGCGTCGGTGGGAATTCCAAAATAAGTGTTGACGTAAGAATAATTTCGGCAACTAACAAAAATCTTCAAAAAGAAATTGAAAACGGGAATTTCCGTGAGGATTTGTTTCACAGACTGAACGTTATTCCGGTTTATATTCCGCCTTTGAGGGAAAGAAAGGAAGATATTCCGCTTCTTGCTAACTTCTTTATGAAACAAATTTGTTTGAAAAACAACTTCCCCGGAAAAGAGATTGAACGTGAAGCACTCGAATTTCTTAAAACGCTTCCGTGGCATGGCAATGTGCGGGAACTGAGGAATTTTATCGAACGGCTCGTGATAATGGTGCCCGGTAAAAAATTATCCCTTGCAGATGTTAAAAAGTATGCTCCCATTTCAGATCAACACAATGACGATTTGTTAAGTGTAACAAATTCATTTCAAGAATTCAAAGAGAAAGCGGAGAAAACTTTTATTCTGAAACAATTGGAAGCACATAATTGGAATATCAGCAAAACCGCCGAAGCGCTTGATATTCAACGAAGTCATTTATATAACAAAATGAAAAAATACGGAATTGAAAAAGAAAATTGAAAGTGTTAATTTTTGTTAAAATTGCGGGGTAATCCGATGAGCACAATTTTCAAAAAAATAATCGACCGTGAAATTCCGGCCGATATTGTATATGAAAACGAACAGGTTCTTGCCTTCCGTGATATTAATCCACAAGCACCGGTTCACATTTTAATAATTCCGAAAGAGGAAATCCCAACTGTGCGGGAAATTTCCGGCGAAAAACATGCCGGTTTACTTGCGGCAATGTTCGATGCAGCCAATGAAATTGCAAAAAATGAAGGGATTTCAAAAGACGGTTTCCGCTTGGTAATTAACTGCGACAAAAACGGCGGTCAGGAAGTTTACCATTTGCACATGCATCTTCTTGGCGGGCGCCGGATGCAATGGCCTCCGGGATAGAAATTCCCGTTAACTCTTTGCAAAAATCAAGGTTACAAGTCAAATCCGGAAAGTGAAACGGACGCCCGCTTGCGTGGGAATGAAGAAGAATATCTTCCAAACATTCTTTTTAAAAGAATTGTCATACAATAAATTTGAATAAAATATCCAAAGGGACAATTGCTCAAT
>JALSTB010000066.1 GCA_026983955.1 Melioribacteraceae bacterium
TCAATAAGTTTAACAGAAAAATAGGAACTTTCGAAAAGTATGATATCGCCAGTTTGAGCGATTGGTTCAATATTGAGGATGAACAAATTTACGACTATCCTATCATCTTGTCGCGCAACAGCAATAGTGCCATTAGTGCTATTTGTGAAGACGATGACGGAGTTTTGTGGATAGGTACATGGGGAAAAGGCTTGGTCCGTTTTAACCCGTCGAACGGAAGAAAAAGATATTACTATAAAAATGAAAAAGACAAAAACAGTCTGCTCTCAAACCGCATAACAGATATTTTAAAAGATCATTACGGTAATATTTGGATTGCCACATTCGGCGGCGGATTGCACAAACTTTATATCGATAATCAAGGTAAAGTAAAATTTAAAAGATTTATTCACGACAGTAAAAATCCCGGAAGTATTTGTGATAACAGACTTACCACAATTTATGAAGATAAAAAAAACAATCTTTGGGTGGGAACGTTTCACGGAGGTATAAGTTATACCAAGATTAACAAAGCCGGCACTAACCCGCAAAATATAAAATTCAAAACTTTCAACAAAAAAAACGGCACACTCTGCGACGACAGGGTGATTTCAATTTCAGAAGATAACGAAGGAAATATATGGGTTGGTACTTTTGGCGGTGGACTTGCAATGTTTGATAATCATTTGGAACACCACATATTTTTTAATTCCGCACAGAACAATTTACTGTCCGATGAAATTTTATCGGTTTACACCGATAACTCCGGATTGGTCTGGATCGGTTACCACCTTGGTAAAGGTATTTCCATCGCCGAGAAAGATGTTAAAAAGTTTAAATATTTAAATAAAAATGAAAATGGTAGCGGACTAAACGATGATATTGTTTGGGCGGTTTATCAAGATTCAGACAGCTGTTTATGGATTGGAACTTACAAAGGCGGATTGAATAAATGGAACAGAAAGACAAATAAATTTACTTACTTCAAGCATAATCCGTCGGATAAATATTCCATATCCGATAATCATGTAAGATGTATTCTTGAAGATAAATACAATACTCTATGGATTGGAACATACAGCGGGGGATTGAACAGATTCGATAAAAAGACAAATAAATTTTACTCGTATAAACATGACCCCGGAGATTTTTTCTCGTTACCACGAAACCAAGTGCAAGCCTTATGGATTCAAGCCGATTCGGTTTTATGGGTGGGACTTTACGGCGGAGGCTTGGCAAGAACAATAATTACGCCTGAGATTAAACCCGGTCTGTCGTTCAAATCTTTTGAACATGATCCCGCTAATCAATTTTCCATTAGCGGAAACAAAGTTTATTCAATAATGCAAGAGAACGATTCCATTTTATGGATTGGTACACACGGTGCCGGATTAAATAAATTTAATATCAAGAAAGAAAAATTTTACAGTTACAAAAACCGTCATAATAATCCCGGTTCGCTTAGCGATAACAGGGTTTTGGTTTCACTTGTGCGGAACGATTCAATATTATTTGTCGGAACCTACGGTGGAGGTTTAAACGTCTTCAACAAAAATTCCGGTAAATTTAAAAGATTTATGTTTTCCGACGGACTTACAAGCGATGCAGTTTACGGAATTCTTGAGGATAATTCCGGATTTTTGTGGATCAGTTCCGATAACGGAATTTTCAAAATGAATCCCTTTAAAAACTCTTTTACACATTTCGATCTTCACGACGGAGTACAAGGCAAAGAATTCAGCGGTGGCGCTTATTTCAAAAGTGCTGCAGGTGAAATGTTTTTCGGCGGTGTAAACGGCTTGAATTATTTTTTCCCTGACAGTATTGTGATTAACAAACACATCCCCGGAGTAGTAATTACGGAAATTGAAATTATGGGTAAAAAAGTCAATGAGGAAATTGATTCATTAATATTGGAACACAACCAGAATTTTATCTCATTCAAATTTTCCGCTATAGATTATACCAATCCGGTAGATAATTTATACGAATATAAATTGGAAGGCTTTGAAAAAGATTGGCAGAAAGTCTCGGCCAAATACAGAAAAGCGGTATATAAAGGTTTAGATCCCGGTGAATATATTTTCAGAGTGCGGGGTTCAAACAACGACGGCGTCTGGAACAAAAAAGGTACAGCGGTTTACGTTAAAATTTTAACGCCTTTCTGGTTGCAATGGTGGTTCATATTGTTGATTATTCTTGTTGTTGGCGGAACCATTACTTTGATAATAAAACAAAGGGTTGGCAATTTAATTGCAATGGAAAAACTGAAAACCAAACTGGCTGCGGATTTGCATGATAACATCGGAGCGGGACTGACCGAAATTTCGATTCTGAGCGAACTAGCCATTAACGAATTAAAATCCGGCAACGGAAATATTAAGTTTACCGATAAAATTAAACACATAAGCGATTTATCGAGATCGCTTGTTGATGAAATGAGCGACACCGTTTGGGTTATCAGTCCAAAACGCGATTCCCTCTACGATTTGATAGTAAGATTAAAAGATTCATACAACGATTTACTTTCCGAAAAAGGCATTAAATTTAAAATAAATCATTTGGATAAAATTAAAAACATTAAATTAAATATTGAATATAAGCAAAATCTTTACCTCATTTTTAAAGAGGCGATAAATAACAGCATAAAACACAGTAAATGCACGCAAATGGATTTGGATATCGATTATCATGAAAATTTTATAACAATTAAACTACACGATAACGGAACCGGTTTTCCGGAGAAGCATAAAAAAGGGAACGGGCTTGTTAATATGCGGGAAAGGGCGGAAGCATTGGACGGAACTTTGGAAATTATTTCCTCAGCGGATTCCGGTACATTAATTGTTTTCAAAGGAAAAGTTAAATTGCGTATATTCTGATTGATAAAAAAACGGTTTGGTGCAAATGGATATTAACGTTATAATTGTTGAAGATAACAAAACCATCCGGGAAGGTTTTGCCACATTAATTAACGGAACGGAAGGATACAAATGCATCGGAACATATTCAAATTGCGAAGATTTTTTGAATGAATTGCCTGTAAAAGAACCGGATGTAGTTTTGATGGATATCGGATTGCCCGGAATGAGTGGCATTGAAGGAGTAAAAAAAGCTAAAGAAATTAAACCCGGTTTGGATATTTTAATGCTAACGGTTTATCAAGACAGCAACAAAGTTTTCGAAGCTTTGTGCGCCGGTGCTTGCGGATATTTGGTAAAGAAAACCCCACCGACTAAACTCCTTGAAGCCATTAAAGAAGTATATAACGGCGGTTCACCGATGAGCCCGCAAATCGCCAGATTAGTTATAAATGTATTTCAGGAAAATCAAATCCGGAACAGCGGACAGGAAAAGTTTGATTTAACCGGAAGGGAAAAAGAAGTTCTGGCGTTGCTATCGGAAGGGAATAATTATAATGAGATTGGTGAAGCTCTTTTTATTAGTGTCGATACGGTCCGGCATCACATCAGAAATATTTACAGAAAGTTGCATGTCCATTCGCGCTCCGAAGCGGTCGCCAAAGCCATAAGGAAAGGCTTAATCTGAAAAACCGCATATCTATGCGGTTAAAAATTTGTCCCCATTTATTTAACCTGCTAAAACCACATTGTTATGCTGTTGCCTCTGAAAAGTATTTTGATAAATTAGAATAAGAAAAATTAAAGTTTAATAATTCGCTTTACAAAAAACTTTTAATCAATTTCGGAGGAAACATGGAAATATTAGAAGAATTGAAAAAGGAATTGAGAAATCCTTTGAAGGATTTGATTAGCGATGACATTTATGAAACTTTAAGAAACAATGGACTTTTGCACGAAAGAACTTTGAGGGATTACACAATCCGTAAAAAGTTCAAGCTGATGAGGAAAAGGAAAATAAAAGCCTCCGTTGCCATAGAAGTATTACAATCGGAATTTCCTTATCTTGAATTTGATACGATAAGAAAAATAGTTTACCAACGTAAAAATTATTTATGACGTGCGGTCTTCCGTGTTTTGACCCGCATCCTCTGTAAAATTTCCTGCGGGGTTTTCACCGGAATTAGAAACCGTTTCTTCCTTGAATTTTGATTTATTTTTATTTTTGTAAAAGAAGTAGAAAACAACCAGAATTAAAATAATAAGTATAACTGCATAAACGTAAATCATTATCGAAGTGGTTTTCCCGGTTGTTTTACCCCATAATTCCAGTTTGCTTTCAATTTCTTTTTTTTGCAATTCGGTAAACAAATTTTCTTTCAGCAAAACCGGCAGCCATTTTTTGGAGAACTCATCATTCCAAACCGTTTGGAAGTAAACGAATTTCTGATGTCTTTCAATCGGTTTAATATCGTTTTTGGTATCCAAAAATTTATCGATAAAAGCCATGGCGGAATTAAAAAACCCGTTGCCGTTGCGGAACGGTTTGAGTTCAATGTTATAGCTCCTAAAAATTTCATCGACCGAACGCCAATAAGTTGAAACGATGGTTGAATCCCACACCGAAATCAGGCTGTCGACGGTTTTTATTTGTTGTCTTTCAGCTTCATCCGAAGCGTAAATGTCTGCAAGTTTAGGACCGAAATATTCCCATCTCAATTTAAATTTTTTGTTCTCCTCTTTCAGGGAAAGCAAATCTTCGGGTTTGAATACGCCGGCATTCAAGAGCTCAATGTTATCGGCAATGAAAAATTCTATATTTTCAATCAAGTTGGTTCCTTGAACTTTGGAGGACAATTCCTTTTTCTCAGCTTGGTTGAGCGATTTTAATTTTTGGTCGGTCAGAAAAATATTGTCCATCACATCTTTTAAAAGAGAATCCCTTTTCGCAATTCCCGCTTGAAGGGTTTTAACCATTGCAATGAGCGAATCGATTGTTTTGGCATCTTTTTCAGGCTTTCTTTTTAATCTTAAAATTTGAGAGAGAAGTTGTTTGTTTTCGCTTTTCAGTTCGGCTATTTGTCTGGATAATTTTTCGAGCTCTTTTGCCATTGTGGAAACATCGGTTTTGAGTTTTGTAACTTTTTGTTCAAGTCCGGAAATTCTCGCCAATCTTTTCTCGGCTCTTTCCAATTTTGAATAGAGTTTATTTAACGCCGAATTGAAATCGTCCGGATACAATGCTTTATCCAAAAGATTTTTGTTGGAGGAAAATTCCTCTTTGAAATGATCGATTTCCGTGCGGATATTATTGAGCTCTTTTAAATTTTTTGCATAATCGATTGCAATATCGAAGGATTTGTGTTTCGATTTGAATTCCTGCATAATTTGGTAATCCGACTGAGCAAAAGTGTAATGGTTAAATAAAAAAAGAAGAAGAATTAAACTTGAATGAAATAACTTATTTTTCACTTTCGCTCTCCTTGATACCGTAATGATTGATAAAGTATAAATGTTTGTTTCCGTCCAAAAGCTCAATGTATGGCTGTCTTTGATTGAATGCGGGAAGCTCCAAGCCGGTTCCGGATACTTGAATTTGATTAACCAGAACCATACGGCCGTCGTCAACATTAAAAACATAAACGTTTTTGAAAGTTGGGGCTATCAAATAATAATAACCCTTTGTTCCTCTTATAATTCTTACGCTTTCCATTTGAAGATTGAGTGTGTCTTGTTTCTCGGCGAAAAAAAGCGGTTTTACGTTAATCGAAAACGAGTAACGGTTGTCTTGGATATTTCCTTTTTCGTCAACGTTTAAAACGGATTCTATCGGCCATGCAAAATCGGCTGGTTCCAGAACCACCGAGGCGCATCCGCCTGCTATAACCAATGTTAAAAGTAATAAAAGCGAAAGTTTGACGAATCTCATTTTTTCTCCCGAGATTTTATATTTGTGTAATATTAATATAAACAAAAAACAAAATAAATCGAAAATGTAAGATAGGGGAAAAATATTGTTATGTTTGGAAGTATGAAAAAATTTTACAGTGATGAAAATTGTATTTGAAAATCAGCAGAATAAATATTAGCTTATTTATTAAATAAATTTAGTTAATTTAAATTGTCAGATAATAATCATATATCATCTTCAAGTACCAGTCTTTCCGAATTGAATTCGGTCTTTTTGGACAATATGAGTCATGAACTCAGAACCCCGGTTACAGTTATTTTAGGCTATGCAAGCATTTTATATGAAGAATTGGAAGACCCGGAATTGAAAGAGATGGCCGAAATAATTTTGAAAAGCAGTAACAGACTCACTGAAGCCCTCAATTTGATTTTAGACCAAGCGGATATAGAAACCCATCGTTTGAAGATAAACTACGAACCGGAAAATGTTGCCCAGCTTGTAAAGGATGCCGTTAAAATTTTCGAGCATGAAATTTTATCGAAAGAATTGAAACTGAATCTCGATGTTCAATCCGCCGAAATTATTGCCGATACGGATAAAAGAATGTTTTCACGTATCGTGAATAATTTGGTGCAGAATGCAGTAAAATTTACCAAGCAAGGTCAAATTACAATTAAACTTGGCGTGGAAGGTGAGGATGAAAACGCAACTATGGTTCTTGAAGTAATCGATACCGGCATTGGTATTCCCGATGAATACCAGTCGTTAATTTTCGAAGCGTTCAGGCAAATAAGCGAAGGAATGAACAGAAAATATCAAGGTGTGGGACTCGGACTTTCGGTAACGAAAAAATTTGTTGAGCTGCTCGGCGGTACCATCGAAGTACAAAGTAAGGAAGGGGAAGGCTCTCATTTCACCGTCAGATTGCCTCTTAAACATTAGTTATTTTAACGGATTGTTGCAATAAACCGTCCGGTTTGATTCCTCAATTTTATCGACTTCGTTTTTGCATTTTTCAAGTTTTACATTACACCGGAAGTAAAAAGGGCAGCCTTCTTCAATGTTTTCAAGACCATTACGGTTAATCAAATCTTTTTCGCTCAAATTGTATTCAATTGCCTGGAGTAAAAAATTTGTATACGGATGCACCGGTTTGGCAAAAACCGGCTGAGCTTTTCCGGTTTCTGCAATCTGTCCGCCGTACAAAATGAGCAAATCGGTAACAAACAATTTTAAAATGTCTATTTCGTGGGAAACACAAACTATGGTAATGCCCAGTTGCTTGTTAATTTTTTTGAACAATTCCACAAAATTTAATTTTGAAGCCGGATCTTGAGCGGAGAATGGTTCGTCGCAAATGAGTACTTGCGGTTGAACCAGTAATAATTTTGCCAATGCAATTCTTTGCCGTTCCCCGCCGCTGAGCTCCAAGCCGCGTTGTTGTAACAAATTTTTATTTAACGATAACACATCGAACACTTCCGTTATTTTTCCGGGATCGTCTGCTATATCCTTGAGTTGATTTTCAATTTTGCGCGCCGGATTAATTAAATCTTCACTGTTCTGGAATAAAACCTGCACGTTGCTTCTGCCGTTTTTAATTAAAGGGAAGTTGTATAAAATGTTTCCCGTAACCGGTTTGTAAATATTTGCCAACAGCTTAATTAACGTGGTTTTGCCGCTTCCGGATTCACCCGTGATGCCGAAAAGACTGCCTTTCTTAATTTCGAAAGAAATTTTGTTCAGAATATTTTTTCTGCCGCCGCCGGTGAAAAGTTTATGCTCTACAACATCGTAAGCGATATTTTCAATTTTGATTAATTCGTTCAAATCAAATCCGCCAATTTGTTTATTATGTTTTCGTCTTCTTTGAATTTTTCCGTGGAGGAAAAAGAAGACAGTACACCGTTTTTCAAAAATGCAACTTGATCGGAAACCTTCAACCCGAATTTAAAATCCTGTGTAACATTGAGAATTATAAGCTCTCTCTTTTCAACGAACTCCCTCAGTTTTAATTTCAATAGATTTGCAACGGGAATATCCAAAGCGGAAGTCGGTTCGTCGAGCAAAATCAATTTTGCTCCGGAAAGCAGCGCAAGCATAATACTCAATCTTTGAGCCATACCACCACTGAGTTCAAACGGGTGCATGGCGGTAATGGTTTTATATCCGGGTAAGTGAAAATAATTTAACATCTCCTTAATTTCATCCGGTGGAGCGGTAATGTTTTTGAAATAGTAACCCGTCTTTTTTAAGGGGTCGAACGAAGTAATTGCGTCTTGAAATACAAACCGCACGTGCTTTCTTCTGAATGCGGTTTTTTGACTCTCGCTCAGTGAAAGTATGTTTTTACCGTTCCAGTAAATATTTCCCGAAATGGAATAAAATCTTCCGTCCAAATTTCCGATGATTGAGTTAAGCAGGGTTGTTTTTCCGCTTCCGTTCAAACCGAAGACGGTATAAACGTTCCCCGGTAAAAGAGAAAAGTTGATATTTCTTAAAATTTCTTTTTTAATATTATTATTTTCAAAATTAAGATGTTTTATTTCGACTTGTAGCATTTCGCAAATATTTTTACAGTTTGAAACCGTTTTTTTATAAATTGTAAAAATTATTAATTTCGAATATACAATTAAAAATAAAAATCATTCGGGAATCCGCAAAAATGAAAAACAAACTAATTACAGTTATTATTATCCCGCTTTTTTTGCTCTTCTTTAGTTGTCAAAGAAATACCGAAAAAATAAACCGGGTGGTAATCGGGATCTCTTCGGATGTTGAAACGCTCAACCCTCTTTATACAATGAATTTGAACGAGGGAAGGATTTCCGAATTAATTTATCTCGGTTTGGTTGGGCACAGATGGGATGATGAAGAAGGCAACATAAAATCTTATCCTCTTTTGGCTGAGAAGTTGAAATGGTCGGATGACCGGAAAAGTCTGGAAATAAAATTAAGAGACGATATTAAATGGACCGACGGTAAAAAATTGACTTCAACCGATGTGCTGTTCTCTTTCGATGTTTATTCCGACCCGGTTGTGCAAAGCCGTTTTTACGATATGTTCGATAATTTTTACCTCGAGGAAAATAAACATATTGATCTTTCCAAATCGTTCGAAATTATTTCGGAAGATTCTCTTGTTATTCATTTTGCAAATGGAAATGCAAAACTTTTCGACATCGATATGCCGGTACTGCCTGAACATAAATTTGCGGGAATTGCCAGAAAAGATTTCGGTACATCTTCACTTAATTTCGAGCCCGTTGGTAACGGACCCTATAAACTGAAAAATTGGTCGCGCAACGAAAAAATCGTTTTGGAAAAAAATCCGCAATCATTTTTGTCATCCGACAATATGATTGATGTTTTGATATTTAAAATAGTTCCGGATTATAATTCGAGAATTATCCAAATAAAAAAAGGCGGCATAGATCTGTTGGATGATATTCGTCCGGAAGATTTGGAGGGTATGAAAGCGGCGGAAAATTTGAAAACCGTAATTACAAAGGGTCGTTCATACGATTATGTGGGATGGAGCAATATCGATCAAAAATTATGGAGGGAAAAAAAATTAATTAAACCGCATAAATTATTCGGGAATGCCAACGTGCGCCGAGCATTAACAATGGCAATTGACAGAAAATTAATTATCGACGAATTTTTAAATGGTGCAGCGGAAATAGCTTTCGGTCCGGTTTCACCGATATTCAAGAAATTTATCAACAGAAACATTTCTCCTTTTGAATATAATCCCGGGAAAGCCAAATCGATTCTGGAAAGCGAAGGCTGGATTGACCGGAACGGAAACGGCACCGTTGATAAAAACGGAGTTGAATTTTCTTTTACCTTATTCATTCCAGGAAACAACCCGCGAAGGCAGTACACGGCCAATATTATCAAAGAGAATCTGAAAGAAATTGGAATCGAAGTTTCCGTTGAAAAACAAGAACCTAATGTATTTTTCAATAACATGTTCGGCAAAAAACTTGAGGCTTGGATTGCAGGTTGGGTAGTTCCGATTCCCATCGATTTGAAGCCTTACTGGTATTCCGATTTCAATACATATTTTGCCAATAGTGCCGGTTACAGAAATGAGAAAGTCGACCGTCTTCTTCTCGAATTGGAAAAAGGTGTTGAAAAAGAGAAGGAAGCCGGATATTATTATAAAATTCAAGAGCAAATTCATAAAGACCAACCGGTTACTTTTTTATTTTGGATTGATAACATTTCAGTATATTCAAAAAAAATTAAAAACATTTCAATTGATCCGCTTGGAACGGTTCAACGTTGTTGGGAATGGAGATTGAATTGAACGAAATGAAAAAAGGATTAACTTTTATTTTAATCAAACGGTTTTTTACGTCCATTCTTTTGCTGTTACTTCTCATTATATTTTTGTTTTTCCTTTTGAGGATTTCACCGGGCGATCCGGTGCAGAAATTTGTTTCGCCTTTGTTAAGTCCCAAACTGGCCGGTAAAGTGAAAGCTTCATTCGGGTTGGATAAACCGCTTTGGGAACAATTTTTCATTTTTATAAAAAATTTGGTTACCGGAAATTTCGGGATTTCATATCAATACCGTTTACCCGTTCTCGATGTGATTTTAATGTTTCTGCCGTTTACTTTGATTCTGGCATCCGTGAGTTTTGCAATTCAAATCGGAACGGGGTTTTATCTTGCATTCGTTACTTTCAAGCGCCGTGGGGGATTTTTGGATAAACTGCTTTCACGGTTTTCTCTAGCGGTTTACTCAATTCCCACTTTTGTTTTGGCGCTCATGTTAATTTATATTTTCTCGGTATGGCTTAATATTTTGCCACCGGCTGATTTAAGATCGATAGAATTTGACGATTTGTCGTTTTTCGGTAAAGTTTGGGATTACCTGGTGCATTTGACTTTGCCGGTGCTTTCTCTTTCTATTCCGGGAATTATAATCTATTACAAATATTTGCGTGAAAACATGGATGTGGAAAATAATAAAAACTACATTAAATATTTAAGAAGTAACGGATACGACGAAAAAACCGTTTTGTGGAAGCATATCATACCGAATGCGCTTGATCCCGTTGTATCGGTTGCGGGTATCGAATTGGGTATTTTACTGGGTGGTGCACTTATTACCGAAGTAATATTCAATTTGCCCGGAATGGGCAGACTAACAATTAATGCAATTTTAAATCGCGATTTTCCTCTTATAATAGGCTGCACACTGGTTTCGGGAATACTAATAATTACTGCTAATTTTATTGCGGATTTAGTGCGTTTCAAAATCGATAAAAGAATGTTGGTAAGCATTTGACAATGAAAAAACTAAAACTGATTCATATCGTAATTTTATTTTGGTTGCTTATTTTAATTGCAAAATGGGAATTGCTTTATAACATCATGAATTTCGTACTTTATGTTTTCAGAGGGAATGTTAAAATTCAGAAAATAGACATTGCACTCTTGGATTATGTTGTTGCAACTTTACTGTTTTTTATATTGCCGTTTGTTGCTTGGAAATTCAGAAAAAAATTAAACGTGAGGATAAGCGGGGCAAGTTTTTCCGTAACCATGTTTTTCTTTTTTGTACTGTTTGCACCGTTGATTGCAACATCAAATCCGGCAATGCATCACGATATTAAAAAATGCAAACTGTTACCGCCGTTTTCCTCCGTTGCAATTGAGGAACGGACCAATATAAAAATTTCTAATGCCTCTTCCGGTTTACATGAATTTTACAACAAAATTATTAACAGAGGAATTGATAAAAATACATTATATCTAAAAGCAAATAATCAAAATAATAGTAAAAAACTTTTCTTTTTATTCGGAACCGATGAATACGGAAGGGATGTGTTCTCCAGAATTCTTTACGGTACAAGATTCGCATTTTTTCTGGGAATAAGTTCCGTAATAATTTCTTTTTCCCTTGCTTTTTTACTCGGTGCTGCAGCGGGTTTCGGTGGAAAATTTTGGGATAATTTACTTAACAGATTTACGGAAATATTTCTTTCGTTCCCGTTTTTATTTTTGATTATAGTATTTTTGGCGTTTTTCGGTAACTCGTTTTGGGTTGTTGTTTTCGTGCTTGGCTTCTCCGGTTGGATGGGGCTGTTTAAAATAATCAGAGCGGAAATATTACGATTGAAATCGAAAGATTTTATTATTTCCGCTAAGATGTTGGGAATGCCGGAATACAAAATTCTGTTGAAAGAAATTTTTCCCGTTATTCTTGCTCCGGTTACCGTTAACCTTGTACTTCAATTCGGTAATGTAATTATGGCCGAATCGGCTTTAAGCTTTCTCGGTTTCGGTGTTGGCGATGAATATTTTTCATGGGGTGCGATGATTAATTCCGGGCAATACTATCTCGCCAATGCATGGTGGTTGAGTTTTTTCCCAAGTCTGTTTCTGGCTTTAACATTAATCACAATGAACAAAACCGGCAATGAACTCGAGAAAATCTATAACCCCGGATCAACAAAATGATAAATGACCGGTATAAAATTCTGAAATTATTAGGTGAAGGCAGAAGTCGTGTATATCTGTGTGAAGATACTTTACACGGAAATATGCCTGTTGCATTAAAGTTGCTCGACCCGGGTAAAACCGAGTATGAAATTAAAAATTTTAGAGAAGAATATATCAAATTAAAAAAATTAAATAGTAATAATATTGTTAAAAGTTATGAATACGGTACGGTAGTTTCCACCGGTAAAAAAGAATTTATAGAAGAAATTGAAAAAGGCGCTTTGTTCTTTACGCTCGAATATGTTGAAGGAAAAACATTATCGGGTTTCTATAACGGAAAAGATGAAAAGAAATTAAAGGAAATTATCCGGCAAATAAGTTCGGTATTATTTTATTTGCACGAATCGAATTTTATTTATTACGATCTAAAACCCGAAAATATAATCGTTGCGGAAGGGAAAAATAATTTCATATTGAAGTTCATAGATTTCGGGTTGGCTGAATACAATCCTCAAAGAATTTCTACTGAAAAAAAGGGCACTTCATATTATATTGCTCCGGAATTATTAACCGGAAGGGAACATGACAAAAGAGTTGATTTTTATGCGTTTGGGATGTTACTCTATTTTTTAATGTTCCGCAAATTTCCTTTCACCGGCAAAGATGAAATAGAAATTTACAAGGAAAAACTCGCTTCCGGAGTTTCGATTGGAAAAACCGGATATACGGAAAAATTGATCAATGTAGTAAACAAACTGCTCCGTAAAAATCCACGAAAAAGATACAATAATGCTTTGGAAATATTGCGGGAATTAAATCTTCAACATTCTTCGGAAATTCTTAAAAAATGGAAACCGGTAAAGTCGTTTCATATCACCGACAGCACGCTTGAAGTAACCGATTTCATATTCCGTCAGGATACAGATAAAGTTTTGAATATAATTGGGGAAAGCAATGCCGGCAAAACTTCCTTGGCTGAAGAAATTTATCAGAACTTCCATGCGGTTTTGTGGGTAACCAAAAACGATATACCCAGTGAAAAACTTGCATGGGAAATAATTTTGAGAAAAATTGTTTATGCCGATTTTGTGTACGACAAGTTAACGGGCGATATAAAACAAACTGCAACAAAATTGCTGAACGGTGAAAGCAGTAATATAGGTCGCGATCTGATTTATGTTTTGAACTTTGTTACATCCGCAGTTCAGTTTGTTATCTTTTTAGATGATTTTGATCTTTACGATCTTTTCACAAAAAATCTTATTGAAAACATCTTGACAATCTTTGTAGTAAACAAAGCTAAGTTGATTGCTTTAACCAAAACCAAATTCGAGTTTTCGGCAGAAAACGCAAAATCGATCAAACGTATCAACCTTAAACCTTTCACAGAGTTTGAAGCCGGACAGTTGATAACTAAAACTTTTTCGGCAATGTTTCCGAGAAAGGAAATGAAAAAATTGGTTATACAACATACCGCTTTGTATCCTGGGAACATATACGAATTTTGTGAGAGCATTTTATCCAACGGAATGCTTAGTTATAGAAACGGTCAGATTAAATTAAATTATGATAAAAATAAATTAGAAAATTTAACATTAATACAAAAAGAGGGACTTCGTAAAAAAACGGAAAATTTAACCGCCGGTGAATTTGAATTGTTGAGCATCATATCGGTTTTTCAGAAGGGTATTGAACCGGATATTTTAATTAAGCTTAGCCGTGAACATGATTATTTCGATGCAAAAATTAATTTTTTAATTAACAACGGAATATTGAAAAAATTCGATGACAGGTTAAAATTTTCATCGGAGCTATTAAAAAAAGAAATTTACAAGAATATACCGGATAAGAAAAAATTCCATTTACATATAGCAAACAAATTGGAAAGCGCGGTTCCGGATTTCCCGAGGGTTGAATTAGCTGAACAATATGAGTTAGCTGGGGAATACGGGAAAGTACGTACACTTATTCTTGAAGAAATCGATTCAATGGAAGAAAGCGGTTTGTTCGGTTACGAAAGAAAATTGCTGGAGTATTTGCTCTCACTTCCGCTTTCGGAAGAAGATAAGTTTTCGGTGAAACAACGATTGAGCAAAGTATTTTACAACCTCGGTGAATTCCCGAAATCCTTAAAATTGATTGAAGAATTGAAAAAAATAAAACATGGCAAATTGATAACCGGCTTAAAATTGCTTGAAGCCGATAATTTGGTTGCTGTCGGTAAAGTGAAAGAAGCAATTAAAATTTACAATCAATTATCCGGTCAAACTGCAAACAAAGAACTTCATTTCGATATAATTATCAAACTGGCAAATGCAGAGTCTTATGCAAATTTATATTACCAAGCTAAAGCCAAATGCTTTGAATTGATTAACAGATCCGGTGTTCCGGAAAGAATAAAAGCACAGGCGTTTAATCTTTTGGGAATTATTGAACATAATCTCGGCGGTGATGCACGGATTGCCGAAAATTATTTCATCCGGTCGTATGAAATTTACAAGGAACTTAACTTGACTCATAAACTTGCACGCATTTCTGTAAATCTCGGTAATCTCAGTAATATTAGAGGGGACCAACAGGGTGCAAAAAAATGGTGGGATAAAGCCTTGGAGATTCATAAAAAAAACGGTAACCTCGAAGGTGAAATGGCAGTGCTGATGAACTACGGAGTTTTGTTTACATCATTACAAGATTTCGAACGTGCCGCCAAATATTTTTCCAGAGCATTAAAAATTGCATTGGGACTGAACAAAAAATATGAAACGGGCTTGATTTATTATAACACCGCTGAAGTTGAAACATTTATGTGCGAATATGAAAAAGCAATTGAGCATTTGAAAAGAGCAAAAGAAATTTTCAATTCCCTTGAAAATTATACCGAAACAGGTGAAGCGAATTATTTATTGACATGGATTTATTTTATAATCAATTGTGAAAATGAGTTTGATAAATATTTTGATGAGCATAAAAGAAATTTTAAATTTTTACAAAACCCGGCAAAAGAATTTCTCGACCGGTTTTTGGCTTTACTCCGGGGTGATATAAAAGGACAACCGCTTGATATTGAAAAAATTGAAACTATGTTGGAATCCTCCGTTTTGCAAAACGAAAAGATAATTGCGACTCAGTTTTATCA
>JALSTB010000067.1 GCA_026983955.1 Melioribacteraceae bacterium
CATATTTGAAATGAGCCGTTCCGAACCTTTTGAATACGGCAACATTCTTCACATTCAAACGTTTTGCAGTTTCTTCAACAAAACTCAATACGTCTCCAATCACTGTAAAATCGATTTCCGAATTTTCCCGGTGTAATATCAAATCCCGTACGTATCCGCCTACAATGAAAACCTTTGCGTCCAAATCTTTCGCAACTCCGGCAATAACCGAAAAATATTTGTACTTATTTATTGTTTCTTTAAAATTCATTCTCAGTAATATTTAATTTGTAAACCGTTATACAAAAATTCCTTGTTAGAATTAATCCAGTTAATGATATCTATTTTTTCAAGGATGTGATTCCTGAAATGCTTAAGTGCATTGCCCGATTGCACTTCTCTCAGAAATTTTAACGAATTGAGCAAATCAAAATTACTAAAAGAATACCCGGCAGTTTTAAGAAGAGCAAACGCGACCGTTTCGGCATCACGCTTTTTGAATTTCAATTTACTAAAATATTTTATGAAGCTGTCGTAGTTTTTATCCATCCTTTTGGCCAAAACAATTATAGTCGGGACGAACGACTCAAAGCCGGGCTTACCCAATTCCCGTTTCAATATTTCATATTTATCAAGTTCGGAACCGGACAAGTAATTTCTTAAAACCCCTTTTCCCTTGCTCAAAAGTTTAAGTCTCAAATCCGCCAAAGCTTTAAAATTTAAACGTGGATTTTGTTTATAGAGTAATTTATAAAGCGATCCGGCTTCTTTGAATTTTTTATTTAAGAATGAAATGTCCGCCAAATTAAGTTCCAGGGAATAATAAGCTGCGGAATTTTCAAAATTACCGATTTGCTCCCTCAAAATATTTTCCGCCAAAGTAAATTCACCTTGCTCCCGCAAACTTTTTGCCCAGCCAAGTAAAGCTGAAGCGGAAAATGAATTATTATAAATTTTATTGAACAGTTCACCGGCACTTAAATATTTTCCTTCGCCGTAAAGTTTCCATGCATTTTTCAACTGGTTGGCGGTATATCTTACACAATGCTTTTTGAAGATGGATTTTCTGCCGAAATAATATTTCGCAATGTTAGGGTTTTCCGGAACCGGGTATTTCTCCAGAAAATCGAAATATCTTTTCTCCAGTTCCTCTATTTTTCTGTTAAATACTTCTTCGAAATTCAAATTTCCGTACAACAGCTTAATTTTGTCAATACCGTATAAATCCTTCAAGTATTTTATAAATGAACCGGCGTAAATATAAGATATAGTTGAGTTTTTGGTAAAAAAACTAAAGTTGTTAAAGAAGTATTTTAACTGTAACTTAAAACCGTTTTTGTAAGCAAGTGCAGCCAATGTATGAATTCCGTATCCGTCATAATCGTTTTCGATTGCGGTTGCAAAACCTTCAAGCATTGCCGGATTGAATTTACCGGAAAGCTTGAACGGAGTTACGCCGAATTCTGCGGAAAATACATGCACAAGTTCATGTTTTAAAACGTTATCAACATCATCCAAATTGATAAATATTTGGTGGCGCCACGGGATAGTAACATCGGCATTGCTTGCTCCGAATAAATCCCTCTTTTGCTCCCGGTTGTGGAAAACAAACGATTCTATTACCGGATTTTCAGCAGGTTTTATTTCTTCCTTCAAAAATGCATAGTAGAATTCATGCAGAAACGAAATCCGCTCAATATCTTTCTTCTTCACATTTTCGGGAAAGTGTATTTTAAAATTCGGAGTGATTGCGGTTATACGCAATTCTTTTTTCATCCGGGATACGTCGGTTGAGAAGTTCAAATAAGGTTTTGCAAAATAAAAACCTCCGGCAACAACCAACATTAAAAGGAACAAGCCGAGCCTTGCAAAAAATTCACTTTTCCGTTGCAGTTCAGCTAAGAAAATAAGAAATATTGAAAAAAGTAAAATCCAAATCCGGTATTCCACTAATTTGACGGTTACGGAAATATCTTCATCGTATATTGTCCCGGGATAAAAACCTATTATGGCGTTATAGAAATATATTTGTGGATTAAGATAAATTTCTACCACCCACAAGAACAAAGCTATAAAAAACAGTCCGCCAAAGATAAAATAAGCAAACCTTTCACTAATGGTAAAGCTAAAATAACCCAGTGCAATTCCGTAAAAATATGAAACCATTGTGATAACGGGATAGAAATAAATTCCACCGGAAACCGGACAAAGCCGCAAAATGAAAGAAGACATTAATGAGATAAATAACGGTGTGAAAATAAAAACAATTAAAAGAACCGCGTTTTGTGCGAAAATATTTTTGAAATCGGAATGCTTGGAACTTTTTGCCAAATGTATAAAAAGCAATCCGCCCAAAAAAGAAGTCAGAACAGCGGCAACTACGGAAAATTCATAACCCGGTACATTGGTGAGCGGGACAAAGAATGCGAAAAAACCGCTGGACACTATCAAAATAATGAAAATAACGATTTGAAATATTTCGAATCGAAACCCGAGCTTGCTCATTAATATTCCTCTGTTGGTACACGTTTAATATCTGCTCCGAGGCTCTGCAATTTTTCTTCAATGCGTTGATATCCGCGATCGAGATGATAAATTCTCAAAATCTCCGTCGTCCCTTCTGCAGCAAGTCCGGCAAGAACAAGGCTTGCACTGGCACGTAAATCGGTTGACATAACTTTTGCACCGGTGAGTTTTTTTACGCCTTTCACTATTGCGCTGTTGTTCCGGACTTCAATATCGGCGCCCAGCCGGTTTAATTCCGGAACGTGTTTAAACCTATCGAGATAAATATTATCGGTAATGGTGGAAGTTCCGTCGGCTAGAGTCATATAAGCCGTCCACTGTGCTTGCATATCGGTCGGAAATCCCGGATAAACCGAAGTTGTAACGTCGGTAGCGCGTATTTCCAAATCCCTTGCATCAATTGTCAGTTCACCATTTGCCTTGTCAATTACCACTCCGCTGCTTTCAAGTTTACGTATTACCGCTTCAATGTGATTTGCAAACGGATATTCTATTGTAATTTTGGATTTAGTAATTGCACCGGCAATCAGTAAAGTACTCGCTTCAATTCTATCGGGAATATTTTCAATCTCGGCGGGATGAAGTTCATCGACACCTTCGATAATTAAAGTGTTCGTACCGATACCGTCTATTTTCGCGCCCATCGAAACAAGATATTCTTCCAAATGCACAATTTCCGGTTCAATAGCTGCATTTGTTATTTTCGTTGTTCCTTTGGCCAAAACCGCAGCCATCAAAGCATTTCCGGTTGCACCGACCGAAGAAATATCGAAATTGATATTTGCACCTTTAAGTTTGGGAGCATTGGCAATAATATATCCCCCCTCGATTTCAATATTTGCACCGAGTTTTTCCATTGCTTCCAAATGAAGATTAACCGGGCGCGGACCCCAGGCACATCCGCCGGGCATTGAAACCTTTGCATAGCCGTATTTTGCCAAAAGCGGACCCAAAACATAAACCGAAGCTCTCATTTTTTTTACATGCTCGTACGGTGCAACTTGACTTGTAATTTTTGAAGTATCGATTTGAAGTTCAAAATTTTCAAATGTAATTCCGGCACCAAGTTCTTTCAACAATTTTATCATTGTGTAAGTATCGTTCACTTCGGGCGCATTTCTGATAACATTCGTGCCTTCCGTTAACAACGTAGCGGGCATCAGAGCCAAACAAGAATTTTTTGCACCGCTGATTTTAACTTTTCCCGATAACTTTCTTTTTCCATTGATAATAAATTTATCCACTTATTCACCTGTTATTAATTTTCAATATTCAAATATAAAAAAAAGCTGAACACTATTTTTCACACGTATAAAGCGAGTCAGTTACTTTGTATTGTTTGGATTAATTCATAACTTTAAAATAATCAGTAACAGAATAATTGGAGACGGATATGGAAGCTTTCACGGGATTATCGTTAGGAATAATTATTTTAGTAATAATACTATTGATAGTTCTTTTTTACTATGTTCCTATCGGGCTATATATTACGGCGTACTTCTCGGGTGTAAAGCTCAGAATATTCAAAGATTTGATAGGAATGCGTTTACGTAAAGTATCGCCGGTAGTGATTGTACGCAGTTTGATTTCCGCAACAAAAGCAGGATTGCATTTGGATACGGCTTTACTCGAAGCCCATTACCTTGCCGGAGGAAACGTCGTTAAAGTTGTCAATGCTTTGATTTCGGCAAGTAAAGCAAAATTGAATTTGAATTTTGAAAAAGCCGCAGCTATTGATTTGGCAGGCCGCGACGTTCTTGAAGCCGTACAAATGTCGGTCATTCCGAAAGTAATTCAAACCCCGTTGGTAGCTGCTGTTGCGAAAGACGGAATTCAGCTTAAAGCAATGGCAAGAATCACCGTTAGGGCTAATATTGAAAGATTGGTCGGCGGTGCAGGTGAAGCCACGATACTTGCGCGGGTTGGTGAAGGCATCGTATCCACCATCGGTTCAAGCAAAACTCATAAAGAGGTTCTTGAAAATCCGGATTTAATTTCAAAAGTTGTTTTATCGAAAGGTTTGGATTCCGGTACGGCGTTCGAAATTCTTTCAATCGATATTGCGGACGTTGACGTCGGAACGAACATCGGAGCAATTCTGCAAACGGATCAAGCAGAAGCCGATTTGAAAGTTGCACGCGCAAAAGCCGAGGAACGCAGGGCAGCTGCAGTTGCATTAGAGCAAGAAATGAAAGCCGAAGTAGCAAAAATGAGGGCGCGCGTTGTTGAAGCAGAAGCCGAAATTCCCAAGGCAATTGCCGATGCTTTCCGTTCCGGCAATTTGGGAGTAATGGATTATTACAATATCAAAAATATTCAAGCCGATACGGATATGAGACAATCGATTGCCAAACCGGGCAAAGAAGATTCGGAAAGTAAAAATGGATAATCTTTACGAAATACTATTCTTTATTTTTATTTTTATATTGAGTGGACTTTCGTCTTATTTTGAAAAGAAGAAAAAAAGCGGACAAGCTAAGAAGAAAGCTCCCGCCCAACCACAGAAAGCTCCGTCTCAAGATATTCTTGAACAAATTCTGGGTTACAAGCAGACCGAACCGGAACCTACTGCCGGCACCGAAATTACCGAAACGGAAACTTGGAACCCTGAAGAGGAATTCGACACCAGTTATGAAGAAACGGTTGAACCGTATCGACCGGGAAAAGAAACCGAAACGGTTCGGCAAACACCACCAGTTGAAGCTCAACTTGTTAGTGGAAGCAACGAAGAAAAGTATAAGACCATTACGGGGCTTCAAACCGGGTACCGTAAAAACATCGTGGAAAAATTGAGAAATCCGGAAACATTGCGCGAAATGGTCTTGGTCTCCGAAATATTGGGTAAACCGAAAGCATTACGATGATAAATGGCTAAAAAGTTTAAATTAAAAAGAGTTAACCATACTCCGGCTGCAAAAGCTGTAAAAGAGAACATTCAATTTTCAATTAATTACGAAAACCAACTTAACCCCGCCCAATACGATGCAGTTAAAGCGGTTGATGGCGCTTATTTGGTGATTGCCGGTGCTGGAACCGGCAAAACCAGAACCTTGGTTTACCGGGTAGCAAGATTAATCGAACTCGGTTACGAACCCCGTTCAATAGTTTTGTTAACTTTCACACGTAAAGCAGCGCGTGAGATGATGAACCGCGCTGCCGTTTTGCTCGATAACCGGTGTTCCAAAATTACCGGTGGTACGTTTCATTCGTATGCGAATATGATTTTACGCAAGTATGCAAAAGCAATGGGAATAAGTTCATCCTTCACAATTTTAGACCAAGGTGACAGTGAAGATATCATTAATCTTATTCGCGCTCAGCTCAATTTAGCCAAACTGAAACAAAGGTTTCCCAATAAACAAACAATATTTAAAGTTTTAAGTTTAAGCGTAAACACAGGTAAAACGGTCGAAGATATCATTAAAGAAGACTACCCGCACTTTTTCGAATACACAGATAAAATTTTGGACATTCAAAAAGTTTATAAAGATTACAAACGCAAAAACAGTTTGCTCGATTATGATGATTTGCTTATTTATTTGAGGGATTTTCTACAATCCGGTCACCCTTCCGTGCGCTCTTTATTGAATTCGATTAATTTCGTTATGGTGGATGAATATCAAGATACAAACAAACTGCAAGCGCAAATTGTAAAAGGCTTGGTTCAACACAACAACAACATTATGGTGGTTGGCGATGATTCCCAATCGATTTATTCTTTCCGCGGAGCCAATTTCAAAAATATAATGGAATTTCCGTCGTTGTTTCCCGATGTTCAAATAATTAAACTTGAAGAAAATTACAGAAGCACACAATCAATTTTGGACTTTACCAACAAGATTATTGACGACGCACTTGAAAAATATCCGAAACATTTGTTCACACATAAAACCGGAGGCGAACTTCCGGCAATTGTATCGGCACAAAATGAAAACATGCAAAGCAGATTTGTTGTGGAAAAAATTCTCGAACTCCGGGAAGAAGGCGTTTCTCTTAACGATATTGCCGTCCTTTTCCGTTCTTCTTTCTTCTCATTCGATCTCGAAATAGAGTTGAACAAAGCAAACATCCCTTACCAAAAATTCGGCGGAATGAAATTTATTGAGGCGGCTCATATCAAAGATGTGCTTGCATTCTTGCGGATTGCCGTCAATCCGAACGACATAGTAAGTTGGTTCAGGGTACTGTTGCTCCACGAAGGTATCGGTCCAAAACGAGCACAAAATATCATCGACGAAATCCAAGCTTCGAAAACCGGGATAAAATTGAGTCCGGACCTTGTACTCAACGATAAATACAAAGACAATATTTTCAATTTATTCCAGCTGTTGAATAAAATTCACACTGAAAAAACTTTACCCGTCGAAAAAGCGGATGAGGTTTTGAAATACTACGAACCTTTATTCCGTAACAAGTACGACGATTTCAACAAAAGGAAAAAAGATTTGGAAATTTTCCTTAACATTGCAAACAATTATAAAACCCTTGAAATTTTGTTAACCGATATGGCACTTGAACCTCCGCAGGACAGTGTAATTGATATAGAAGCGGAAGATCAGGAAAAGGAATATTTGACATTGTCCACAATTCATTCCGCAAAAGGATTGGAATGGCACACGGTATTTATCATTCATGCAATCGAAGGATTTTTCCCTTCCAGTCAATCCGCACAAAGCCTGGATGCTTTGGAGGAAGAAAGGAGATTGATGTACGTGGCATCGACACGGGCAAAACAAAATTTGTTTATAACATATCCGATGAATATATTCGACAGATACAGCGGTACTACGCTCTCCAAACCTTCACGGTTCATTTCACATATGGATGAAGATATTGCCGAAGAGTGGATAATCGAAGAAGAATAAACAAAATTGTTTGAAATATATGATTTTAATATTATCTGTAATAACTTTGATTTTTATAATTTATATTATAATATTTTTTATATTTTTCAAGCCGGAGAACATAAGCACTCAGCTAAAACCGAATAAAATCAGTGTGGTTGTTGCGGCACGAAATGAAAGTAACAATATTGCCGGTCTAATCGATTCGTTATCCGCCCAGTCATATTCCAAAGAACTTTTCGAAGTAATAATGGTTGATGATAATTCCACAGACAATACTTTTAATCAAGCGGTTTCATTATCGAAGGAGCGTACGAATTTCCGTGTATTGAAAACCCGGAACAACTTTTTATCCGGTAAAAGGGCGGCTTTGAAAACTGGAATTGAAGCCTCCAAGTACCCTTTTATTCTCATTACGGATGCGGATTGCAAACCACAAGAAAAATGGATTGAAATAATGAATGCAAAATTTAATGAAGGCTACGATTTCATTTTCGGATTGGCACCGTTTTCAACTGAAAAAACGTTTACAAATAAACTTGCCCGGTTCGAAAATTTATGGACTCACATACTAACTTTCTCATTTGCCAAGGCAGGAATTCCTTATTCAGCAGCGGCAAGAAATTTCGGGTTTAAAAAATCTTCTTTTGTTAAAACCGGCGGATATGATAATACAACCGAAACGCTAAGCGGTGACGACGATTTACTTCTGCGGGAAGCCGTTAAACATAAAATGAAAATCGATTGTGTTACTGATTATGCCGCTTCCGTTTTTTCCCGTACGCCAAGTACTTACACAGCTTATTTAAAACAGAAGGCAAGGCACACTTCCACATCACATCATTATCTATTAAAACACCAAATTTTACTGGGTATTTGGCATATTGCCAATTTACTTTTATTATCAAGCATTTTCTTTGTGGGGTATTCCTACTTCTTTCTTTTTCTTTTTTGTATTAAGTTTTTATTCGATGCAGTTTTGGTTTTATCAAAACAAAAAATCACTCATTATAATTTTTCAATACTTGAAATATTATACTTACAAACGTTATACGATTTGCATATAGTTGTAAATTTCATAAACAGTTTTTTTCTTAAACGGAATTGGAAATCTGATTCCTAGCCTGTATTTTTGGGCTAATATTCTAAAAATTAAGGAATTGGGATGAACTACCGGGAATTGGCCGTACAAGCGGTTGAAGCTAAAAAGAAAGCATACGCCAAGTATTCAAATTTTCACGTGGGCGCAGCATTGTTAACAAAAAGCGGGAAGGTTTACGAAGGTGCAAACATCGAAAATTCTTCTTACAGTTTAACCATTTGCGCAGAAAGAACCGCCGCATTTTCTGCAATTTTGCATGGAGAAAAAGATTTTGAAGCAATTGCCATTGCAGGCGATTCCGAATCGTTCACACCACCGTGCGGCGCATGCAGACAAGTATTGCTGGAATTGTGCGGGGAAAATCTGGATGTAGTTTTGGTTGATCCTAATTCGAATATTAAAACATTTAAGTTAAAAGAATTAATTCCCTTTTCTTTTTCCGAGGAGAACCTAAACAAATGATGCAATTTGTCCCCCATTCAACACCTAAAGATACCGGCTGGATTGAAGTTATTGCCGGTTGCATGTTTAGCGGTAAAACCGAAGAATTAATAAGAAGGTTAAGAAGAGCTAAAATCGCTAAACAATCGGTAAAAGTTTTCAAACCGGTAATCGATAACAGATATTCGAAAGATGAAATCGTTTCACACAGTGAACAATCATTACCTTCGGTTATCGTAAAAGAACCTGAAGAAATCTTGGAATTGGCGAAAGACGCGCAAGTCGTTGGAATCGATGAAGCTCAATTTTTTTCGAACGATCTGGTTGATGTTGTAAACAAACTGGCCGACGACGGGAAACGAGTAATTATTGCCGGACTCGATCAAGACTATGCAGGCAAACCGTTTGAGCCGATTCCCCAACTTCTTGCAATAGCCGAATACATTACAAAAACTTTGGCAATCTGCGTTGTCTGCGGCAATCCGGCCGACAGAACCCAAAGAACAATCAAATCGGAAGACCGTGTACTTGTTGGCGCTACCGATAGTTACGAAGCCCGTTGCCGTAAATGCCATTACATACCATAAATTAAGGAAACCATATGGATTTTATTGCTTTACTTCGTGGAGTAATCGGTATCATTTTAATTCTTGGAATTGCATTTCTCTTTTCCAACAATAAAAGGCACATTAATTGGCGTCTTGTTGCCAGTGGTTTGATTTTACAAATTATCTTTGCGATATTCATCATAAAAGGTGATGAGCTGGGAAGTTTCTTTTCACCACTTGCCTGGCCTAAAGAATTTTTCAGATGGGTAAGCAGCTTCTTTGTTTTAATATTAAACTTTACTACCGAAGGAGCCGTTTTCGTTTTCGGGGATTTGGCAAAAGGTCCGGGTACAGACGGTTCACTCGGAGTTTTCTTTGCTTTTCAAGTATTACCTACAATTATTTTCTTTGCCAGTTTAATGGCCGTGCTTTACTACTTGGGTATTATGCAAAAAGTTGTTCAAGGTATGGCGTGGATAATGGCTAAAATTATGGGAACGAGCGGAGCGGAATCCCTTTCGGTTACTGCAAATATTTTTGTGGGACAAACCGAAGCGCCGCTTATGATTAAACCTTATTTGAAAGGATTAACAAAGAGTGAATTGCTAACGGTAATGACAGGCGGAATGGCAACAATTGCCGGTGGTGTAATGGCGGCATACATTCAAATTTTAAGCACCGCTTTCGCCGAAACAATGGGCTTGCAAATAAAAGAAGCACAACTTCTTTTCGCAACGCATCTGCTTGGAGCAAGCGTGATGGCCGCGCCCGCAGCTCTTTTAATTTCAAAAATAATTTTTCCTGAAACAAAGGAACCGGAAACAAAAGGCAGCGTTAAAGTTGCAGTGGAAAAACCGGCTCATAATGTTGTTGAAGCTGCAGCTGTCGGTGCATCCGACGGATTGAAACTTGCGTTGAACGTTGGCGCAATGTTAATAGCATTTATCGCACTTATCGCTTTGGTTAATCATTTGCTCGAATCCATCGGGGCATTAACCGGTTTGAATTCAATAATGATGGAGCATTACGGCAAACCGTTGAATTTACAACTTCTGTTTGGAATTGTTCTACAATATCTCGCTTACGGTATCGGCGTACCGTGGGAAAACGCATTACATTTCGGTAGCTTGTTCGGAACAAAAATAGTTCTTAACGAATTTGTAGCATACTTGGACATGAGTAACTTAATAAAACTTAAAGAATTAACAAACGAGAAAGCAATATTCATGGCTACTTATGCTTTATGCGGTTTCGCAAATTTCAGTTCCATTGCTATTCAGTTGGGCGGTATAACACCCATTGCACCGAACCAACAAACCAATTTATCCAAACTGGGACTGCGTGCGGTTTTGGCCGGTTCACTTTCAACTTTGCTAACTGCAACTTTGGCGGGAATTTTATTCTAATGACTAATATGAATTCCAAATACAGACAAGCAATCAAAACACTGTCGGATAATTTACCCTTCACTCCCGATATTGCAATTGTGCTTGGCAGCGGTTTGGGCGACTTGGCAGACAAACTTCACAAAATAAAAAGTATTCCTACAACGGAAATTCCGGGTTATCCCAAATCCACTGTTCATGGGCATAAAGGATTCATTCATTTTGCCGAGTACGATTCAAGAAAAATTCTTCTGTTCCAAGGCAGAATTCATTTTTATGAGGGTTACGATATTCCGGAATGCCTGCTACCCGTTTATTTGATTCACAAAACCGGGTGCAAGAAAGTAATATTAACTAATGCAGCCGGCGGTGTTAATCCTTCTTTTGTTCCGGGTGACTTGATGCTGATAGATGCATTTTACACATTTAACATCAAAAAGGAATTGTCACGGTTTTTAAGAAAAATATCCGGTGAGCAAAAGAATTCGTTTCTCGATTTTCCCTCAAGAAAAATTAGCGAAACCATAAAACTAGCATCTCTGAAATCGGGTGTGTTTTTACAACACGGAAGTTACTGGTTCGGCAAAGGTCCATCTTACGAAACTAAAGCTGAAATTCAGATGATGCTTAAATTGGGCATCGATGCCGTTGGAATGTCAACTGCACATGAAGCCGTGTACGCAAAATATTTGGGAATGGAAGTAGGCGGTATTTCATTAATCACAAATTATGCAGCGGGTTTATCACCAACCAAACTTTCTCATCAAGAAGTTATCGACACGGCAAATGAAGCGAAAGACAGATTCGAAAAATTGGTTAAGAATACATTCTCCCTTCTTTAACTTTCCCAAAAATTACTCAAAAGCGCAGCGGCGGAAATTATTGCGGTTTCCGAACGCAACCGGTTCAGGTTAAGTTTAACCTGCACTTTGTTTTCCATGTTTTCCACTTCCCTTTCCGAGAAGCCCCCCTCGGGTCCGAAAAGCAAATAAAATTTTTTTCCCCTGTCAACCTTCTCCAAAAATTTTAGAAAAGGCAAGCCGGCACTTTGATCGAAAACGATTTTAGTTATATTTATTTCTAAATTATTTAAACTTGATTCATATTTAATTTCTGGCAAATGGCTCCGGAGTGATTGTTTCATTGCCGAAAGGAGAATTTTCCGCCAACGTTTTAATTTTTCACCTTTTGCAACCGTACGTTCACTTTCGAACACAATGAATTTTGTAAACCCGAATTCAACCGATTTTTCAAGTGCAAATTCCAATCTACTGGGATTTTTTAATCGTGGAACGCAAACCGTAAAATTTTTCAATGTATCGGGATAGTATGTTTTTTCTATTGTTTCGAGTTCAATTTCATTGTTTAAAATATTAGTGATTCCGGATTTGTAAATATTTCCTTTTCCGTCTGTAACAAACACAATATCGCCGTTAGCGTAACGCATTACTTTAACAGCATGGCGGAATTCATCGCCACTTACTCTTATGCGGTTTCCGTCAATACAGGAAGGCGGTGCGTAATATAAATCGACATTAGAAAGCAAAACCGGTACCCAAAATAAATTCGCCGCTTAACAAATCGTTCAGCGCATATTCAAGTCGAACAGCATTGAACGGCAAGAACAAAATGGTTATTCCGATTCCGAAACCGGTATCGAATTTATTAAAACTTAATCTTTCCCTGTTATTAATAGTTGTTCCGCTGTCAACGAACAGATTTAAATTAATCCCAATTCTTGTAGAAGTTAATCTCTCGGGTATAAGCGGTAAGTTAAATTTTAAATGCCATTCGTCCAACAATGGATAAGCAATTTCCAAAGAGCCGAGCAACATGTTATTACCTTCCCGGTCTTTCGTAATATAACCGCGGATAAATTCACCCGTACCTAAAAACGAATAATCGTACAGCGGAATTTTTTTACCGAAAGTTAAACGGGATGCCAAACGCCACCGTACGGTAAATGTATTCAATAAATTCCGGTATTCCCTGAAATCCACACTTACTATGTTGTAATCAATATTATCGACGTAAAAACCCTTATGAGTGAATTCAATTTTGGTATATAATCCCTCTTTCGAAAACTGTTTTAAATCCCGGTTATCAAATGAATATTGGAGAGTTAAATGTGGTGAACGGTCTATTCTGCCTTCAGTTGCATTAAAACCTTTAATTAATCCGGGAGCCTCAACATATGAGAAACCAACGAAAATAAAAACATCGTTAAACTGGTTTAACCTTTTGCCCATACCGATAAATCCGCCGTAACTTTTATAGCTGAATTGCTCTCCGTAATATATTTCGGCTTGGCGGCTTTTATTTATAAAGTTGTTGTAAAACAAACCGAAACTAAAACTCAAATTATATTTTTCCGATATAACCGGATTATAATACGATAACGCATAATTAGGATCGTAGCCGAATGCAGCAAGCGCGTTGATTGTTTCGTTGCGCCCTCTGAAATTTTTATATAAAAGAGAAATTCCGTAAGTCGATTTTGCCAATGAATTTTCCCTCCAAAAGAAAAACGGTATGGGATAAATATACCAACTCTCTTCAACCATAATTGTTAATTTGTTTTCGAAGAGGTAGAAATTTACTTTGTTGAACAAACCCAGGCTGTAAACACGTTCCCTGTTATAATCAAGCTCTTTTTGTGTTACGGAATCACCGGTCTTAAATGTCAATTCCCTTAAAATTATGAAATCTTCCGTCGTTTTATTTCCGACAATTTGAATTGTATCTATCCTAATTTTACTTGAAGTGTTTGCGGAATCCCGTGGAACCGTTTGTGATTTTCCGATTGCCGTAAATGACCACAACAGAACGGCAACCAGAACACTTATATTTAATATTTTATTTTTCTCTTTTAAATTATTTAACATGAGTTATATGTTACCATTATACAAGTATTTTGAATTGTGATAATCCCCTTTTCTTTCACGGGTTGCACGGCTTCGTCGTTTTGAATACCGAGTTGTAACCAAAGTACTTTCGGCTCAATCTCCAATACATCATTTATAATTTCCGGTATATCCTCCGAGCGGCGGAATACATTAACTATATCAATTTTATCGTTGATGTCTTTTAAATTTTTATACACTTCGATGCCTTCAATTTGCCGATCCATATTGGGATTTACGCCGTAAACTTTGTAACCAACCCTTCTCAAAAATTGAGCTATGGAATGACTTGTTTTATAGGGGTTTCGCGAAATTCCAACTACGGCAATTGTTTTTGCTTCCTTCAGAATTTTGCAATAATCCATCATACGTTTTCGGTTTCATATTCTTCAACAGGTAAACATGAACATACCAAATGCCGGTCACCGTAGGCATCGTCAATTCTGTTTACCGGCGGCCAAAATTTGTTGTCCTTGCACCAATCTGCCGGAAAAACGGCTTTTTCCCTTGAATAGGGATGATGCCATTCATCAACAATATCGATTGCCGTATGCGGTGAATTTACCAGAACGTTATCTTCTTTGCCAACTGTTCCGTTTGCAATTTCTTGAATTTCATTCCATATCGAAATCATCATTTCGCAGAATCTATCCAATTCGTATTTCGATTCGCTTTCGGTCGGTTCAACCATTAACGTACCCGGCACTGGAAAGGAAACGGTGGGTGCATGGAATCCGTAATCCATCATTCTTTTTGCTATATCAATTACATCAACCGCAGCGCTCTGTTTGAATTCCCTTGTATCGAAAATCAATTCGTGTCCGACAAATCCGTTCTTACCTTTATACAAAACTTTGAAATATTTTTCCAACCTTGCTTTGATATAATTTGCATTCAGAATTGAGACTTGCGCCACTTTCTTCAATCCTTCCGCTCCAATCATTCTTATAAAAGCATAAGAGATTAATAAGATATGCGCGCTTCCCCAAGGGGCGGCTGAGACCGCATGAATTGAATTTCCTTTATTAATATTGATGACCGGATGACCCGGCAGGAATCCGGCAAGCTTCCGGGTGACCGCTACGGGACCTACACCCGGGCCACCACCGCCGTGAGGGATAGCAAAAGTTTTGTGCAAGTTCAAATGGCAAACATCCGCTCCTATGTCCTTCGGTGTGGTTAAGCCCAATTGCGCATTCATGTTTGCTCCATCCATATAAACCAGTCCGCCGTACCGATGGATAATGTCCGTCATCTCTTTTATGTCTTCTTCAAAAATTCCGTGTGTTGAAGGATATGTTACCATAAATCCCGCAAGATTCTCTTTGTGCTCCTCCGCTTTATTTCGTAAATCTTCCAAATCTATATTTCCGTTTTCATCACATCGGACAATTACAACTTTATTTCCGGCCATAACAGCACTGGCAGGATTTGTTCCGTGCGCAGAGGAAGGAATGAGAATAACATTCCTTTGCGGTTGACCGTTTGTAACGTGATATTTACGGATGATCATTAATCCGGTAAACTCACCTTGTGCACCAGAATTCGGTTGAAGTGTCACCGCATCGAAACCGGTAATTTCAGC
>JALSTB010000068.1 GCA_026983955.1 Melioribacteraceae bacterium
AACGGGGAAAAACCCGAGTCCTACTTTTTCCATACCTACAATATTTTCACAACAGAGCATCATTCCCATATTAATTCCCAAAATCGGCTTTTTCAATATCTTCAACATTCCGAAGAGGTTCATCAGATGAAGCTTCCGTATCACTTTTATAGCATCTTTTCCGTCGGTGAGAATTATTTTATCCGCGTTCAAAACATCACTTTCATTCACGGATATTTTAAATTGAATGCTCAAACCGGATAAAACTTTAGCAATTTTCTCCGATTCTTCTTTGTCGTAATTCAAAATAAGTACCATAACTGCACACAAAAAAATAATTTTCTTTATATTAATATAAAATATTTATTAAATTAATGGACAAGAAAATCGTATTTCACCAAAATACGTAAATAAAAACTCGGGTATATCAAAATAATCAACAAAAAGAGGAAAACAAATGACAGACGAAGAAAAAAAAGGTGCAAAAATCGGTGAATTTAAAGGTAATCCTGTTATTTCTCTACCTGTAGGCGGAAGTGACAGATATCCGTTTACTTTTGGATTATCCAAAGCCAAAGCAATATTGGAATATATCGACGATATAAAAAAATTCGTTGAAGATAACGATAAAAAGAAAGAAGAATCCAACTGATAACTTACGGATTCAATATTTCCAAAACTTCAATTTCGTAGATGAGGGTCTTCCCAGCCAACGGATGATTCGCATCGAATGTAATTTTATCTCCGGATATTTTTTCGACTCTAAATTGGATAGGTTCTCCTATTTCCTGGGGAATATAAATTTCTTCACCCAAATAAGGAACAAATTCCGGAGGTAATTTACTTTTATCGATTTCAACAATTAATTTATCGGACCGGGGACCGAATCCTTTATCGGAAGTAACCGTAATTTTCTTTTTGGTCCCCAACTTCATGGAAACCAGAGCCTCTTCCACGCCGGCAACAATTTCCCCTTCTCCAATTTTTACAATCAAAGGATTTTCTTCGGTGTTCGATTGAAAAACCGTACCGTTTTCCAAATAACCGGTTAACTTTAACTTTACGGTATTCCCTCTTCTAACTCTGATTTCATTTGTCATATCCAGCAAAAATTTTGTGACTAGGGTATTGCAAAATAATTAAAAAAATAAAAATAGCAAACAACCACGCATAGATTCAGAGTATAAATTCTCAAGATTTTAACAATACCTCAAACTGTTAAAACGGTTGTGTGTCAGCGTAAGTTTTTGCTAACCAACGGCTTAAGCCGTCGGTTAATAGCAAAAAAAATTATTCGCAACCGGTTTACCGGTTTTTAGCCATACAAGAGAACAAGAAAATTATTTTTTATTTCCCCACAACTATTTGTTTTATCGTAAATTAAATATGCCTCTGAATTGCTGCAACCACGGCAATTATTCATGAATGAGCAATTATACGGAAACGCGGCTTTCTATGTTTTACATGATCAAATTAATTTAATTCTGGAATTAATTAAAAAAAATTTGAATTATTTATAATTTACGGCATAAAATGATTGCATTTCTTTAAATAATATATTAAGTTATTAATATCCGATTAAAAATCTGGGGGCGCTATGAAAACATTAATCATTCCCTTCTTTCTACTGATTCCAATCATTCTTTTCGCTCAAAATGAGCATGCGGAATATATTGAAGGACCATATAAAACGGTTCAAGAAGTTACAAAAGGATGTTTGGAATGCCACGAAGAAGTGGCAAACGATATTATGCATACAAGTCACTGGACGTGGTTGGGTCCGGAATTTGAAACTCCCGAAGGTAAAAAAACTTTGGGCAAGAAAAACATGATTAACAACTTTTGTATTGCCGTTCCTTCCAATTGGCCCCGATGTACAAGCTGTCATATCGGCTACGGCTGGAAGGACGAAAATTTCGATTTCACGAAAAGTGAAAACATCGATTGTTTGATTTGCCATGAACAAACCGGGACGTACAAAAAAATACCAACCGGAGCGGGAATGCCGGTGGAAGGACTGGATTTATTGAAAATAGCACGCAGTGTTGAAATGCCGACACGTGCAAATTGCGGAATTTGTCATTTTGATGGTGGCGGTGGAACCGGAGTCAAACATGGAGATATGGATGACTCACTCTATCATCCGTCGGAAGAATTGGATGTACATATGGGAGGACAAGATTTTGAATGTACCGAATGCCACATAACGGAAAAACATCAGATAGCCGGTGCCAGCCACAGTTCGATGGCTGCCGGAACGAACCATATCTCTTGCGACAATCCGGATTGCCACGATAAAGACCCACATGAGAAAAAAATATTAAACAAGCATTCGGATGCAGTTGCTTGCGAAACTTGTCATATCCCGACGTTCGCAAGAGGAATGCCTACCAAAATTTGGTGGGATTGGTCCGATGCCGGAAAAGATTTACCAGGGAAAAAAGACGAATACGGCAAACCGACTTTCCATAAGAAGAAAGGCAGTTTTATTTGGAAGAAAAACGTGAAACCCGAATACGCCTGGTATAACGGTAAAGCAGATTATTACATGCTTGGTGATAAAATCGATCCGGATAAGGTTGTAATGTTAAATAAACCGGAAGGCGATATTAGTGATCCGAAAGCGAGAATTGCGCCATTCAAAGTAATGAGAGGAAAACAACCGTATGACCCGGTTTACAAATATCTGGTGGTACCTCACCTTTTCGGAAAGGACGGTTTTTGGAAAACGTTCGACTGGAACGCATCGAGTGCAATTGGTATGAAAACAGTCGGATTGGATTACTCCGGTACGGTTGATTTCGTTGAAACAGCAATGTATTGGCCGATAAACCATACCGTTATGCCCGCAGAAAAAGCACTTAAATGCACACAATGCCACGGATGGAAAGGCAATAAAGTTTTGGATTGGGAGGCACTTGGCTACGCAGGCGACCCGATGAAAAGAAGTGTAAAAAAGAAAAGGGATTATCTTAAAAAGTAATACGAAAGCCCGGCAATTCCGGATTGTCGGGCTTTATACTTATTATAACCACGGATTTCCACGGATATTCTCCATTCAGCATGTTACGGTAGATACTCCTCTTAAAACGGAGTATGACTGTTTTGTCGGTTTGTCAAGACCGCGAAAGCGGGAAATTAAAAGTACATTTGGATGCTGAAACAAGTTCAGCATGACGAGGCTTTTCGTTTCGTTTTTGTTTTTGCACTGTCATCCCGTTTCGTACGGTCATCCCGGACTTGATTCGGGATCTAAAAGGGACGAGTTTATGCACTTTAGCATTCCCGGGAAAATGAAATCTGAAAAGTGCAATTAGATGGAGAAATAAATTCAGCAAGACTGATGAGAGATGCTGAAACA
>JALSTB010000069.1 GCA_026983955.1 Melioribacteraceae bacterium
AAGTTATGTTTGATTACCAGGAATCGTTATTCAATAAAATCAGTTTAGATGATGTTTCATTGGAAATAATTAGACAAGATTTACCGAGTGCTAAATTCGATCTTCTCTGTATACTTGAAGAAAGCGGCGATAATATTCGCGGCTATTTTGAATACAGCACGGATTTGTTTTTCAAGTCAACCATGCAAAAAATGACTCGCGATTTCGTTGTAATGCTTGAAAATATTGCCAATCACCCCGGTTCGTTAATTAAAGATATTAAAGCAATACCGGAAGAAGAGGAAAGAAAACTTTTAACAGAGTGGAACAAAACCGGTTATACTTTTGATAAAAACCGGACGGTAATCGACTTTTTCGAAGAGCGGGTTGAAAAACAAAAGGAATCAATTGCTCTGCAATACTTGCAAATTAGTCTCAGTTATGATGAGGTAAATAAAAAGATTAATCAACTTGCAAATTATTTATTGGCAAAGGGGATTAAAAAAGAAAGCCGGGTAGGAATTTTTCTTGAACGGTCTGTTGAACTTGTGGTTTCGTTGTATGCTACACTGAAAGCAGGTGGAACTTATGTGCCCATCGATACCGGATATCCGGAAGAAAGGATTAATTATATAATTGAAGATTCCGGTGTGGAATTCATTATTACAACTGGGAAGTTTAAAGACAGAATAAAACATCAAGGCGTAATTTGTTTGGATGACATCGAAAATGAATTAGCCGGAATGAGTGATGAAAATCCAAAGATTAAAATTGAACCTGAAAATACTGCATATATGATTTATACATCCGGTTCAACCGGCAGACCCAAAGGAGTATTGATTGCCCACCAATCTTTGGTAAACAGATTGGTTTGGATGCAAGAAACATTCAAGATTACAGGAAATGATAAGATACTTCAGAAAACCCCCTTCAGTTTTGATGTTTCCGTATGGGAATTTTTCTGGCCCCTTATGTACGGTGCACAGCTTGTGGTTGCCGAACCCGAGTTACATCGCGATCCGAGCTATTTAATCGATTGTATTGTAAAAAATGAAATTACAACAATTCATTTTGTCCCGTCGATGTTGGATATCTTTCTTGATAATGCTAATGTCGGGAAATGTAAATCGCTCAAAAGAGTAATTTGCAGCGGTGAAGCATTGCTCCGGGAACATGCGAATAAGTTTAAATTAAAATTAGGATTTTCCGGATTATTTAATTTGTATGGACCAACGGAAGCAACAATTGATGTTACATACTATAAAGCGGCGGAGAACATTGTTACTAATTCTGTTCCGATAGGTAAGCCGGTTTTCAACACGCAAACTTATGTATTGGATAAATACTTGAATCCCGTACCGATCGGAGTGGCTGGAGAATTATACATCGGTGGCATACAATTGGCACGGGGTTACAACAACCGTCCCGGTTTAACGGCCGAGAAATTCATACCCGATCCTTTTGCCAAACAACAAGGAAGCAGATTATACAAAACGGGTGATCTTGTTAAATATCACCCGGATGGGAATATTGAATTTTTATCGAGAATCGATAACCAAATAAAATTACGGGGACTGAGAATTGAACTGGGTGAAATCGAAAGTGCTATCAGAACTGCTGAAGAAATAAAAGAATGCGTGGTTTTAACGAAAGGTAAAGGAGCCAAACAACAATTAATTGCGTTTGTTGTTCCCGAAAAGGATGCCACAATTGATGAAAAAGAGTTCAAAAAGAAGTTGTTGGAATTTTTACCCGCATATATGATTCCAAGTAAATTCATTGAGTTGAAAAGCATTCCGTTAACCCATAACGGTAAAGTGGATAGAAAAACCCTTGGCAAAATGGTTGATGGCTCCGAAGTTGACAAAGAGAAAAGTGATAGACCAAGAAATAAATTGGAATCTTATCTGATAAAAATTTGGGAAGAAACACTGGACATAAAAAACATAGGTATAAATGATAACTTCTTCGAATTGGGTGGGAACTCTCTTCAAGCCGCCAGTATCGTTAACCGGTTACAAAATGATTTCAATGAAGAGTTTCATGTAGGCGTATTGTTTTTTATGCAAACGGTTTCCGAAATAGCTTATCATTTGGTTGAATATTTCCCGGAAAAAATTAACAGCTTCTTCGGTGAAAACTTGTCCGCTTTTTATAAAATGCAACAAAGTGAAGCCAGTACGGAAACGGATAGAATTACAAAATCCGACATAGAAAAATTCGAACAACTAATTCCGCCTTTATCACCAAGAACCGTACCGCCGGATAAAAACAAACAAGCTGTGTTTGTTCTTTCACCACCGCGTTCCGGTTCAACTTTATTGAGAATAATGCTTAACTCTAATCAAAAATTGTTTGCCCCGCCCGAATTGGAATTGATGTCCTTTTCAACTCTGGGTGAAAGGAAACAAGCATTTTCGGGTGAGTTCGAATTTTTGAAGCAAGGTTTGATACGTGCAATAATGGAAATTAGAAATTGTAGTGCGGAAGAAGCCGAAGAATTAATGAGGGAATTTGAAAGTAATGATTTGAGTGTGAAAGAATTTTACGGAATTTTGCAAAGCTTTCTGGGTGATAAATTATTAGTGGACAAAACACCCGTGTATTCGCTGAACAAAGAAATTCTTGAGAGAATTGAAGAGGACTTTGAAGATCCGCTATACATACACTTGGTCCGTCATCCTTACGCGGTAATTTATTCTTTTGTTGAAGCAAAGATGAAAACTTTTGTATTCAAAAAGGAAACACCTTTTTCTTTAAGGGAATTGGGTGAACTCGTCTGGTATCTGAGTAATAAAAACATAATTGAGTTTTTTGAAAAAATCCCTGAAGATAGAAAATTCTTATTGAGATTTGATGATTTGATATTAGACACCCGGAACACGTTAATTAAAGTTTGTAATTTTTTAGGCGTTGATTTCGATGAACGAATGCTTGATCCTTATGCCGAAAATAATATGACGAATGGAATTAACTCCCATGTTCCGATGGTTGGTGATCTGAAATTTTATATTCATAAAAAAATTGATCCCGGAGTTATTGATAAATGGAGGGAAAGACATAATATTGATTTTTTAAGTGACGAAAGTATAAAATTAGCACGCTATTTGGGCTATAAAATCCAGAGTGAAAAATCAGGTAAAAAGAAAACATCCCAATTTGAAAAGTATTTGATAAACCTATGGCGCGAAATTCTAGATGTTGAACGAGTAAATATCAATGATAATATTTTTGAGCTTGGTGCGAATTCATTACAAACAGCCGTATTTATTAACAGATTACAACAAGATTTCGAAGTTGATATCCCGATTCAATCTGTATATCAGGCTCCGACAATATCCGATTTTGTTTTTTATGCTAAAGAATATTTTCCGGAGCTGGTCAGGGAAAAATTCCCGGAAGATTTTGAAACAGCTACGGTTAAAACCGATAGATATGAAGTGGATACTGAAGAAAAACTTGATGATGAAAAAATAAGTGAATTTAAAAACATTATTGTTCCCGTTGAAGAAATTGCCCCGGGGAATGAAACTAAAAATCCTCAAGCTGCTTTTATACTGTCGCCGCCAAGATCCGGTTCAACACTTTTACGTGTCATGCTTCAAGGGCATTCTAAATTATTCGCTCCACCGGAACTTGACTTGCTTACTTTCCGTACGTTAAAGGAAAGAAAAGAAAAACTTGCCGGTAAATATTCGTTGTGGCTGGAATCCACTGTAAGAGCAATTATGGAGCTTAAAAATTGCTCTTTTGAAGAAGCCATGAATATTATGAATGAATTGGAAGAAAAAAATATTACGGTAAAAGAGTTTTACGGTCTTTTGCAAAACTGGGCAAACGGTAGTCTGCTTATAGATAAAACTCCGACTTACGCATTGGATATAAATATTTTGAAACGTGCGGAAAATTATTTTGAGGAAACAAAATATATTCATCTGTTGAGAAACCCTTATGCAAGTATCTATTCCTTTATCGAAGCAAAAATGGATGAAAATTTCTTCCGTTATGAAAATCCCTTCTCAAGAAGAGAACTAGCCGAATTAATTTGGTTACAAAGCCATGAAAATATCATCTCGTTTTTGCAGGATATTCCGGATGATAGGAAGATGCTCGTACGGTTCGAAGATTTGGTGCTTAATCCGGAGGAAGAAGTTAAAAACATTTGCCGTTTTCTGAATATCGACTTCGAAGAAGCAATGCTTAACCCTTACGAAGGGAAGAGAATGACCGATCCGGTTGTTAAAAACTCTCAAATGGTTGGGGATTTTAAATTTTATCTCTATGACAAAATTAATATCTCTGTTGTCGATAGGTGGAAGAAATATCATAAATCCGACTTTTTAAGTCCGGCCACAATTAAACTGGCTAAAAAATTTAATTACGATTTAGTAACCGGTAAAAAAGAACCGGGTGAACAGCAAAATTCTTACTTTATGAAAATAGAAAAAATCGATAGAAATCAAACTCTTAAACTTTCCCATGCACAACAGAGATTGTGGTTTCTGGAACAGTTGGAACCGGGCTTGCCGACATATAACATACCATCGACAATAAAAGTCAAAGGCAAGCTGAATAAAGATGTATTAATGGAATCTTTGAAAAAATTAATTGAGAGACATGAATCGTTGCGGACAATTTTCCCGACGGAAGAAGGAAAAGCAAAACAAGTAATTTTAAGTGATATAGAATTAAATTTTAATTATATAGATTTGACCAAATTAAGTATAGATAATAAAGAATCTCAAGCGAAAGAATTGATAAAACAAGAAGCAATAAAACCTTTTAATCTTGCCAAAGGTCCGTTAACGAGGTTCAGGCTTATTCAAACCAATGATGATGAATATTACTTCTTGTCTTGTATGCACCATATTATAACGGACGGATGGTCAATACAAATTTTTGTACGCGAATTAGTTTCAATTTACGATAGTTTAACTAAAGGGACGGATATTACTTTGGAACCGTTGCCAATTCAATATGTGGATTTTTCCGAATGGCAACGCAAATGGTTGCAAAGCGGCGCCTACTATAAGCAGTTGAATTATTGGAAAAACAAATTAGCCGGGGCGCCTTCCCTGCTTGAACTGCCGACCGATTTCCCGAGAAAACCTTTGCAGACTCAAGAAGGAAACAGATTAAGATTTAAAATAGATCACGATAAATTTAATAAATTACAAAGACTTGCAAGTCAATCGAAATCGACTTTGTTCGTAATATTGTTATCGGTGTTTAAAATTTTATTAAGCAAATATGCAAGAAGTAACGATATTTTGGTTGGAACGCCGGTAACCGGCAGAACCAGAAGGGAACTGGAAAACATTATCGGATTTTTTGTTAACACGCTTGTATTGAGAACCAAAATTAAGAATGATGATACATTCATTGATGTTATTGAACAATTAAAGAAAAACACGTTCGAAGCTTTATCCAATCAAGAAATCCCGTTTGAAAAATTAGTTGATGAATTGAATATTGAACGTTCCTTAAGTCATTCGCCTTTATTCCAAGTTATGTTTGTTTACAATCAGTCGGTGTTGCAGAAAATTGAAAGTGAAGAATTTAGTGTTGAGCCTGTTCCGGTAAATCTGCAAACCGCTAAATTTGATATAACATTAGTGTTTACAGAGTTTGAAGATAGAATACAAAGCGATTTTGAATACAATACCGGTCTGTTCAAAAAAGAAACTGCCGAGAGGATAATTGACCATTTTCAATTTTTATTGGAACTCTTACTTCACAATCCAAAAAATAAAATTTCCGGTCTCGAACTTGTAACGGAAAATGAAAAACATTTAATATTAAATAAATGGAATGATACCGGAAGCAATTTTCCGGATAACAAAACGCTGCAAGAATTATTCGGGGCAAGGGTTGTTGAAAATCCGGAGCGTGCTGCCGTTGAATTTGAAGGGAACAAAGTCACTTATGAGACACTCGATAAATATTCAAATGCAATTGCGAATTACCTGTTGAAAAGAAACATTAGCAATGATGATATTGTCGGAATATATATGTATCCGTCAATTGAAACGGTTGCTGTAATACTTGGCGTGTTGAAAAGCGGCGCGGCATATCTTCCGCTCGATCCGTCTTACCCGGAAAAAAGAATTTCATATATGCTTGAAGACAGCAAAGTGAAAATTGTATTTGCACAAAGCAGTCTTGAAGCCAAATTGAATAAGGAAGATTTGCAAATATTAACGGTAGATTTTGATAACGATGATTCCATATTATCCGATTCCATGCCGCCACAAGTTAAAGTGTACCCCGAAAATTTGGCTTACGTAATTTATACATCGGGATCTACCGGCAAGCCAAAAGGCGTAATGCAAACACACCGTGGCTTGATAAATCATCTTTACGATATTGACAGACGAAAACCGGTCAGAGACGGTATTTGCAGTTTGTGGACAAGTTTGAACTTCGACGTTTCCGTTTACGAAATATTTTATCCCTTGGTCTTCGGCAACGAATTGCACATTGTGCCGCAAGAAATTCGCCCGGTTAATGAAGAGCTTTTTAATTGGCTGGCCGGCCATAAAGTGCAAAGCGCTTATTTGCCGCCCTTTGTGTTGGATGAGTACAATAACTGGCTTGGTGAAAATCCCGGCAAATGTTATTTGAAAAAATTATTGGTCGGTGTTGAACCGATTAAACTTAAAACACTTTCCGGCATTTATGATAAAGTACCGGAGATATTAATTCTTAACGGTTACGGACCCACTGAAACCACCGTATGCTCAACCATTTATGAAATAAGGGAAAAAATCTTTTCCGATGAGATTACACCGGTTGGTGTTGCAATGTCGAACACACGTATTTTCATTCTAGATGAAAATATGAATTTGAGTCCGGTTGGAGTGCCCGGTGAAATTTACATAGAATCAGTCGGTGAAGCCCGTGGTTATTTGGGCAGACCTGCTTTAACAGCCGAAAAATTCGTTCCCAATCCTTTTGCAAAAAAACAAGGCGGCAGGTTATACCGTACCGGTGACTTGGCATTTTATCAGCCCGACGGCAATATTAAATTTATCGGTAGAGTCGATAACCAAGTTAAGTTTAAAGGATTTAGAATTGAATTAGGTGAAATTGAAGAAAATATCAAAAAACATGATGCCGTAGATGAAGCGGCGGTTATAATTCGTGAAGATCAACCCGGCATTAAAAAACTGGTTGCATATTTCACACTGAATGAAAATAAAACCACCGATGGAGCTGAACTGAGAAAATTCCTTAATGAAGTTCTGCCGGATTACATGGTTCCTTCCGTTTTTGTTAAGTTGGAAAAAATGCCGAAAACACCGAACGGAAAAATAGACAGAAAAAATTTACCTGTACCGACGGAAGATAATTTGGTATTATCAACCGAATTTGTTGAAGCACAAAACGAAACGGAACGGATTTTAACTGAAATTTGGAAGGACGTGCTCAAAGTCAATAAAATCGGTGTGTTGGATAATTTCTTCGAGTTAGGAGGAGATTCGATACTCGGTATTCAAGTTATTGCCAAAGCAAATTCCGCCGGATTGAAATTGAGTCCGAAAAATTTATTTGAAGCACCGACTATTATGGGTTTGGCAAATCTGGCTAACAAAGCAAGAAAAGTTGTTGCCGAACAAGGACTGATTTCGGGTGAAGTGCCTCTTACTCCGGTTCAGAAATGGTTCTTCAACAAAAAATTCGCCCGTCCGGACCATTGGAATCAATCGATTCTCCTTGAAGTTGCGGAAAAAATTAACACCGGCGTTTTCCGTGAAGCTGTGCACGAAGTATTAAAACATCACGATGTCTTAAGACTCCGTTACTATAAAGACGGTGAAAACTACCGGCAAATTTTCAGTGAGGTGAATTCCGGAGTTCCCTTCGAGGTGGTTGAAATTACTGATACCAAAGGTGAAAATGTTACCTCGTTTATCACAGAGCGCGCAACTGAATATCAAAAAAGTTTGGACTTGGAGAAAGGTCCGCTGTTCAGAGTGGTTTATTTTAAGTTGGGTGAAGGTGCAAACGACAGATTGTTAATCGTTGTTCACCACCTTATAATTGACGGCGTTTCATGGAGAATTATTCTTGAAGATCTGCAAACTGCTTACGAACAATTGTTAAATAAGGTTGAAGTTAAATTACCCGCAAAAACCACTTCATTCAAATATTGGGCGGAAAAATTAACCGCTTCAGCCAGTACCAGTTTGTGGCTGGATGAGCTTGAATACTGGAAGAACATCGGGAAGTTTGGTGAATATGCAAAGATTCCGGTTGATTTTTCAAATGGTGAAAATTTGGAAAAGACTCAAGAGAGAGTGATTATTAAGATTCCTGCTGAGAAGACCGGAATTTTACTGCAAGATACGGTTGGAAAATTGAATACTAATGTGTTGGAGGTTCTGCTGACTGCATTTAATTTTGCACTTTCGCAATGGGACGGAAAAAGAAAACATATAATCGGAATGGAAGGACACGGAAGGGAAGACATTTTTGATGATGTGGACATCTCACGTACAATGGGTTGGTTCACATCCGCTTTCCCGGTTCTCATCGATTTGAAAGATTCCGTTACTGTTACCGGAGCCCTGAAATATGTGAAAGAGCAATTCAGAAAAATTCCTAAAAACGGAATGGGATTTGGCGTTCTGAAATACTTGTCCAATGATGATAAGGTAAAAGAAATCATGAATAATATTCCCGAACCGGAAATAATGTTTAATTATCTCGGAATTTTTAACACGGGTGAAACAAATCAAGGTAAATTCCGGAAAGCAAACGAAAGTGCCGGGTATGAGAGAAATCCCGTGAACCAAAGAGCATATTTATTGGATGTGACGGGGAATATAACAGACGGAGAGCTTGTTCTGCATATTAATTATTCGATAAATTATCATAAATCATCCACAATGGAGGAATTGGCTAAGTTATTTAAAAACAACATATTACAGATAATCGATACAAAAGGGGCTGACGAAAACGCCGGAATTTCCGCTGTTGATTTTGAAGATGCGGACATTACCGATGACGATCTGGATGATTTATTGATGGAATTGGATAATTAATTAATGAATTTCTAAACAAATTTTCGAACAAAAATGGCATCAAGTAAAAAACAAAATATCGAAGCTATTTATCCGTTGTCTCCGATGCAGCAGGGAATGCTGTTTCATACGATTTACAATCCGGAATCGGAAGAATATTTTGAACAGCTAACGGCTACATTTACCGGAGAAATAAATACAGAGGCATTTGTTAAGTCTGTCAACAAAGTTATTGAAAATAATTCCATTTTACGGACTTCGTTTGCATATAAAAACGTTTCCAAAATGTTGCAGATTGTTCATAAAAAAGTTGATGTACCTTTTGAAATGTTGGATTGGACTACGGTTCCGCCCGCTGAAATTGAAAGTAAATTTGAAAATTTGTTAATCGAAGACAGAAAGAAAGGATTCAATCTATCCAAAGCTCCATTGATTAGAATTAAACTAGTTAAGATTAAAGATAATGAATATAAATTCATTTGGAGCCACCATCACGTATTAATTGACGGATGGTCTTTACCTATTTTATTAAAAGAAGTTTTTACCCATTACGAAATGTTAAACAAGGGAATGGATGCCCAATTGCCACCCAAACGGCCTTATAAGGATTATATTAAATGGCTGAAAACAAAAAATAAAGATGAAGCAAAGAATTTTTGGACCGGGTATCTGAAAGGCTTTCAAACTCCAACAAAATTACATTATGATAATACCGGGGTGCAAACGGGCGAATACAAAAAAGAGAAACTTACTTTATCGGAAGAATTAAGTGTAAAGCTTATAAATTTTGTAAAAGAAAGAAAAATTACATTGAGCACATTCTTGCAAGCTGTTTTGGGAATCCTTTTGTCGAAGTATGTTAATGAAGAAGATGTTATGTTCGGTGCAACCTTTTCCGGAAGATCACCCGAGTTACCTGGTTCGGAAACCATGCTCGGTCTGTTTATCAACACGCTTCCAATTAGAGCAAAAATAAATCCCGGCACACCAATAACGGATTGGATTGTTCAATTCCACAAAGATCAAATACCGCTGAAAGATTTCGAATGGTCGGCATTGTACGAAATCCAAAATTATTCGGAGTTAACGGACAAACAAAACATGTTCGATACTTTGTTTGTATTTGAAAATTATCCTGTCGATAGTTCGATGTCCAATACAAATTTAAGTTTTAATATTAAAGATGTCCACACATTTGAAAGAACGAATTATCCGGTAACTTTTGTTTCGTCACCTGCAATTCCCGTTACTTTGGAAATTGCATACGATACCTCCTTGTTTTTTAATTCTACAATAAAAAGAATCTTAAATCATTTTAAAGCAATTGCCGAACAAATTATAAATCATCCGGAAATAACTTATAAAAATTTAAACTTTTTAACTGATAAAGATGAAGAGGTGTTAAGCTCGGTTCAGGGTAAGCATTTCAGCATTGATTTGTCAACCAACATAGTTAAAGAATTTAAAAAAGTGGTGGAGAGCTACAAGAATAACACGGCAGTGATTGGCAACGGAGAAAAAATTACTTACGGTGAATTGGATACAATATCGGATTTTATTGCAACTAATTTGATTTCGATGGGTGTAGAACCCGAAGATAAAATAATATTGTACGTTGATAAATCTACCAAAATGATAGCGGCAATGCTTGGAATCTTGAAAGCCGGAGCTGCATTTGTGCCGGTTGACCCTGTAACCCCGGCCGGAAGAGTTCAATATATCATTAACGATTCGAATGCCCGCCTTGTAATTACAAATGAAAAATATGCCGGTAATTTGGAAGAATTGGAAATTGAATATGTTTCCCTTGAAAAAATAGCCGGACCGTTAAACGATGTAATTGCTTTAACTGATAAAATAAATTTGGAACCGGAATATTTAGCATATGTCATTTATACTTCCGGTTCCACAGGCAAACCGAAGGGTACATTACTTCAACATCTCGGTGTTGTAAACTTGGCTAAATCATTATCGGCCTTTTACGAAATTGAGCATGAATCGAATTTACTGCAATTTGCCTCGATCAACTTTGATGCTTCCATATATGAAATTTTCGGCGCATTACTTAACGGCGCAAAGCTTACATTATTTGAAAAAAGCAACCTGAAAAACCCGGAGGATTTGCTGGATGAATTTGAGAAATTGGAGATTACGTTTGTTACTTTGCCGCCATCATTGCTATCGGTTATGAATGTAAAAAAGGTTAACCATTTGAAAACCATTTTATCGGCTGGCGAAGCATGCCCGGTTGATGTTGGATTGAGATGGAGTAAGTTTTATCACTTTTTTAACGGATACGGACCAACCGAAGCAACCGTGGGTACCACAATAGAGAAATTCGACGGTGTTAAAAAATATTTAACCGTTCCTATTGGTAATGCCGTCCCCAATATTAAGGTTTATGTACTAGATAAGTATCTGAACAAAACGCCTATTGGGGTAACGGGCGAACTTCACATCTCTGGAATTAATTTAGCCCGGGGCTACCTTGGCAAACCAGGTTTGACTGCGGAGAAATTTATCCCCGATCCGTATTCCGGAATTCCCGGTGCAAGAATGTATAAAACTGGTGACTTAGTGAAAATACATGAAAACGGAAAGATTGAATTTATTGGGCGAATTGACAATCAAGTTAAATTAAGAGGTTTCAGAATTGAGTTGGGTGAAATTGAGAACGTTTTGGTTGAACATCCTGATATTGATGTTGCGGCTGTGGTTGTTAAAGAATCTCCAAATAAAGATAAGATGCTCGCGGCTTTTGTGCAATTAAACGATAAAGATAATTTCAATAAAACTAAAATATTTGAATATTTAAAAAACAAACTGCCGGATTATATGATTCCGGCAACCCTTACCGTTCTAGATGAAATGCCGATTACAATTAACGGAAAAATCGACAGAAAGAAATTGAGAGGTTTGGAAACAGAAGAGCTTGATAAAGCGGAATACGTCGCTCCCGAATCACCAACCCAAATATTGTTAGCGAATATCTGGAAAGAACTAACAGGGGCAAATGAGGTAGGACTAAACGATAATTTCTTCAATTTGGGCGGCCATTCAATTTTGGCGACTCAAGCCGTTTCAAGGATAAGGGAAGCCTTCGGTGTGGAAGTGTCGCTCAAAGATTTCTTCGAAATGAAAAACCTTGGCGAACTTGCACGGTTTATTGATGATCACTCTCAAAGCATAAGCAAAGAAATTCAAAATCCGGTTGAGAAAATTAAGCGGGATGGCGTATTGCCGCTGTCTTTCTCACAACAAAGATTGTGGTTCTTAAATCAATTTGCACCGGAAGGCAGCTCCTATAATATACCGGCAATACTTGAATTGGAAGGAGAGTTAAATCCGGATGCTTTAAACTATGCAGTTAATAAGATGATTGAACGGCATGAAGTATTACGATCTTCTTTCCACAGTGTGAACGGTAAACCTCAGGTAAAGATAGATGATAAGTTTGAATATAAAATTGAAATATTGGATTTAAGCAACGATGACAATAAAGAGGAAAAAACCAAAGAAATTTTGAATGAAATAATCCGTATGCCATTTGATTTATCAAAACTGCCGTTATTTAACATTAAATTGATAAAAACAATGCCGGATACACATATTTGTGCAATAGTAATGCATCATATAATCAGTGATGGATGGTCGATAGGCGTTATAGTTAATGAAATTTCCGAATTATATAAATCATTCATTACTTCGGAAGAACCTGAACTTGAAGAACTGAAAATTCAATATGTTGATTATGCCGCTTGGCAGAAAAACATCCTTACCGGTGAAACTTTGGAAAAAGAAATTGAGTATTGGAAAAACGAACTTAACGGCGCTTCGTTTGTTTTGGAAATACCTACCGATAAACCAAGACCGCAAGTACAAACTTTTAACGGCAGTCTTGTTAACTTTAATTTGAGTGAAGAATTATCGAATAAGATTGAGAAAATATCTTCACAACTGAATATTACGCCTTATATGTTTTTATTGGGTGCATTTGAAATATTGCTTTCCAAATATTCGCGCCAGTCCGAATTCATTATTGGAACACCGATAGCCAACAGAACAAAGTTGGAAACGGAAAAACTTATAGGTTTCTTCGTAAATACACTGGCAATAAGGGCAACGGTAAATAAAAACATGACTGTGCAGGAATTGATGAAAACCGTACGGGCAAAAATGCTTTCGGCTTATTCCCATCAGTCATTGCCCTTCGAAAAACTTGTGGAAGTCATTCAACCCGAGCGTGATACAAGCCGTTCTCCGCTTTTCCAAGTTGCCTTTGTATTTCAGAATGCTCCTGCTTCCGCTATCGAATTACCCGGATTGAAAGTAAAGCAATATGAAATCGAAGGAGTAACCGCAAATTATGATGTTACCCTATACATGCAAAAGAAAACAGGTGTCTTCGCCGGTACCTTTGAATACAATACCGATCTTTTCTACAAGGAAACAATTGAAAAAATAATTAAAGAATTTTCCAACCTTCTCGAAAAATTAACCGGAGATACGAAAGAGAAAATTAAAAACATTTCATTGGTAGCAAAAGATGATTTGGAGAAATTGATATATGATTTTAATAAAAGCGGACACGAATATGAAGATGATAAATGTGCGCATCAAAAATTTGAAGAACTGGTTCGTACCAAGCCTAAAGCTATTGCTCTTACATTTACCGAAGTTGAGGAGAAACTGGCTCTTACAGAACAATTGACTTACGAGGAAGTAAACAAACGTGCAAACCAGTTGGCAAGAGTTTTGAGAAAGAACGGAGTAACAACAGACATAATTGTAGGAATATCTCTACCGCGTTCTTTTGAAATGGTAATAAGTATGCTGGCAATACTGAAAGCCGGTGGAGCTTTTTTACCAATCGATCCTACTTATCCCGCAGATAGAATTAAACATATGATTGAAGATTCCGGGATGAAAATTCTAATCTCCACAGAAAAAATTAGCCGGAATTATAAATTTTACAATGGTAAAATAATTAATCTCGATTCTGAAAAAGATTTGATTAGTGCCGAGGAAAACACTGATTTGGAAAATATCACTTATCCCGAAAATCTTGCATACATAATTTACACTTCAGGTTCTACGGGTCTGCCAAAAGGAACGATGCTCTCGCACAAAGGACTTCTTAATTTGTCGCTCGCGCAAAGAGATTCGTTTGGGATTACGGGAGAAAGTAAAGTTCTTCAATTCTCGAGTTACAGTTTTGATGCTTCCGTTTGGGAATTCGTTATGGCATTACTCAACGGTGCTTCGCTTAGTTTGGTTGGTCACGATATTGTAAAACTTGGCACTTCGCTTAAAAAGGCTCTTGAAGTGTTAAATATTACCACGGTTACGCTGCCCCCGTCCGTCTTAAAAGTAATTCCGCATGACGAAAATGCGGAAAATTTACCCGGACTTGAAACAATTATCGTAGCGGGAGAAAGTTGTCCGCCAGAACTGGTAAACAAGTGGTCGAAAAACAGAAGATTTGTTAATGCTTACGGACCCACGGAAACAACGGTTTGCGCATCCATGCATATTTGCAGAGGTGAATATTCAACCGTTCCGCCGATTGGGAAGCCGATTTACAATTTTAAGTTGTACATTCTCGATGAAAATCTTTTGCCTTTACCGGTCGGTGTTCCCGGTGAACTTTACATTGGCGGACCTGGAATTGCCCGTGGTTATTTGAACAAACCCGATTTAACCGCAGAGAAATTTATTCCCAATCCTTTCTCGGAAACTTATGGTGAAAGGATTTATAAAAGCGGTGATTTGGCACGTTGGTTGCCGGACGGTGAACTTGAATTCCTCGGTAGGATTGATAGCCAAATTAAACTTAGAGGTTTCAGAATCGAATTGGGAGAAATAGAATCCGTTTTGCGTCAAGACAAAGCAATTGAAGACGTTGTTGTTGATATTAAAAAAGATTCTAAAAACGATGACCGTCTGATAGCTTATATCGTTTCGAACCTTGACGAAGTTGATGAAAATGAATTAAAGTTGTTCGCAAAGACAAAATTGCCCGATTATATGGTGCCGCAGCATTTTATTAAAATTGAAAGTATTCCGCTTTCCCCAAGCGGCAAAGTCGATAGAAAAGCCTTGCCTTTGCCCGATTTTAAAACTTTGGGAACATCGGTAAAATATGTTGCTCCGCGAAATGAGACCGAAGAAACTTTAGTTGAAATAATTAAAGATTTATTGAAT
>JALSTB010000070.1 GCA_026983955.1 Melioribacteraceae bacterium
ATACTTGAAAAATTAAAATTATAAAAAACCGAATCTATTGTTATTCCCCTGTTGTCTTTCAAAACGATTCCGTCGCTGTCGTTATTTAAATTGGCAAAACCCAGTTCAATTACCGGAGCGGGAATTATTCTGTGAAAATTATAGATTGATGAGCTTTTGGAAATAACCAAATAAGAACCGGGCGGAAATAAATAGTGTTCATCAACTTTTTTTACCACCGGATTTGTTAAAACATCGGAAATGCTCCAATTGAACAAATCGATTTCCCGTCCGGAATTGTTATAAAGTTCGATCCATTCAGGCTCGCCGTTTTCCGGCAAGTACATTATTTCGTTAATTACAATGGTTCCGGGTTTTACTCCGGTTTGCAAAACCGTATAAAGAGAATCGTTGTATGGATTTTGATCGTTTACCGAAACTGCTTTAACTGCAAAACCAACATTGTTTGTTACATCGTGTATCTCATACGAGAATTGATGCAAAAGAGAATCGCCGCTTTCCAAAAATAATTCCCCCGATGTTTCAATTATGTTTTCGGTCAGTGAATCGAGATTGGAATCATCAAGTAAATGCAAACGGAACGATACCGGTTGTTTCCCGGAATTTTTTACTTTTGCCGAAATGGTAACCGTATCGTGAAAAAAAGGAAACGGCGGGGAAAAAACGATTTCCGTTACTTCAACGTCATAGTCTTTCGGGGTTACGGAATTAATGAAACCGGGTGTGGCGCCCAACGGATTAACCGATTCGCTCCAGTTGGCAGAGTCGGTTGAATTTGCACTTGCTTCAATCCTTTCGAGCGATTTTCCGGTTGAACCGCCCCATGAACTTTTGTACTCAACGCTGTCGATAATTCTGCCGAGTGAATCGGTGATAACAATTTCGTCACCGGAATTATTTAACGAAGGCAAATTAAGAATTAACACACGTGAATTTATTTTATAAAAATCATTAATCGATTCGCTTTCGCTGAGGATTAAAAATTCGTTTGGCGTTACGATAAATTCTTCGCGGGAAATTTTACTTTTAGTACTTTTATCTTTTATCCCCCAATTGGCAATATTTATGTTTTTACCGGTTCCGTTGTAAAGTTCAATCCATTCCGGGCTGCCGCTTTCCGGTCTGTACATTATTTCGTTTATCACAATATCGTTAAAATTTGCCGCCGGTTCGGTTACTTTGAATCCGATTGATTTTTTATTGTTGAAGCCGTTTTCGTCGTTCGTAATTAATACTTCAACTATAATCCGTTTTTCACCGTTTGTTATATTTTCCAAAACGGCTTGGATTTCAACGGTATCGGAAGGGGAAAGATTGTTTATGGTTGCGGAATAAAATTCTTCCCCGGATTGGGCAAGTGAATCCAAGTTGATATCATTATAAAATTTAACTTCCGCAATTTGAATAATATTAATTCCAAGATTTGCAATATCTGCAGTAATAATAACGGTATCACCGTTTAGAGGAATTTGTGGATTGATTGAAATTCCGGTAACGGCGGCATCATAATTAACGGGCGAGACGGAGTTTTTGCTTCCGGGTGTGCCGTTTTCAACAACGGAATTAGCCCAGTTGGCCGGAGTATTATCGGAGTTTAATATTATTTTTTCATCCGATATACCGCCCGGATTGTCGGCAGAGTAAGTGTAGAAGGTTAATGTATCGCCAAATGAATTAAGTAAGTAAACTGTTCTGTCGCTTGAATTCGACATTCCGGACGAACCGAATGCTTTATTGTCGATCATCATCACCAATGCGCTGTCGGGAATTTTATATATGCCGTTTACAAAATCGTAATCTCCTTCAAAAATCACTGCGAACTTTCCGGGTTGAAGAACCGAATCTCCGTTCGATGAAATTATCAAATCGGGTGATGAGGTTTGATACCGGATAAACATACCTTTCAGATTAACCGGTTCGTTGTTTACCGGATTATATAATTCGATGAATTCACTGTTTGCGGCTGCGGGTTTGAACATTATTTCGGTAAGAACCAGATTCCGTTCCGGTTGACCGGCAATTGAAATTGAAAAGATGAACAACAAAACGAATTTTGTTAAATTCATTTTCTATTTGATTTAAGTTAGTTTTAAAACAAATTTATGTTATAATTTAATTTTTATCAAAAATAATATCAACAGTATCTATGTTAAAATATTTTAAGTGAATGAAACGGATAATCCTTAAGATAAAATAGTTTGGAGAATTGTAGAACAAACCTTGCGTTGCGTGGTTTTTAATTTGTGATATTCCGTTGCCGGATTTGAAAATTACGAATGATAAGTTGTACAGGCGGGAAACTAACCCCTTTTTTTCTCAATAAAATCAACAAGTTTCTTAAACGTTTCAATTTCTTTGTTAGATAAATCTTTGATGGCAATTTCGAACGTATTATTTAACCAGCGGGTGTTCAGGTTTTTAACTGCCAATTCAATTTCTCCGGAATATTTCTCTTCACCGGTAAGAAATTTTTCACCAAGTTCAACAGCGGCTTTTATGTTAATGGTCGGATGTAAATTCGGATTGTTTGCGATGTCAATCAAATTTTTGAAAAAATCGGGATAAAACACACATAGTTCTATTAATTGATAACCTGCTTCTTTCAATTCTTTTGTAAGCCGGTTTAACTTTAATTGTTTATCGGTTGCAATCTCCAGCAAGATTTTATATTCTTTTTTTGCTTGATCCTTGTTCTCGGTAGCGTTACTGTATGACCTGTTCAAAGCAATGGCGATTGAATCGGATAACAACGCTTTTGCTTTTTTTACGATATCGAGAGGGTGTTGGATTGAGTTTTTAATAACGGCAAGTAATTCTTTGTATTTGCCGTCAACAGCCATTTCTTCCAAATCTTCTTCGGAAATGGTTTTGTTTTTTTTACGAATCGAATCCCAGCCGGAATTTGCCACCGGTGCGGCTTTCCGTTTTTGTCTTTTTACTTCTTCAACTATTTGTTTTGCTTCGGGGTCTTTTCTGAAAATTTTTATATCGTTATATGCAAGTTTTTCTATCACGTTGCCGTAATATTTCTTATCCACTTTGAAGGTAATTACGAATTCATCGCCAAGTTTACCTTTTTTGTATTTGTAGATTTCAAAATCGGAGAAATTCTTTTTAAAAATAGAGATAATAGAACGTAGTGTTTGTTCTTCTTTTTCCTTAATTACCGTGGTTATCTCTTTCAGCATGAAACTTATTTTAAGTTAGATTGATTTATTTGGTAATTAATATAATAAATAATTTTTTTTTGATGGAATAAAATAGCGGATAAAAATATTTAAAAAAATTTCCG
>JALSTB010000071.1 GCA_026983955.1 Melioribacteraceae bacterium
AAGCCCTTGCCCATTCGGGTAATTTGTTTCTGATTTTCTTTAACTCTTTAACGAGCCGGTAAACCAATTCCAGTTCTGCTGACATATATGTAAGGTAAAAGTATTTTAGTTAAATTTTCTAACTCAATTATCGGAAAGAAAAATCGAATTGTTAATGTTTGAATACAAACTTGCAGATTGTTTTTAATTTCCGGTGATTTCATCCGTAAATTTCACATATATATCAATTCCCTCAATTGATGCGGGAATTTTCTCTATTAATTCTTTATCTTTTTTGGAGACCAATATTCTGATTACAAATTTACCGTTATGTTTTCCAACACCAACGCCGGTAACGCCGGGAATTTTAAGCAATTCGTTTTTATATTTTTCTTTCACTTTAATGACATTTTCCATTTGCGAATCCTCAATAATTCAGTGTTGGGGCTCATGTTTCAGAGCCCCGAAAAATCAATTTCCGCAAATAGTAACTCCGAAATAATCGAGAACAAAATCGATTGGCGAACCGATTGTAGTTTCGGACGAACCGGCGTAGAGCAAAGCAACCGGATAATTGTTTGCATCGTCTGTAACTATGAGCGAACCGGAATCACCACCGGAAGACATATTGGTAAATTCAATTTGATCTTCGAAGCGCGCATATCCTCCATCCGGAGTATAATTCACCACTACGGTAACATTAACGCCCGTAACAGTTCCGTAAGTTAAGCCGGTTGTTCTTCCTGTCTTTTTAACTTGCATACCAAGCACGGCTTCTGCGGTGGTTGTGCTTGGTGTATATCCGCTAATCATCGAGCAATCGACTTGCACACCGGGTTCAACTTTGGCAATTGCCGCATCGATTGTATTACTGTTTCTTAACGGCTGCCATTTGATTGCTTTATAATCGTAAAGTTTTGCCACAACATCGGCGGTATTTTGCGAACATACCGGATCCGTATCGATTAATCCGGGTTGAACTATTGGCTCGCCAATTTCGGCTCTGTTTTTCCTTGCAAAAACATGGTTGTTGCTCAGAAAATATTTCTCACCGTTTTTTTCAACAACACAACCAACGGTACCGCCTACACACGCACCACCTCCGGCACCCGGGAAATATCTGTAATCGTTAAAATTTCCGGCAGAAACTCCGCCGGCTACCGGGCGGTATCTTCCCGTGTAAACATCCTGAGCATAAATTTCACCCACGTTTTTTACCACAACCGGAACACCTTCGATAAATTTCGGCAATGATTTTTCCATACCACTTCTGTTTGTCATTATCTCTATTGCATAACCGCCGTTTTTTAATTTTGTTGTTGCTGTTCCGATTACCCCGTTTTTTCGTAAAAGCTTATCCGTATGCCTGTCTTGAATTTCGAAGACTTTGTTAATGTCGGTAACAATTTTGGAAAGTGTATGCCGGTTGGTATCGGGAGTAGTTAACTCCGGTGTTTGCTGCTGACAAGATGAGAAAAATAAAAATGAAAATGCAATCAGCAACAGAGCGATTACGTTTTTCTGTCTCATAAGTCCTCCTGTTTTTTATGTTTTAAAAGAACCGTATCCGGATTAGCGGGAGAAAAGGAAACCGTAAATGGAAAAATCAAGCGGATAATACCGGAAAGTCATTTAACAAAATTTTGAAATAATTTAGTTTTTTATTGGACGATAAGCAAGAATTTTTCGACGAACGAAAGAAATAAATAAGATTAATAAATAAATTAAATTATCTATAAATTAATATATAAAATTAATTGATTTTAATTTGAGCATAAAGTATATTGGTACAAAAATTTATCTTTAAGTTATAATTATTGTTTTTACCAATGGGTATTATCAAATAATAACGTGGAGAGATAAATGGAAAAGCAAAACACGAATTCCCAAAATTCATCCACAGTAAAAACCTTTGCGTGGATATTAATTGCCGGTTCCGTGCTGTTTTTTATAAAAGCAATTGTGATGGAGAAAGGTTATATCTCCATTCTTAACTCATACCAAATGACAAAGGATTTTAATCCTCCCCCGGATTCAAGTAACATGACTTCATTAATTTTTGCGATATTGGAATTTGTTTTCGCCTTTCTGATTTTTGTGTCGTCTGTATTTGTAATGAAATACAAAGAAGTCTGGAGAAAAATTTTGATTTTTACTTTGGGCGCTTCAATACTTGTTGCTTTGTTTTCACCCAAAATGTTTCCTTATTCAAATTATTTGTCGGTAATCATCGCGTTGTTTTTAATCAGTTCAATCGTAATTTTTTCGAAGAAGGAAATAAAAAGTTTGTTCGGTTAAATGCAAATCTTTGGTTAAATACCTGGCTTGACCGTTTCCGATTGATACTTAATAGATTTTTCAATAAAATCAAAATCTAATATTGTAAGCTTGATGTTACAATTCCGTGATATTCTTTGCAAAACGGAGTATGAGAAAGCGGCATTGATTACCTCATAGCTTTATGTTCAAATTTTGTCACAAATTAATTCACATAATCGGAAAACAATTTGGCATTACCAAATTATCCGTTGACTTTTTGGAGAAGTAAATTATCCGGGAAATGTAGCAATAGTGTTAAATTTGCTACGGCTTTTAAGCATCTTTAATAATCCTCCTAACAAAATTCTAACAACGCAACATTAAATAAATTCCTAATATTGTTTAAATTGGATTTTAATAATTGGGGAAAACTTTGAACAATCAAAAAATCAATCAAATTTTAATAGTTGAAGATGATAAGGATATTGCCGGACTCGTTGCCTTTAACGTTGAACAAGCCGGCTACGTACCGGAAACCGTCCATTCCGGTGAGGAGGCCATAAAAAAAGTGCGTGAAAATCCACCCGATTTAATAGTACTCGATTTGATGCTGCCCGGTATTGACGGATTGGATGTTTGCAAATTACTTAAATCCGGTGACAAAACTTCAAACATACCAATCCTGATGCTTACGGCAAAAGGAACGGAAGAAGATATTGTAAAAGGTCTGGAAACCGGTGCGGACGATTACGTAACAAAACCGTTCAGTCCGAAAGTTTTGATTGCGCGCATTAAAAACTTGCTCAGGCGTAAACAAACTAAAATTTCCAACAAGAACGATGAAATTTATTTTGATAAAATTTACCTCGATCCCGGGAAACGTAAAGTGAAAGTGAACGGGAAAGAGATTGATTTAACCTACTCCGAATTTGAAATTTTACATTTTTTCCTATTGCATCCCGGTTGGGTTTTCACACGCACCGAAATTGTAAACAACATTCGCGGCGACAACTACCTTGTAACCGAACGTGCAGTTGATGTTTTGATCGTTGGACTAAGAAAAAAACTGGGTGCCGCAGCCAAATATATCGAAACCGTTAGAGGCGTGGGTTACCGGCTGAAAGAAAAATGAAAAAAAGAAAATTTTTCACTCAAATATTCTCCTCTTTGTTGCTGTTGGTTGTTATAGCCATAGTTGTTTTCGGTGGTTACGAAGTAAGTGTTCTGCGCGACTTTTACAGGGATTCGGTAATCTCGGATTTGAAAGTACGTGCAGGACTAATATCAAAATTCATTTTAAACGACAGCTTGATAACCGAACCGGAAAGTTTGAACGGTTATTGCCGCAAAATCAGTAAAGAAGCAGGAATCAGAATAACAGTAATTTTACCGGACGGAAAAGTTATTGCCGATTCACACAAAAATCCGGAGCTGATGGATAACCACCGGAACCGTCCCGAAATTCAAAATGCTTTTCTCGGTAAATCAGGCCACTCAATCCGCTACAGTGCCACACTTAAGAAAAAATTAATTTACGTTGCTATTCCACATTACCACAAAAACGAAATCCAAGCTGTTATCCGCGTGGCTATGCCTCTGTCGGAATTTGAAACCATTTTCTTTACTGTGAAAAGCCGATTGATAATTGTTGGTTTTCTTATTTTATTCTTAACAATTTTGGCAAGTTACTTAATCTCAAGAAAAGTAAGTGCACCGGTAGAAAAAATTCAAAAAGCAGCCGAACAACTGACTGGGGGAAATTTTTCCAAATTACCGGGTAATTTGGGCACTCACGAAATGTCTGCACTGGCAAAAGCATTCAATACAATGTCCGATGAACTGAAACACCGCATTGAAACAATCTCACTTCAGAAGAAAGAGCAGGAAGCGGTTTTCCTAAGTATGAAAGAAGGAGTTATAACAATCGATTCCGGTGAACGGATTATAAATATCAATCAAGCTGCAATAGATTTTTTCCAATTGAATTTTTCCGCAGAGAAAATAAAAAAACGTTACGTCTACGAAATTTTCAGAAACACCGAATTACTGGATTTTATCAGGAAGTCTCTTGACACAAAAGAAAATCTTGAAGATGAAATAACCGTTTATGCCGGAAACGAAAAAATATTACTGGTACGTGCCAACAAATTACTCACCCAAAATAATGAAACACTTGGAACCATTATAGTTCTTAGCGATATCACGCGTGTAAAGGAATGGGATAAAATGCGGCAAGATTTTGTGGCTAACGTTTCCCACGAACTTAAAACCCCGATTACTTCAATTAAAGGATACGTTGAAACTTTACTTGCAAACGACATTAAAGATAAAGAACTGGAGCGGAAATTTTTGAAAATAATAAACCGCCATGCAAACCAGCTTGATGCGCTAATAGACGATTTGTTGCAACTCTCGAAACTGGATAAAACTACTGCTATCGAAACCGATAAACAGCTGATTCTGCCTTTGATAAAAAACGCATCGCAATGCTGTCCGAGACTTTTAGAAGATAAAAATATTATCATTGACATTGATTGTCCGGAAGATTTAACGGCAAAGGTTAATGCCAACTTGTTCGAAAGAGCAATAGTAAACTTAATAGACAATGCCGTAAAATACAGTTACAAAGACGGAAGAATATTGATAACCGTAAAAAAAGAAAACGGCAATATCGTTATTTCAATCCGCGATTGGGGATGCGGCATTCCGCCCGAACACCACTCAAGATTGTTCGAAAGGTTTTACAGAGTAGATAAAGGACGCAGCCGCGAAATGGGGGGCACGGGACTCGGACTCTCAATTGTTAAACATATCGTTTTAGCCCATAACGGAAAAGTTTACGTTGAAAGCAAGCCCGGTAAAGGAAGCACATTTTTCATTGTCATTCCCTCAGCATAATTTACCACCTATATTACTCTAATTTAATTTTAATGGCAACCTAACAAAATCCTAACATATTTAGTTGATATTTGAACTCCACTTTAGAACTTAAACAAGAAGGAGAAACATGAAAGTAATTAAGTTATTTATCATTTTAATTTTAAGTTTATTGCTTTTTTCCAACGGATGTTCCGAAAAAAAGGGAAACAGCACTGCTAACAAAAAAAGCATAGCGATTAACGGAGCGGGAGCAACTTTTCCCTATCCGGTTTATGCACAATGGGCACACGAATACGAAAAAATCACAGGTGTAAAATTAAATTATCAATCGATTGGTTCAGGTGGCGGTATAGCACAAATCAAAGCGAAAACCGTTGACTTCGGAGCCTCCGATGCACCGTTAAAATCTGAAGAGTTGGATAAAACGGGACTGGTACAATTCCCGATGATTATCGGCGGGGTTGTTCCCGTTTACAATTTGGAAGGTTTTTCTGCAGGACAAATTCATCTTACTCCGGAAAATTTGGCGGATATTTATCTTGGGAAAATAAAAAAATGGAACGATCCGGAAATTAAAAAAAGCAACCCGGGTTTAAATCTTCCCGGTAAAGCAATAGCAACCGTTCACAGAGCCGACGGTTCCGGTACAACATGGATTTTCACTAATTACCTCAGCAAAGTCTCGGATGAATGGAAAACGAAAGTCGGTTTCGGGAAAGCAATCAGCTGGCCCGAAGCAAACAACATAGCCGGCAAAGGAAATGAAGGCGTTGCGGCGTTCGTTAAAAAAGTTAACGGTGCAATCGGGTACGTGGAGTTTGCTTATGCGTTGCAAAATAAAATGAATTACGTTTTGCTTCAAAACAAATCCGGCAAGTTTGTTAAACCCGAAATTGAAACCTTCCAAGCAGCAGCAGCAAATGCCGATTGGGCAAATGCAAAAGGTTATTACCTTGTTTTAACCAACCAGCCCGGCGAAAATTCGTGGCCCATAACCGGCGCTTCTTTTATTCTGATGTACAAAGAGCAAAAAGACGGAGCAAAAGCAAAAGAAGTGTTGAAATTTTTCGATTGGTGTTACAATAACGGAACGGAACTTGCCAAAAAACTGGATTACGTACCAATGCCTCAAAACGTTGTGAAAATGGTGGAAGATACATGGCGAAAAGAAATAAAAGCCAACGGTCAACCTGTTTGGAAATAAAACAAATAATTATTAAAAATGAGTCCCTCTACCAAAAATAAAAATATTCAGCAAATTGCAGACCGGGGTTTTAAATTTCTTACTTTTTTAGGCGCCGGTTTGCTTTTGCTGATTATGCTTTTTCTTTTTATTGAGCTTCTACAAAATTCATGGTTGTCAATAGAAAAATTCGGTTTGAAATTTATTTATACAAATGTATGGAACCCCGTTAAAAAAGAATTCGGCGCTGCAGCCAGTATTTGGGGAACAATTATTTCAACAATAATTGCAATGATAATTGCGGTTCCGCTAAGTATTTTAATTGCAATTTTTTTAGTTGAACTGCTGCCCGAAGAAATAAGCAAATGGGTACGTACCGGAATAGAACTGCTTGCAGCAATTCCGAGTATAATTTTCGGAATGTGGGGTTTATTTGTTTTTGCACCGTTCATGGCGGACAACATTCAGCCGTTTTTACAATCCGTATTTGGCAATTCCCCGTTATTCAACGGTCCGCCTATCGGAATCGGAATGCTCACCGCCGGAATTATTTTGGCCTTCATGATTCTCCCTTTCATAACGTCTATTACACGCGATGTGTTCCAAATGGTTCCGGCAGTTGTAAAAGAATCAGCACACGGAATGGGTTCAACATTGTGGGAAGTAACCGGTAAAGTTACAATCAGATACGGATTTCAAGGAATTGTGGGCGGCACTTTACTCGGTCTCGGAAGAGCTATCGGCGAAACAATGGCGGTTACGTTTGTGATTGGCAACAGTCACAAAATTTCCCTTTCGCTATTCAGTCCGGCAAACAGCATCACTGCAACTCTTGCAAATGAATTCACCGAGGCTTCCGATGCGGTATATTTGAGTTCTCTGATCGAGTTGGGTTTAGTTTTATTTATTCTAACTTTTATTATTCAAGTTATTTCCCAAATCTGGTTAAAGCACGTTAAGAAACAAATGGGGATACAATGAAACCCCGATCATTGACTATTAGAAAAATTAAAAATTCGGTTATTAACTCATTATCCGCTTTTTCCGCATTAATCGGATTGTTCATTTTAGGTTGGATACTTTTTACGGTTGTCGGAAAAGGTTTTTCAGCTTTCAGTTGGGAATTTTTTACAGAGCTGCCGAAACCACCGGGCTTGGGCGGTGGCGGTTTGGCAAATGCGATTTTGGGAACGGTACTACTTACCGTTTTAGCCACGATAATCGGCGTGCCGTTTGGATTATTGGCGGGAATTTATTTAAGTGAATTCGGCGGAAATTCAAAATTTGCCACATGGGTAAGGTTTTTTGCCAATATTTTGATGGGAACACCTTCCATTATTATAGGTATTTTTGTTTATACTTTAATTGTAATTCCGGCCGGTAATTTTTCCGCTTACGCCGGTGCAATTGCCCTTGCAATTATGATGTTCCCGGTAGTAGCACGAACTACCGACGATATGTTGCAACTGGTTCCCTCTGCAATACGCGAATCGGCCTTGGCATTGGGCGCGCCACGCTGGAGAAGCATCCTACAAATAGTTTTCCGGTCGGCTAAAAACGGACTGATCACCGGAATTTTATTGGCGGTTGCCCGCGTTAGCGGTGAAACCGCACCATTGTTATTCACCGCTCTTAACAGTCCCTACTGGTTTTCCGGTTTAAATGGACCTACGTCAAACTTAACGGTAACGATTTTCAACTATGCAATGTCGCCATACGAAGATTGGCAACAAATGGCTTGGGGCGCTGCGTTGCTTATTTCCGCCGGAGTATTGGCAGTAACAATTTCGGCAAGATTTTTACTTAAAGAAAAAAGGATAAAAAAATAATTGGAAACTACAATGAAACTCGATTCGTCTGTATTTTCACAACCGCTTGTTGAAACCAAATCCGGTGTGAAAGAAAAAGGAAGAATTTCAGTAAAAAATTTGAATTTCTTTTATAACAATACACAAGCTTTGTATAACAATACAATTGAAATTGAACCAGGAAAAGTTACTGCAATAATCGGTCCTTCCGGTTGCGGTAAATCGACACACATAAGGGTTTACAACCGGATTTATGAATTGTATCCCGATCAACGTGCTGAAGGCGAAGTGTTGATTGACGGTGAAAACATTCTCTCGCCTCAATACGATTTAATTGAACTCCGCAAACGGGTAGGAATGATTTTTCAAAAACCGACACCTTTTCCGATGAGTGTTTATGATAATGTTGCATACGGATTAAAGCTTCATTATAAAATTAGCAAAAGCGAGTTGGACGACAGGGTGGAAAAAGCATTGAAAAAAGCAGCCCTGTGGGACGAAGTAAAAGATAAATTGAAACACCCCGGAACCGCACTATCGGGCGGGCAACAACAACGCCTGAGTATCGCACGTGCTATTGCTGTGGAACCTGAAATATTACTGATGGATGAACCCACTTCGGCAATCGACCCGGTTGCTACGGCAAAAATTGAGGATTTAATAACCGAACTACGAGGAAATTACACTATTGTTATTGTTACGCATAATATGCAGCAAGCAGCCCGTATTTCCGATTTTACGGCTTTCTTTTTTGAAGGACATATTGTTGAATATGGTCAAACCAAAAAACTTTTTACCAGTCCGCAAAAAAAACAAACCGAGAATTATATTACCGGAAGATTCGGTTAAAATTATTTTTTATCTAATTAAAATGGTTTGAATTATGACTTTACATTTTTTAAGAGAAGTGGAAAGACTTAAAAGAATGCTTTTGGATGAAGCGACAATGGTTGAGGAAGGCTTGCAAAAAGCCCTTAAGGCACTGTACGACAACAACATGCAACTTGCCGCCGAAGTTAAAAACTCCGACCATAAAATCGACCAGAAAGAAATAGAAATTGAAGAAGAAGCGTTAAAAATTTTAGCTTTACACCAGCCCGTTGCATCCGATTTACGGTTTATAATTTCCGTAATTAAAATTAATAACGACCTTGAACGGATCGGGGATCTAACCGCAAATATAGCCGCACGTACCATCGATATAATAAATTTGCCGCACTTGAATGTACCGGGGAACATTGTGGAAATGGCAGATACGGTTCTGTTAATGCTGAAAGAAAGCCTGGACGCTTTAATAAATTTGAACGTTAAGCTGGCTGCAAAAGTTTGCGTAGATGATGAAAAGGTTGACCTGCTGCATAAAAAAACATTCAATTATGTTAAAGAAAAAGTACAAACCGCTCCGCAGAATATCGATTTTTTTCTGATGTTGATGGGAATATCAAGATATCTTGAAAGAATTGCCGACCATTCAACCAACATTGCGGAAGATGTGGTTTATATGGTGGAAGGCAAAATATCACGTCACCGGCAAAATTAAAAAATTTATCAAATTATTGATTTGTAAGTAATAAAATTTTAAAGTTATTATAGTTGGCATAATTTATAACAAGCCCGGGCTGACCGTTAGCCCGGGCAAATAACCGTTTACTTCATTAATATCATCTTGCGTACCTGAGTAAATTGACCACTCTTCATACGATAAAAATAAATCCCGCTTGTTAACTCTGAAGCGTTGAAAGTAACCCGGTGAATTCCTTTCGTTTGATTCCCGTTAACCAAAGTAGCCACCTCGTTACCAAGCACATCATATACTTTTAGTGAAACGAATCCCGCCTCAGGAACCGAATAGCTTATGACAGTCGTGGGATTAAACGGATTCGGATAATTTTGCTGCAAGGAGAATTCAGTTGGTGCAGGTTTGTTTTCGTTTACCGACGTTACGCCTTCATAATAAACGCTGAATTCGGATCCTTCGATGGCAGACGCATATAAATCTCCCGGTACTTCTTCGGAATACCAATTGTTATAAAACCATGGCAAATATTGATAAACATCCAACGCTTCCCAATGATCGGTATTCCAAATTTCACTCTTTCCACCGTTGCAGTAGCCCATTGAATTATACCTGTATGTTTGACGCCATTTTGATGGTGTAGTAAAACTCTCAGACATATAACTTATAAGTTTTCCATCGGCATTATATTCATATGTTGATTCGTAAGTAGGATTCCAGTTGGTTCCGTCGGATTCTTCACGCAATATATTCAAAAATAAACCATCGGAATTATATGTATAAGTATATCTGGTGTAATCAACCCATGTTGAATTAACAATATCCCAATATTTGCTATAATGTAGTGTGATTTTATTATCGGAATTATACGAATATAAATCCCAATAATCATTTTCCCATTGATTGTTTACAAAATCCCATTGGTAACCATTTTCCGAGATCATATTATTATTTGCATCATAGGCTCTGGTGATCTTATCATAATTTTCCCATGCAGCACCATTCCAATCATAAACCACTTCTTCCGTGTTATTGTTATTACCGTCGTAAGAGTATTCCCATTTTCTATGGTTTTCCCACACACCGCTATTCCAATTAGACTTAATCTTCGTTAACATATTATTATTTGCATCATATGTGTACTCGTATTTATAACTTTTTTCCCAAGCACCACCCGACCAACTATATCCAATTTTCGTTAAAAGCAGATCATTCGGTCCGTAAGTAAATTCTTGTTTGTAATTGTATACCCAACTGTTGGTTGGAACATCCCAATCTTCACTCGTAGTTTCAATTACATTTCCGTTGGGATCATAGCTGTAGGTTACCCTGTAATCATTCACCCATGCTCCGCTTTCCAATTTCATTTTCATTCTCATATTTAATTGTGAATCCGGTCGAACATCGTAAATGTAAGAATATCCTTTTAAGGCGGATTCGTCTTTATAATAAGTATCCGTTATATTTGTGAAAAACCCGTTTGCATCATATTGGTAGGTTTTTTTAACTTTGTCGTAAGCCGGATTAACAAAGGACGATACCATACTGTCTATCCGTTGAGCCAGCGCTATGCTTGGCATTTTACCGTTAAACAGCGGCTCTGTTTTTTCTTTACCGGATATCCGGTCTGTTTTTTCATTAAATTTTTTTATAAATTCCAGAGGATTAAGTACTTTCTCTTCCGGATATTGCAAACTATGGTTTTGTGCCATAAGTCCGTATGAAAACAGCAAAAGCAGTATTAAAACGAATTTTGCGGTTATTCTTCTTCCGCAATGTATGTTTTTATTCATTTTATCTCCCTTTGTTTTGTTTTATGTTTATGTACTATTAGAATATTAATTATATAATTACTAACATAAAAATTATAGAATGATTTTAGATTTGTCAATACCCTTCGAAAATAAATTTACATTTATAAACTATTATCGGAAAATGGAAGCCCGGCTTTATATCTTACCGGGCTTTTTTGAGCAAATTATTTCAAGAGCAGCATTTTTTTGGTTAGAGAATATTCTCGCGATGTTAATTTGTAGATATACATTCCGCTGGAAAGCTTTGATGCATTGAATTCCACTTTATAATTCCCCGGTGTTACATTGCCGTTTACCAAAGTAGCCACCTCGTTACCAAGCACATCATATACTTTTAGTGAAACGAATCCCGCCTCCGGAACCGAGTAGCTTATGACAGTCGTGGGATTAAACGGATTCGGATAATTTTGCTGTAAGGAGAATTCAGTTGGTGCAGGTTTGTTTTCATCTACGGATGTTATACCTTGATAATACACACTGTATTCATAACCGTAAGATCTAACGGCAAAATAATCAACATTTAACAAATCCGAATAATAGCTATTAGAATCAAATGTGTAAACCCATGACAAAAACATTGCGTTATCAGAGATTTCCCAGTGATCCGTTACCCATTTTTCATTCTTTCCACCGTTACACATTCCCATGGAATTATATCTGAACGATGTCCGTTCTTTTGAGCTTCCGTCATCAAAAATATAATTTTCGAGTGACCCGTTATCCTTATAAGAGAATAGCTCTTCGTAATTTTTGTCCCAGCTTCCGCTGCTATAGGTTTCAAACAACTTTCTAAGTATTTGATAATTGGAATTATATTCATACGTGGAGCGGTTTCTGTCTTCCCAAGTGGAATTGGCGGAATCCCACTCTTTGTTAATCTCGAATGTTAACTGGTTGTTCTCGTTATAGGTAAACAGGCTCCAATACCTGTTTTCCCAAACATTGTTCACTTCATCCCATTTATAACTGTTACTTGAAATTTTGTTATTATTTGCATCGTAAGAATAGGTATGCCGGTAATAATTAACCCATGCCCCGTTCGACCATCTAATATATACCGATTCGGTTTGATTATTATTTGCATCGTAAGAATATTCGTATTTATAGCTGTTTTCCCAGCTACCGTTATTCCATTTCATTTTGATATATGAAATCATATTGTTGTTTGAATCATATGTATATTCATACTTTGAATATTCTTCCCATGCGCTTGAATTCCAAGTATAAAAGGTTTTTGTTATCAGATTATTATTTCCATCGTAAACCAGTTCGTACTTAAAATCATTTACCCACTCATTGGCTGTGGTATCCCAGTCTTCTCCTGTATAAAAGATCAAATTGCCACTGGCATCATAAGTGTAAGTGCGCCTTGATTTCCTTCTCCACATACCATTAACAAATTCCATTTCCATATAATAATTAAACCGCCCGTCATCCCGGAAATCACAAATAAGACTTATGCCGGAATTTTCAACACCGTTTTTGTAATATACTTCGGTAATTTTTGTGTAAAAACCATTTTCATCATATTCGAAGGTTTTTTTCAATTTTTCCTTTTCCGGATCGAGGGCAAAAGCAACAATGCTGTCCATTTTCTCAGTTAGCAATTCTTTTACGAGTATACTGCCCTTATCCGGATTTCTTTCTTCGGTAAAATATTTTGCAGCAAGAGGAATATCCCGGAAAAATTCAGTTAACGCGTTACCTGGTTCATCATTTTGCATAATTGAAAAAACGTTCTGAGCGAAGAGGTTCGTTGTTGAAACAAAAATAGAAAGTAACAACATGGATGTTACTTTGCTAAATCCCTTAATTAGCTTCATTTTTTATTCCTTTTAATTTATATAAAACAGTACCCTTTAATATCATTTCATAATGAATCCGACCCAATACCAAATTATTTTTTAACTTTATTTTATAATTTAATTTTATTACTATTAAATTTTTTATTATTATAATACAATATATTATTATTTTAATAGCATCATTTTCCGTACACGGATATTATTTCCGGCTTGCAACCGGTAAAAATATATTCCGCTTGAAACCGGACGGCCGACGGACAAGGCATCGAATGTTACCGAGTATCTGCCGCCGCCTTGTTGTTGGTTTACAAGGGTTGCAACTTCATTTCCCAATACGTCGAATACTTTGAGAGAAACGAACTCCGTCTCTGGAATTTGATAATTAATTACCGTGGCAGGATTAAACGGGTTGGGGTAATTCTGCTTCAATGTAAATTCCGCGGGAGGCGTATCGTTTTCATCTACCGAAGTTACTCCTTGGTAATAAACGCTAAATTCATAACCGTAGGATGTATAAGCATAGCGTTCATAATAGGGATAAGCCGAAAAACATACAAATACAGTACACTTATATATAAACATCCAAGGCATACGCAAATATCCTCCCACATCGGTAAATTCCCAATGATCGTTATTCCAAATCTCATGATTTCCGCCGTTACACAACCCCATTGAGTTATATCTGAAATTATATCTTTCCTTTCTGTCTTCACTGGTATAAATATAACTTTTGAGTAAGCCTCCGGAAGTATATTCATAATCTTCACGAAAATACAATTGCCACTCCCCATCGATAAATTTTTCATATAAATGGGAAATTATTTGAAGGTTGTCATCATAATCATGAATTGCACGGCTGACATCTCTCCATGTAGAATTATCGCTGTTCCATATTTTAAAAAGTTTAAACACCAATAAATTGTTCGAGTTGTAGTTATACAAATTCCAATACTTATTCTCCCAAACATTATTTGCAGAATTCCATTCATACGAATTGCTTGAAATCATATTATTGTTTGAGTCGTAAACGTATGTATTCTTCCAATTGTTTACCCAAACACCGTTTTCCCAATTAAAACTGTTTGATTTTATAATGTTATGATTTGTATCGTAAGTATACTCAGCTTTGTAAGTATTAACCCAAGCACCATTTTCCCAAATTTGACCAATTTGCAAAACCAAATCGTTATTGGAATCATAGCCCCAATTGGTTCTGTTATGTGGTACCCAAGCGCCCGATGACCACGAATAAGAAGTTGAAACGATTACTCTGTCCATTGCATCATAGGTCAGCTCGTTTTTAGATAAATTTATCCAGGAATTCGACGTCGTATCCCATTCTTCTCTAATAGATTGAATTAGGTTTCCGTGCGGATCATAGATTTTGCTTTCTTTTTCCGCCGGAATCCATTCGCCGTTTCTAAACGAC
>JALSTB010000072.1 GCA_026983955.1 Melioribacteraceae bacterium
ATTTAATCCTTCAAGTTTTATTGTTTTAACATTAGAAGATTATACAAGAAATTTCGGATCGAGGGTTTATGATGATCCGGCGCTATATAATGTTTTGCCTCAAACCGGAACGGCGGAGTTTTCGATTACCGGCGAAGATTGGGTTTATTTCGACACCAAGTTCGGGCGTAAAGCCGTCCAACTCGATTATGTTTGGCAAATCAACAAGATACACAATATTTCTGCGGGAGCCGGTTACGAATTTCTTGAGACAAAACTTTCGAGAAGAAACCCCGACGGATTCGGTGTGCTTGAAGATTACGAGTACCATCCGATACATGCCAGCGGTTATATAAATGAAAAAATGGAATTCGAGGATATGGGAATGATTATCAATTTGGGAGTCCGCTTCGATTACAGCGATACAAAAAGACAAGTGCTTGTTAACCTTGCGGATTTAACCGATTTGAGTGCACCGTTGGAAAATGCTAAAAAAGAATTTTACATTACTCCGCGACTTGGAATCAGTTTCCCCGTTGCCGAAAAAGCTGCCATACGATTCGGATACGGTCAATATTATCAATTCCCGAACTATTTCAAAGTGTTTCAAGGTACTTATTATTTGGCATCGAAGGGTGTTTACCGTCCGAATCCGCAATTGGAAAATACACCTATTGCCGCTACCGAAATTAAACCCGAGAGAACAACCAATTACGAATTCGGTTTGCAAACAATGCTATCAAATGTTTTATCGGCGGATATTACGGCGTTTTACAGAAAAACAAGTAACTTAATCGGTACCCAAACAAGCGAAACAAAAGACGGGCACAGGTTCCAGCAGTTAGGAAATATTGATTATGCTACCGTTAAAGGAATTGAAATTTCACTGAAAAAACATTTTACGGATAATTTCTCGGCTTTCTTTAATTATACATATTCGAAGACACTTGTCAGCACATCTTTATTATTCGAGATGCAAACCGATGAGGCGCGGACTTTCCCGGCGGCGTGGGATCAGCCGCATTCTTTCAGAGGAAATATATTTTACAAACATAAAAGCGGTTTCGGATTTTCAATTTACGGAAGTTATTCATCCGGATTTCCGTACACCCGCTCGGCGTTCGATCCGAATGGTGAACGAAGTCCGTGGATTCACGAGTTTAATATCAACCTTTTCAAAGATTTTGATTTCTTCGGATTAAAACAACAAGTATTTATTCAAGTTTTAAATGTTACAAATGATAGAAATATATGGTGGGTTTACTCCGATTCGGGAATTCCGGGCGATGATGCCAATCCGGCTACTTCACACGATTACACCGATAACCCGTCCATGTACGGTCCGGGGAGAACAATTCAAATGGGGATAAGAATATGGAATTAAAATTCTCGGTGAAAATATTTGGTTTACTCTTATTCTTTTTTGCTATACCGGGTATTGTGGTCCAATCTCAAACTAACCCGATGTCTTACAAACGGTGGAACAAAATGGATATTAACAAAGTTGCCACTACGTTTGACAATGCCGGGATGTTATGTAACGGCAACAACCAAAGTTATGCACTTGCCCGCAGACCTTCTTTCGAATATCCGCAAGGAAGCGGATTGGATTGGGGCACTTGTGTGGCGGTTGTTGTAGGTGCACCGGAAAATCAAGACCCAGAAGTAGTTGGTGGAACCAATCCCGATAATTTCCCTTACTTGGACGGAACTATGGACGAGGGTCCGGCCGACTTTTGGAACGAGGAACATTTTGCGCCTTATCCCGAATTTGTCAATCCGAATGTAGCATCGGTGAGTACCGACCCGTCATCCTGGCCCGCCGGCTGGCCGAAGTTTTTACCGAATTATTACCCCGAAGACGGAATTAACGGTGTGAATATTGAAAATAATTCGTTACCGCAAGTGGAAATAAAAACCGATCCCGAAACCGGTTGGCCCGGCTTCGGTGAAGACGGAAAACCCGTAGCCGACCAGGAAACTTTCAGCGTAATGTACGGCTGGGGCGGAACAGACCAATTGGGTAGCGGTAATTCCAAAACCCGTTGGTTGCATACACAATTGATGATGCGGGGCTTGGCTTGGAAAGGAACCCTTTATGAAAATTTCATTGTTTGGGTTTTTATTGTGCGGAATCCTACAACCAAACCGATTGTGGATATGAGAATGGGCATTCATGCCGATTTCGGTTTTGTGCCGGCGTTTATTCCGGGTATCGGTTATGATGCAGACCGGCATTATTACGATCCGAAACTTCAACTGGCTTACGGATGGGACGATGACGGTTTTGAAGAAGATCCCGTAAGCGGTGGCGGACTTCCACCCGAAAAAATTGCATGGGCAGGAGTTGTTGCACTTAAAATGCCGGGCGGTGACGGTAAAGTTAAAACTTACGATGCAACACATTTTTGGAAGGGACAAACAACAGCTTCCGGTAGCGGTGGCGACCCGGAGATGTATTATAAATGGAATTTGTTGAATTTGGATGATCCCGAAGACAGCGACGGCGACGGTATAGATGATGACTTCGATCATAACGGTGTGCCGGATGCAGAAGAAGGAGGACAAGGTTATTATCTTGCCGACGGTGCCGACGGACTCCAAGTGCTTGGATCAGATAAATTCACTCTTCAACCCGGTGAAATGGATACATTAATTTTCGCAACGGTTTTCGGTAATAGTGAAAAAGATATAAAAACAAATGCCAAAAGGGCTATAACACTTTACCAAAACAATTGGCAAGTGGTTAAAGCTCCGCCCGCTCCCAAAGTGGAAGCATTTGCAGGCGATCGGAAAGTAGTACTCGTTTGGGGAACCGGAAGCGAATCGGATCCGGAATTTGAAGGCTATAAAATTTACCGCTCGCAAGACAACGGACAAACTTGGGGTACCGAAAGTTTTAACGATTTCGAAGGAGGCGTGCATTATATTCCTCTCCAACAATACGACCTTGTGGACGGAGTGAAAGGTAATTACCGAACTTTGCCGCAATATGCATGGTTTTATTTGGGTAATGATTCATGGAACCCTTTGAGATTTCAAGTGGAAAATGATACTATTAAAGGTTTTAATTTAAATGGAAAAAAATTAAAGCATTATAAAAACGGCGATTCCGTCAATGTGTTTATTGATAACGATGTGATTAACGGCGTTGATTACATGTATTACATTGCTGCATACGATTCGGGTAATGCGGTAATCGGACCTTTGGAAAACTCTGCCGCTTCGAATCCCGCAGAGTTTAACAATACGGTTGTTGTTAGACCAGAAGTTCCGCAGTCCTCCGGTAATTTGGAAAATGTACGTGTTGTCCCCAATCCCTATTATGTATCGGAAATTTGGGAACGTGGAAGAAACGAGCATATAATTCAATTTGTAGGACTACCGCAGGAAGCCACAATTAAGATTTTTAACAGCAGCGGTGAACTTATACGGACACTTTATCACAAAGGTTCTTCAAGTATTGAAAAATGGGATTTGAAAAACGAGTTTAAGCAACTGACATCATCCGGAGTTTATTTTTATTATATAGAGTCACCTTCGGGTAACACGACAGGTAAAATTTTTGTAATTCTCTAATCGGAGTTGAAAATGATTTGCATAAAAAAGAAATCGGACAAAATGAATTATCCGGTAAAAGCTGTATTATTTGTGCTGATAATTTTGCTGGTGGTATTTCCGTTTGGCGCAAAAGCCCAGGAAGTCGATTACTCCGGTACTTCGGCGGCGAACTTTCTGAAAATCGGAGTAGGTGCAAGACCAATGGCAATGGGCGATGCAGCAATTTCCACTGTAAACGATCCTACTGCACTTTACTGGAATGTGGCGGCAATTACCAGAATCGAAAAGAATGTGTCATTCGCTTTTTCAACTATGAATTGGCTGGTCGATACACGAAATTCATATATTGCTTCGGTATTTAAGTTTGAGGGAATCGGAAGTGTCGGTGTGGATTTGCAATTCCTCGATTACGGCAAGATAGAAGAGACTACGGTATATAATCAAAAAGGTACGGGAAGATTTTTTTCCGCAAGTGATTTTGCTTTCGGTATCGGATATGCGCGCAAATTGACAGACAGATTTTCATTCGGAATAAAATTCAAATATATTCGTGAAAATCTTGCAAATGCCAGTGCCGATGCATTCGGAATTGACGTCGGTGCAGTGTTCTTGACCTCATTTTTCAACAACAATTTAAGATTGGCTGCGACACTTTCGAATTTCGGTTCCAAAATGAAATTCGGTGGAAGGGATCTGTCAATTATTTATTCCGTGCCCGGAAATCCCAGCGGTAAACAAATTCCGGCGGAACTTACAACTCTTGAATGGGAAATACCATTGCTGTTCAGATTCGGAATATCAAATTATTTTATTAACAACGATAACTGGACTGTGCTCGCTTCCTACGATATTCTGGACAGCAGAGATTACGACGTAAGACACAACGTTGGAGCGGAAATAGGTTATAACAAAACATTCTTTTTAAGAGGCGGTTACAAATTTAATTACGACGAAGTTACTTATACCATTGGTGCCGGCATCGATTTCTCCACCTTGCTTGACACCAAACTTGTTTTGGATTACGTATTTCTCAATTACGGAGTGTTCGGAAACTTTAATCAATTTACACTACGAATCGATTTATAAAATCCGGTAAAAAAAATGAAAGTAAAAGTTTTAATTGTTGTTTTAACATTAATACTGGTTAGCGGTACATCAGGTCAAAATAACCCGATGGTTTATCAACGGTGGAACATTTTTGATGTTAATAAAGTAATGACGCAATTCAATAATACCGGACTATTATGTAACGGCAATCAACAAAACATGTCGCTTGCACGTCCGCCTGCATTTGAATATCCGGCGGGCAGCGGACTGAGTTGGGGAACCGGAGTTGGTGTTGTTGTGGGTGCCCCGATAAATCAAGATTCCGGCGCAGTTGGCGGTTGGCCTAATCCCGCCGATGATTACGTGGCTTTTTGCGATGCCACATTGGATGAAGGACCCGCAGCTTTTTGGGACGAAGAGCATTTTTATCCGTATCCGCAATTTGTAAACGGCGACAGGGCTTTGATGAGCGATGACAAGGAAACCTGGCCGGATGTTTGGCCGGATAAGTATCCGGTTCTTAACGATGAGATTAAATTCGACCCGGAAACAGGTTGGCCCGGTTTCGGGCCCAACGGTGAGCAACTGGCCGACCAAGAGAGCTTTTCGGTGGTGGAAGCATGGGGCGGAACCGACCAGTTAACTGCAACCGGAAAAGTTTATCCCAATTTTCTGAAAACGCAGATGATTGTCAGAGGCATGGCTTGGAAAGGCACTTTATATGAAGATTTTATTGTTTGGGTTTATATTATTAGAAATATTGGATCTGCTCCAATTAAAGATATGCGGGTTGCAATTCATGCCGATTTCAGTTTCATACCCGAATTTTATCCTGGAATTGGTTACGATGCCGATCGTCATTACTACGATCCGAAACTCCAATTGGCTTACGGTACCGATGACGACGGATATGAAGAAAGTCCGTTCGGCGGAACGTTGAACCCCGATCAAATTCCTTACGGTGGAGTGGTGGCACTAAGAATGCCCGGTCCATCCCACAAGGTTGAAACTTACGATGCTTTTCATTTCTGGATGCTTGCAACAACCAATGCGGGAAACGGTGCGCGACCCGATTGGTATTTCCAATGGAATGTTGAAAATTTAAACGATCCGGAAGACAGCGACGGCGACGGAATTGATGACGACTTCGATCATAACGGAGTGCCCGACGCAGCTGAAGGCGGCCAAGGTTATTATGTGGGAGAAGGCGCCGACGGCTTGCAAACACTTGGTTCCGGACCATTTACTCTGCAACCCGGACAAGCCGATACTTTGATTTTCGCTACTGTCTTCGGAAAGAATGAAAAGAATATTAAAGTTAATGCCAAACGAGCCATAGCCTTGTATGAAAATAATTGGCAAGTTATCGATGCACCCCCAGCACCGGTTGTTGAAGCAAAAGAGGGCGATAGAAAAGTAACAATTGTATGGGGAACCGGCAGTGAAAAAGACCCCGAATTCGAAGGCTATAAAATTTACCGCTCAATTGATGGCGGAATAACTTGGGGCGATCAAACTTTTAAAGATTTTGAAGGCGGAATTCACTACGTACCTTTGGCACAATATGATTTGGAAGACAGTGTAAAAGGTTTCTATAATTCTTTGCCCGAGTATGCATGGTATTACCTTGGTGACGACGATTGGTCGCAAATAAGAAAGGTTGTTACAGCCGAAGATAATTACAAATATTTTTCGCCCGGCGATACAGTAAATGTGTTTGTTGATAATTCGGTAATTAACGGACTTAAGTATAAATATTACGTTGCGGCTTACGATTCCGGCAATGCGGTAATCGGTCCGCTCGAAAACGGCTTCAGCAATAATCCTGCGGAAAAAAATAATACGGTTGAAGTTGTTCCGCATGCAAAAGTATCAACGAATAATCTCGATGCGGTTAGAGTTGTTCCCAATCCTTATTATATTGCAGAAATATGGGAACAAGGTTCAAACAATCATGTAATTCAATTTACCGGATTGCCGGAAAATGCGACAATCCGGATTTATAATGTATCGGGTGAATTGATAAGAACACTTAACCATACGCCTTCCAGTTCTTTGAGTCCGAGTATTGAAAGCTGGGATTTGCATAACGAATTTAAGCAATTGGTAGGTCCGGGCGTCTATTTTTATTATATCAAATCGGATATTGGCGAAAAGACCGGAAAGTTTTTTGTTGTTCTATAAATTCGAAAAGGAACCCTCATGTATAAGTTAGTTTCCAAATATTTATTAATTATATTAATTTTAATTCAGACCGCATTATCAGCCCAGTGTAAAGTGGAAATAAAACCTTCCGTGTATGAGCTTAGAATAGATGCGCTGCTGGCATTAAATGCTAAAACACCAAACAATTTGAAATCTAATCCGAATTGTGAATATCTTATTCTTAATAATCAAAATTCAAAAAATTATAATTTTGTAAGTTCTGAACAATCAAACGGGAAAGACAATATTGGTAAATACAAACAATATTCGATTACATCGGTAAATTCCGGTGATTCAATCAATATAAAAAAGATAGTTAAAATTAAGATTTATGAAGAATATCCCGGTTTTGCGATTTATAAAGTAAACTATGTTAATACCGGTAATTCCATAATTAATGCGGAAGGCTGGGTAAACAATCGTTTTCTGTTGCCTCAAAAAGATACTGCGGAAGTGTTTTGGTCGTTTCAAGATGCATCTTACGAGGAGAGACCCGATTGGGTGAGGAAAGTTCCGTTCGGTTACAGTCAAGAAAATTTTATGGGAATGAATGCCAGCGATTACGGTGGCGGTACTCCAGTAGTTGACGTGTGGAATAGAGATTACGGCGTTGCAGTAGGACATTTAGAAACGGTGCCAAAACTTGTCTCTCTGCCTGTAAAAAGAACAAACGGCGGTGTTGAGTTAATGGTAAAGTATGAAAAAGATTTTCAACTTAAGCCCGGCGATACTCTCTCCACCTTTACAACATTTATTGCGGTACACCGCGGGGATTATTTCCATACCTTAAAGACATATAGTTCGATTATGCAAAAGAAAGGTTTGAAAATAAATCCGGCACCGGAAACATCATACGAACCGGTTTGGTGTGCGTGGGGTTACGAAAGAAATTTTACAGTCGATCAAATTTTAAATACTTTGCCCAAGGTAAAAGAATTGGGATTAAAATGGGTTGTGCTGGATGACGGCTGGCAAACTTCGGAAGGTGATTGGTACTTGAATCCGGAAAAATTTCCCAACGGTGATGCCGATATGAAAGCCTTGGTCGATAAAATTCATGCCGCCGGTTTCAAAGCAAAACTTTGGTGGGCTCCGCTTGCGGTTGATCCGGGTACAGATTTAATAAAACAACATCCGGACATGCTTCTGATAAACAAAGACGGCAAGTATCAAGATATAAGTTGGTGGGACAGTTATTATTTGTGTCCGGCATACAAACCTACTTTGGAATACACCAAAAAACTGGTTGAAAAATTTATTGGTGAATGGGGTTTTGACGGATTGAAAATTGACGGTCAACATTTAAATGCCGCACCGCCTTGTTATAATCCCAAGCATCATCATAAATACCCCGAAGAATCCACCGAAGCAATGCCCGCATTTTTCAAAACGATTTATGAAACCGTTGAGAAATTTAATAAAAACAATGTTGTGGAAGTTTGTCCTTGCGGCACCGGATATAATTTCTTTATGCTGCCGTATCTAAATCAAGTTGTAGCATCCGATCCGGTTTCATCGTGGCAAATAAGATTAAAAGGTAAAACATTCAAAGCTTTAATGGGCGGGAAAGCGCCGTATTACGGTGATCACGTCGAACTGAGTGATTCGGGTGATGATTTTGCCTCCACAATCGGCATCGGCGGAATTATCGGTACGAAATTCGTTTGGCCCGTTGGTTCGCACTTGAATACAGAAAGCGGCGATGTGAGTCTTACCCCGGAACGGGAAAAAGAATGGAAAAAATGGATAGACATTTATGAAAAATACAAACTGTACGAAGGTGAATATCTCGGTGAACTTTACGACATAGGTTTCGACAAACCGGAAACACATGCAATAAGAAAAGACGGCGTTATGTATTATGCCTTTTATGCCGATAAATTCGAGGGGGAAGTAGATTTGCGGGGACTTAAGAAAAATACCGTGTACGAAGTTTTTAATCTGGTTAACGGCAAAAAATTGGGTGAGATAAGTAAAAATCATAAGTTAAAAGTATCATTTAATAAATATTTATTAATTAAAGTTATTAACAAATAAAAGGAGGATGGAATGAAAACCAATCTTATTCATTGCCTTCTCTTCCTTATATTCTTTTCAGCAAAGAACTATGCTCAAATCACAATAGATGGCGATTTTTCCGATTGGGCGGGCGTCCCCGTTTTAATTGACGATATTACCGGCGACGGCGACAGCGGTTGGGATATCGATAACGTTTACGTTACAGATGACGCAACTAATGTTTACTTCCGGATCCAGTTTACTTCATCCGTAGCAGGAAGTAAATCTTTGTACTTGCTTATTTCCGTCGATCCGCAAAACGAACCTACAACACGAACAGGTCTATCGTACGGCTGGTGGGATAACGGATATGATTTTATGGTGCAATACTATGCTCCGAACAATAAATTGTATCGTCATGCCGGCGGAACCGAAACAGGTTGGAATTGGGAGGACAATTATAGCACTAACAGCCAAATGTGGAAACAAACTTCGGGCAGCAACGATTATTCGGATATTGAAATTGCCGTTTCCAAAGCGGACTTGGATAATCCGAATATTGCCGGTTGGACACCTGGCACACAAAACAGCATTGCCGTTATGACTTTTGTAGATAACAATTATGCGGAAGAAGCCGGCAGCGGCAGTAACCATGGCGGTGTGGTTTATAATCTTTCAAACGGTCCTTTGCCTGTGGAACTTGTTTCATTCAGTGCGAATTTAAAAGAAAGTTTTGTTCAATTAAATTGGAAGACGGCAACGGAAGTAAATAACTACGGCTTTGAGGTCCAAAGGAAAAATGTTTCGGGTGAGTGGAAAAAAGTAGGTTTTGTGAAAGGTAACGGAAACAGCAATTCACCCAAACATTATACATTTAGTGACAAAACGGTTCATTCCGGAAAATATTTTTACAGATTAAAACAAATTGATATTGACGGTTCGTTCAATTATTCAAAGATTGTAGAGGTTGATGTAAGTGCGCCCGTTAAATATGAACTAAGTCAAAATTTTCCTAATCCGTTTAATCCTACTACCGTTATCAAATACTCCATTCCCGAAGATAATTACGTGACTATAAAGTTATACAATGTTCTCGGAAAGGAGATTGGAACTTTGGTAAATGATTTTAAACAAGCCGGAAAATATAAAGTATCATTCGATGGTAGCAATCTACCCAGCGGAATTTATTTTTATACAATACAATCCGGTAATTTTAGGCAAGTTAAAAAAATGATTCTGCAAAAATAATTGTTTATTTACAGAAATAATATTAAGAGTCTATGAATATAAAAATTGTATTATTTATATTTTTAACATATTCGTTGTTGTTTGCGCAAAATAACGCGTATATTAATAAAGAAGGTACGTTAGTTCATATAGGTAACGATTACATTGAACGGATAATTAATCTTGAACCGGGAAATTTGGGAACCGTTAAATTTATCAATAAACTTTCCGGCAAGTCGTATAATGTAAAATCGGATGTATTCGGTCTTAAAATTGTATTTTCGGGTGTGGGACCTGCCTACGGCACCGGACAAAACGGTGAAAACAATGTATTGCTGACCGCAAAAGATTTTGATTTCCGTGGCTATAAAATATCGGACTTGCCGGGAAACGGAAAAAAATTGGAGCTCGGTTTTAAATTCGAATGGGAATTTACGGATTTTAATCTAACCGTAAACTACGAAGTTTATCCCGGGAGATTTTCATTAAGAAAATGGATTGAAGTTTCCGATTCATCATCCGGATTGCAATTTTTGGATAAGATATTTATTGAGTCACTCTATTTTGCAAACGGAAAATATTCCCGTGGTCAATTCGGTCAACCTGTGTTTAACAACGATGTGTTTTTCGGGGTCGAGTACCCGACCGCAGAAAATACATTTGTTGATCACGGTTTCCGGATGGGCTATGTGGTGGGAAAGAAAATTACGAAGGAAAAATATGTTTCCCACAAAGCGGTTACCGGTACTGCTGTTTCAAACATTAAACTCCGCCAAGCATTTATGGATTACGTCGATAGTATAAAAGTAAACGGTACGAAACCGTATTTGTTATATAATTCATGGTACGATTTTCGAAATCCATCTATTGTTAAAGACTCCGCAAGTGTAATGAATGTTGAAAATGTTCTTAACAGAATATCGACATTTAAAAAATTTATGTACGATAAGTACAAAATTGCACTTAATGCATTTGTTCTGGACGACGGCTGGGATAAATACACAAGCATGTGGGAAATAGACTCTAGCCGCTTCCCGCAAGGTTTTACTCCATTGGTAAAAGCTCTTGCACCGATGAAAACCGGGCTTGGGATTTGGGCGTCACCGTTCTGCGGATATTCAAACCGGAATCTAAGGGTGGATTGGGCGGCAAAACACGGTTACGAAAAAGTAGGCGATTTCCTTTGCTTTGCCGGTACAAAGTATAAATCCGCATATAAAAACAGAATGGTTGAATATACGAAAAAATATAATCTTGGATATTTTAAGTGGGATGGATTCCTCCTTGCATGTAACGAACCCGGGCACGGACACCTAACTGGTATTTATTCCCGTGAGGCTAATGTTTCAACTTATATCGATATCATTAATGCGGTTAGAAAAGTTAATCCCGGTATATACTTGAATATTACGACAGGTACTTGGCTTTCACCGTGGTGGCTTAAATATGCGGATTGTATTTGGATGCAAGGCGCCGATTATGCTTATGCAGAAGATGTCCCATCCATAAATCCGCGTGATAAATCGATAACTTACCGCGATGCCGTCCTTTGGGAAGATTATAAAAAGTTGAATCTTTTGTTCCCGATGTCCAGCTTGATGACTCACGGTATAATTAAAGGACGCCTGAATTTTTTGGGTGGCAAAAATGAATCTTTGGCATCGTTTTCCAATGAAGTAATGATGTATTTCGGCAGAGGCGTAATGATGTGGGAACTTTATGTATCACCGGATTTATTAACGGATGCCGAATGGAATGCAATTGCTTCTTCGGTTAAATGGGCTAAGGCAAATAAAGATGTTTTAAGTAAAACACAAATGATACTTGGCAATCCACTGAAGCGCGAACCCTACGGTTACATACATCTCCGGAAAGAAAAGGGAATTTTGCTCTTGCGTAATCCTGATGTGATGAAGCAAAAAGTTGAATTTTCATTATCCGGAGAACTTGGTGATATCGATACAAATGCGGAATATTTCGTTAAAGTTGTTTACCCGTTTAATTATATTTATCCCGTTCCCGTCAAAGCGAATTCCGTAATAAATCTTGAATTGGATGGTTACCAGGTTTTAACGGCGGAGTTAATTCCGGCGGATAAAATTAACGGGCAATTACCGCTGGGCATTAGGTATGATGTTGCAGACGGAAATTTGATTTTGTACGGGG
>JALSTB010000073.1 GCA_026983955.1 Melioribacteraceae bacterium
ATTATTGCCGCCGGACTTGCCACTCGTTACGGAAGTTTAAAGCAAATAGATGAAATAGGTCCTTCGGGTGAAAGGATTATCGATTATTCCGTTTACGATGCGGTACGGGCCGGTTTCGGAAAAATTGTTTACGTAATAAGAAAAAGTTTTGAAGAGGAATTCAAAGAGGTGATATTAAACCGTCTTCCGGAAAATATCGAAACGGATTATGTTTTTCAAGAAGTCGATTCGGTTGATGAAAATTTCGATTTTACTCCGGATAGGAAAAAGCCTTGGGGAACAGGTCATGCTTTACTTGTAGCCCGTAATGTTATCAAGGAACCTTTTCTTGTTATTAACGCAGATGATTTTTACGGTGCCGAATCTTATAAAATTGCTTACGGATTTCTTCAAACGGTTAAAAATACGGAAGGCAATTATGCTTTGGTTGGCTTTAAGTTGAACAATACTTTGTCGGAATACGGGACGGTATCTCGCGGAATTTGCTCTGTTGACGAAAACGGTTATCTTACTTCCGTGGTTGAGAGAACGGAAATTAAAATTGATAACGGGAAAATTATATTTAAAGACGAAAATAATTCGTGGCAACAACTTTCGGGGAACGAAATTGTTTCGATGAATATGTTTGCTTTCACACCGGATGTATTCGGATTGATACAACCTTACTTCAGCGAATTTATGGCGGAAAATAAAAATGATGTTAAAGCGGAGTTTTATTTGCCTTCCGCTGTTGATAAAATTATTAAATCCGGTCAAGCGAAAGTTAAAGTTTTAAGCACACCGGAACAGTGGTTTGGTCTGACCTACAAAGCGGATAAAGAAATTGCCCGCCGCAAAATACTTGACGCCGTAAACATCGGTAAATATCCGTGGAAATTATGGAATGAAAAAAATTGATTCTAGAAATATCGTCAACAAATTCAGAGTATCCGGTGAATTTATTAATGCCGAGCCGTTCGGCAGCGGACATATAAACGATACTTTACTTGTCGAACTCTTATCGAACGGAAAGACCGCTAAGTACATTCTCCGTAAAATAAACGGTTATGTTTTTCAAAAGCCCGGCCTGATTGTTGAAAACACCGTTATGATAACAAATCATATCAGAGAAAAATTGCGGCGTGCCGGTGAAGAAGATTTAAAAAGAAAAGTTTTAAGTTTAATAGAAACACACGACGGTAAATATTCGTATGTAGATGAAGATGGAAATTATTGGTGCATGATGTTTTTTATCGATAATGCATACACGGTTGATTTTGTTGAAACCGGCAAGCAAGCATACGAAGCGGCAAAAGCATTCGGTAAATTCCAGAAATACCTTTCCGATTTCGATGTATCAAAATGCCATGTTACTATCGAAAATTTTCATAACTTAAGTAACAGGTTAAGCAAATATGATAACGCTTTGATGAAAGATACTGTAAATCGCGCAAGCGGAATTAAAAAAGAAATAGAACTTGTACGGAAATTCCGTTATATCGAAAACGGTTTTCAGAATCTCCTGACTAAAAATATTCCTTTGCGTATAACACACAACGATACTAAAATCAATAATGTTATGCTCGATATGAATACCGGCAAGGGTTTATGCGTGATCGATTTGGATACGGTAATGCCGGGAATTATACTAAATGATTTCGGCGATATGGTAAGAACGTTTACAAGTCCCGTTGCCGAAGACGAATCCGATACTTCAAAGGTTTTTGTACGGATGGACATTTACAATGAATTGGTAAACGGATATTTAAATGAAGTAAAGGATTTTTTGACTGAAGACGAAATTACAAATCTCGCGCTCGGTTCTAAAATTATTGTTTACGAACAGGCAATAAGATTTTTAACCGATTACATCGAAGGCGATGTGTATTACAAAACGGAATACCCGGCGCATAATCTCGTGCGAGCGAAAAATCAATTTGCACTTTTGGAAAGTATAGAACAACACTTTGACGAAATGCAGAACATTGTTGAGCGCCGATTATGATTATTCAAGAAACGGGATTGAGAGAATACGAAGTGGAAAAAGTTCCGGCTAATACCGGAATACATGAAATCTTTGAGAAGTACATTCATAAAGCAAAGCCTTTGTACATCGACAACTACCTTTGGGTGGAAAATAATTATCGGCCGGAAGTGGAAGTGAGATTGTTACATTCATCAAAATATATTTATATTAAATTTAAAGTGTTTGAAGATGAAATAACTGCGCGCTTTACTGAAGTTAATTCTCCGGTTTATAAAGACAGTTGCGTTGAATTCTT
>JALSTB010000074.1 GCA_026983955.1 Melioribacteraceae bacterium
TTATTTAGTTGATGCCTCAATAAATAATAAAAAATTAAAAGAATACTATTTAGCAGTTGATGTTTTTGAAAAGGGTAAAGATTTCAATCCGTCCGAAGATTCATCCGTTAGGGTTTACGTAAGCAATTTGAGAAAGAAACTGGATCATTATTATGCCACTGAAGGGAAAAACGATGCTTACAAAATTGAGATACCCAAAGGTCATTACGATTTGAATTTCGTAAAAGCCGTGCCCGTAAATAAAAAACCGGACAGCGAGGAAAGCAACGGAAAATTAACCAAAATTCTTATCCCTTTATTATTTGTTACCGGAATTTTAGCGATATATTTCGGATATCATTATTTCAAATACAAAGAAACGGTTATTAACAATGAAATTTTGATGCATCCGGTTTGGAGCAATTTAATTAAAGATAACAAACCCCTTCTTATCACACTGGGCAATGATTTGTTTTTCTTAGAAAAGCAAGACGGGGAGGAAACAATCGTACGCAAGCATTTCATCAACACAACCGATGAATTTAAATATTACAGAAAAACACATCCGGACAAAAAAATAAATAAAATTACTCCGTATTACTTTTTTCCCGCAATTAGTGTAACCGAGTTACCCATCTTGATACAAAAAATAAATTATCCCGGGAAAATATATTTCAAAAGCACATACGAGTGTAACGGAAACGACACAAAAAAATATGATGTGATTTTTTTCGGTTCTTTCAGAAATTTACATTTTTGGGATTTTTTACTGGGTAAAAGCTCAATTAAATACAGCGATAATCCCACAAACCTCTATCTTGAAGTATCTGCCGCCGATACATCCATAATTTTTAAACAGTCGGGGCAACCTAACAAAGAACATGTTGACTTTTGTCTTTTCCGAAAACTGCCCGGACCCAACAACAATACCATATACATGTTTGTTTCATTTTTCCAACCCGGTTTATCTGCAGCAACAAATTATATGTTGGATGAAAAATCCTTAAATCGATTAACACAAAAGTTAAAATCCAAGTACGGAAAGCTCCCTGAATATTTTGATGTGGTATTTAAAACCAGTGGATATTCCAGCACTCCATTTAAAACTTCAATTGAATATATTAACAAAATCGATCCACTCAAAACAAAACTGTGGTAATATATTCGAATTAACCGATAAGCTTCTTATTGCTCTTTTTAATAATTACATCGGCTCCCATACCGTCGCGTATAAAATCCCCGGGTTTTCTTACCGGAATGTTTATTCCATGATTTTCTTTAATCCACTTAAACAAATCACTGCTAAGTTCTTTTACAATTTCTTTATGTTCTCCGGAATCAATAAGATTATTCATTTCTTCCGGATCGTTTTCCAAATCGTACAGTTCTTCCGTATCCCAAATTCCCCAATAATACATATATTTGAATTTATCGGTTCTAATTCCGAATACGGTTGGTGTCATAGGAAAAGCCCGCTCCCAAAAATATTCGTAATAAATTTTTTTGCGCCAATCACAATCATTTTTCTTCAGCAAAGGCAAGAAGGATATTCCGTCCATTTGTTTGGGTGTTTTGATTCCCGCAATATCCAAAATTGTAGGAGCAATATCTATGTTTTGTACCATCTGTTTTATTTTGGTTCCCGGTTTAATGAAGCCCGGAGCATAAGCCAGCAAAGGCACACGCATAGATTCCTCGTACATTTGCCGTTTATCAATTAATCCGTGTTCGCCAAACATCAAGCCGTTATCTCCCATGTAAAATGTAATTGTTTTTTCCGCAATATGATTATCGTTAACAAAATCGATTATTTTGCCTACGCTTTGGTCAAGACTTATCAAAGTTTCGCAATACCGTTTTACATAAGTATCGAAGTCAATTGAATTGTAATACATATTATCCACACCGTGCCAACTGTAACGCTGGGCTTTCACCCACAAAGGTTTGCCTTTGTAATTTTCTGCGGTATCAGCCATACTTGCCGGATGCGGAACTTTTTCTTTATCGAATTTCCCTTTATCCCGCTTGGGCGGTTCGAACATGGCATGAATGGCTTTGTGTGAAAGATAAAGGAAAAACGGCTTGCTGCGTTTTCTGCCAAGCCATTCGATTGCATAATCGGTAAGAATATCGGTTATATAACCTTCTTTACGGATTCTTTTTCCGTCAACATTCAAATGGGGATTAAAATATTCTCCTTGTCCTTTAAAACTAACCCACCGGTCAAAACCCTTGCGTGGATTGTCATCGGAAATACCCATGTGCCATTTACCGATGAAGGCGGTTTCGTAACCGATTTTTTGCAGATACTGGGGAAAATAAATAAGTTCTTTGCTTTCAACGGTTGCATTATCCACAACCCGGTGATTGTGTGCATACATTCCGGTTAAGATAGAAGCACGGCTGGGCGAACACAGCGATGTTGATACAAAAGCATTTTCAAAATGAGCACCTTCCCGCGCCATTTTATCCATATTGGGTGTTTCTATAAAATCAATTTTATTCATGAAACCCATAAAATCGAAACGATGATCATCGCTCAGAATAAAAATTATATTTTTTAATTCACTTTTATCTTTCGAGCTTATAACTTTTTCCAACTCGTCCTTATCAAAAACTATTTTACTGCCGAGCAAAGGAATTGCCGAAGCTGCGGCAACACCGGTGCCTACTTTTTTCAAAAATTTTCTGCGTGGTATTTTTTTATTTTTCATAACGCCTCTTTTTTGTATTTCATTGATATTTTCCACGGTATAAATTTAGAAATGCTGGCAATGATTTGTTCTATAAAAATCAAATATTTAGTGAGTAAAGAGCAAAAATTCAATATTGATTTTCCCCGGAGCTTCGCCACATAAGTTACATTAAAATTTAACTTATCAGCTGAAAGGCAAAGAATTTCCCCAAACTTCAAAAGAATTTCAAGTTAATAACAGTTATTACATGTTAAGGATGTTATCTGATATGCAAAAAGACCTAATTTGGAATGTAAGAGAAAATTTTACCGAATGAAGGTTCCAAAATTCCGGGTATAGCAACTGAAAAATGATTACTTTTACGAATAAAAATTCCGGAATTTTATGTACGCACTTGAAGTAAAAAACCTTACCAAAACTTTTAACGGACTTACTGCCGTTAACAATGCATCGTTTAACGTGCCGGAAGGTTCAATATTC
>JALSTB010000075.1 GCA_026983955.1 Melioribacteraceae bacterium
GCGTAAAGCGGGCAAAATCCCATAAACGCTGTGAGTAACGGAACCAAACCGATTAAGCCCCACCACGATTGTTCAACATAACCGTATGCGAGGATAACAATACCGAGAACAATCCTGATAACTTTGTCAACCGAACCTACATTCTTTTTCATATCTGACCTCCAATTTTATTTGTAGGGAAAATCTCGTTACAAAAATAAACTTATATAAATTCCGTGTCAGTGATAATGTTACAAAACTAAGCAATATGTTTTACTTTGGAAAGCAGTTCGTTCCGGTTAATTATCTCTATCCTGTTACGGGAAAGTTTTATTAATTCCAGTTTTTCAAATTCCTTTAAAATTCTACTTATAACTTCACGGTGGGTTCCAAGTTCATCTGCAATTTTCTGATGTGTTATGTTTATACCGTCCGGCTCGGCTTCCGATTTCTTCAATAAAAATTCCGCAATCCGTTCATCCATTCTTTTGAAAGCCACTGTTTCCACCACTGTTATAATGTTTGCAAGCCGCTTATTAACCAAACCGAAAGTATAATTCCTCCACGCCTCATCTTTGTTTACCAATTCTTTGAAAACATCCGCAGGAAGAATTAACGCTTCGGTTTCCTCTTCGGCAACCGCCGTAGCCGGAAAAGTTAAATTGCTCAAGATTGCAGATATTGTTAAAATGCAACTTTCACCTTCGTAAATTCTGTAAATTGTTATTTCCTTACCGCTTTCTCCAAGTTTGTAAACTCGTATTTTGCCTGTGATGATTACCGCAAGTGTGTTGCATTCGGAACCTTCGTCGAATATGACGGTTCCTTTGGGTACTTTCGCCAAAGAACCGTGTTGAATGATTTTTTGCTTCATGTCGTTATTCGCCAGCCCGAGGAAGGGCAATTCGTTTTCGAGCAAACCGTATTTTTCTTCCGATAGCATTATCTCTCAGCCGAAGTTTTGGCAAACAGCCTGAACAATTTAACTTTTATTTGGAAATAAATCTACTTGTTACGGAAAACTATTTGTTCCTTTCCTCAATTTCACACAATAAATACGATTCGCATATTTTTCTCATTGCCGAATTTGCCGAATTAAACGCCCAGATAATGGAGCCGCCTTTTTTTCCCGCGCTTAAATCACCGATTAAGAAAAGCCCCGGAATGTTTGTTTCGTATCCTTCTTTCAGAACGGGTTGCGGACCGCTAAACTCAATCCCGATTGTTTTCAAAAAGTTTTCCGGTGTACTTCCGCCGAGTGCGTAAATTACATAGTCGAAAATTTCCGGATTCAAATTTTCTTCTTTGAAGTGAACTTCCGGTTTCCCGTTTTTATCAATCACTTTCGTAATATTTGAATTTAACAATAGCCGTACTTTTCCCGCTTCTGCGAGAGCCAAAAGGCTTTCTTTATTAATGTCGTTCATCCGTATAAATTTATCCCGCCGGTAACTTAACGTTACGTCATTCCCGTTTGCGGAGAGAAACTGGCAATATTCCGATGCCGAATCGCCTCCACCAACTACAAGCACTTTGGAGTTTTTGATTTCAAAAGAAGTAATATCGAATAAAATTTTGTCTTTCAAACTGCGCGGAAGCGGATAATCCGGTTTGTTAGGTTTGCCTAAGATTCCAACCGCTACGGCTACCACTTTCGATTCGTAAATACTCTTATCAGTGTAAACTTTGAATTTTTGCTCACTATCGATTTTTTCGATTTTATAAACCGTCTCGTTGTAATGAACATTCAATTGATAATCTTCAATTGCTTTGTCCAAATATGAAATGGTTTCATGTTTGGTTGAATCGGTTAAACACATTACACCCGTGCAGACCGGAGTAAAACCTTTGTAATTTGCGGTTACAAGTTTTGTTTCGGGATAATACTTTTTTATTGTGAACGAGTGTTCGTTTGCCTTTTCTATAATTAAAACGTGCTCTTTGCTCACGCCGTAATTTCTTGCTTCAACGCCCATACTTATGCCCGCCGGTCCGGCACCAATAATAATTATTTGATACATATCCTCTCCGTATTTTTTCGCATTTGATGCAATATTGTAAAATAAGTTTCGGAAATCAAGTTAAAAATGCCGGTTTGTAACAAAGCTTACTATTAAAAAACAAAACCTACTTCCGATAATTAAGTACTAATCCGGTTTAATGGAAAATCTTTAAAACTAAAAGCGAAGTGAAAAATGCCCGAAAAAACAAATGTTACAATCGATAAGGAAGAAATCATTTCCGCCTTCGAAAATGTTTATGAAAAAATAAACGGTTACGTAGCAAATTTGAAACAAAAAAGCTCCGATGAAATTTTAAATGGGAGTCTCGAAAAAGCACAGCAATTGCTCAATGAATTGGTACCTTACGAAAGTGTGATCAAAAAGCTTTCGGAAGCAAAGGAATTGTTCAACAATATTCAAAACGGAAGCAACGGTAATGAAAAAGTAAATGAAGAAAAAGAGGAAAGCAATAGTGAACAGCAGGAAGGTGAAGAAGATGATGTTATATTCGATCCTCAATTTTTAGATGAAGAGGACGAAAACAAAATTACACCGGAAGAAGATTTCAGAATTCCTATGCTTAAAGGTCTGATTTATTTGGGTGGAAGTGCGGCAATCGACGAGGTTATCGGCTTTGTAAAAAAAGATATGAAAAACAAATTGACCGCCAAAGATACAGAAGTAATAAACGAAGACGGTTTGGAAAAATGGCATGAAAGCCTTCTCATTGAAAGTGAAAGAATGGTTGAAGAGGGTTTGATAACAAATGAGAAAAAAGAAGGGTATTGGGAAATTGTGCAAAAAGGAATTGATTATTTGGCGAAACACGGAAAATAAAAAGCACAATCAGATGCTGAATCAAGTTCAGCATGACAAGTCTTTTTAAAGCTGTAGTTGTTTTTGCGCTGTCATCCTGCTTTGTACCGTCATCTCGAACTTGTTCCGGGATCTGAAAGGAATCTGTTTGCTGCTATTGTCATTCCCGCTAAAACGGGGATTTAAAAAAAAATCTTGAAAATCTGTGCCTGCATCTGTGTAAATCCGTGGTTAATAATAAAACCACAGATAACTCAGATAAACCCGGATTTGAAAAAAATTTTAACCGAAAGAGGCTAAAACAAATTTGTTACCGATCTTAACAAAATCAAAAGAG
>JALSTB010000076.1 GCA_026983955.1 Melioribacteraceae bacterium
CTTAGAAACTCGTCAAACAGAAATTCGGTATCGGTCGGACCGCTGGATGCTTCGGGATGAAATTGAGTAGCAAAAAACGGTTTCGATCTATGCTTTATTCCCTCGCAAGTTCCGTCATTCAAATTTACAAAATATTCCTTCCATTCATCATCCAATTTTCCGGTATCAACGGCATAACCATGATTTTGAGAAGTAATATAACATTTTTTATTTTCAATGTTAATTACCGGTTGGTTATGACTTCGATGTCCGTAACAGAGTTTGTAAGTTTCCGCACCGGCTGCAAGCGACATTATTTGGTTGCCCATGCAAATTCCAAATACCGGTTTTTCGGAATCAAATGCTTTTTTAACATTTTCGATTGTTGATTTACATTTTGCAGGATCGCCCGGTCCGTTTGATATTACAAGTCCGTCATAATCATCAACTGTGAAATCATAATCCCATGGTACCCGTATTACGGTTGTGTTACGTTTCATCAAGCATCTGATTATATTGTGTTTAACGCCTAGATCAACCAAAACGATTTTGTATTTTCCCGTGCCATGCACTGTTTTCTCTTTTACGCTGACAAGCTTAACAAGGTTTTCTTCGTTTGGATTGTAAAAAGGAATATCTTTGCCGTCGAAAATTATTTTTCCGAGCATCGTTCCTTTTTCACGTAATTTTATTGTAAGCGCCCTGGTATCAACACCGAATAACCCGGGCACTTTATTTTCTTTGAGCCAATCGCTCAAACTTTTCTTGGCACTCCAGTGACTGTAGTCGAAAGAGTAACTGGAAATAATAAAAGCCGTAACTTGAATTTTTTCCGATTCGAAATTCTCGATCAATCCGTTTTTATTAAGAAATTCCGGCACCCCGTAATTCCCAACAAGCGGATATGTGGAAACTAAAATCTGTCCCTTGTAGGAAGGATCGGTTAAACTTTCCGGATACCCGGTCATTGCGGTGTTAAAGACCACTTCCCCCGAAACCGGAGTTTCGTAACCGAAAGAGTAACCTTCAAACACCGAACCGTCTTCGAGTATTAATTTTGCTTTTGGGCGGGTCATTTTAATTTGATAATTCAAAATAATGTTGGACGTTAAACTACAAAAAATTTATTTAACTTCAACATAATCGGATAAAACGGATTCATTACCGTTTTTATCTACGGCGGTAAGTACATAATATGTATTGACATCCGCCTTACCGGGAGCTTCATGTTTTATTATAAATTCACTCAACGGTTCTCTGTTGAATAAAAAAGGAATTTCGACAAGTTTATTTAAATTTTTATTGTTAAATGTTTTTCCGTATGTGCGGTAAATTCTGTACGCCAGCATATCCGGTTCTTTGTTGGGAACCCATGTTAACAAAAGTTTATTATCATGTAATTTTTTTGATCTGAAAAATTGTGGTTTTGCAGGTTTTCCTGCGTAAGGATTTTTGAAGTAAAATTTCAACACATAATCATTACCGGTTTTGCCAGTTACTTCAATTGTAAAACTTATTTTTGCTTTATTAAAGGAAGACGGATTGCTTACCGGTGAAAAAACGTTGTTGAAAGTTAAATCGAAAGCGTCTTTATCGTCGCCCCATGCGGCATTAGTTTCGTAGACCGGTTTAAAACAAGCGTAATTTTTGCCCTTTACATATTTACTGAAGTTCATTTCGTTTTTGCCAAAAGGGTTGGGACTCGATTTTATCAGTTTTTTGTTTGTTGTATCGATTTTAAAATTCCAATTCCCGTCTGCACACTCTACAAAAACGCTTGGTGCAAAATGATAAGGATTTAAAATATGATATATGTAAATTCCTTTGTCGCCGGCTTTGTCGTGCCGGCTAATTTTCTGTCTGTTTTCGATAACGAACCATTCTTTTTCGGAAAGTTTCAATCTAAGTGCGCTACCGGTTGTCATATAATCGGGTAAAACATATTCGGCATCAACACCCGGTTTTACGTCAACAAATTTCATCCAACCTAAGCGCGCTCTTTCCCACGAATGCATACCGCGGCTTGCGTTCCAGACGGGTCCGCCGGTCATTAATGCCAAATTGGTTGTTCCCTCAATGTGGCCTGCACCTAACAAAAAATGACCGAATTCGTGTGCGGCAACGTACATCAACCAATAAAATCCGTTTTTACCTCCTCTGGCAACCAAGCCCGAACCGTTACCCAGGCTTCCGCGTTTTATTACCACTCCGTCGTCCGTCACAATTTCTTTTTTTGTCAAGTACATGTGGGCTATGCCCGTCCATCCTTGATTGAAGAATAATCTGTTCGGAAAATTTCTGTAGAGTAAAAAAATCATATCCACTTTGCCGTCGGGCTTTTTTACGAATTTTCCGTTTTTATCCCGGCTCCAATTGTCGTATTTCGAATAATCGACTTTTGTATCCAGCGTTTCCAGAATTTCGGTGTTTACCTCGGAGATGTTTTTGTAATGTTCCGTATTGTATCGCGGTCTTACAAGTTCCGGATATATATCGCCAATTAAATTGAGTTTGCCGTTCGACATTTCGTAAAAGTATTGGGTTAAGTTGTTTACTTTGAAGTTACCGGTTGGTTTATTTTCAACAAATTGCTTTGTCCAGTCCGGCAAATTATTTGTATCGTAAGGCCAATATTTGCTTTTTGTTGTGGAATCGTCATCGAATTGAATGAACACAAACAGCGCTTTTACCGTTCCCTCCGAAGGTATCGCTTTGCCGCCAACATTTAATTTTTTCGGGAGTTTTACTTTTTTTCTCTGCCGTGCAAGTTTTTCAAGAAAAACTTTTTTGTTTTTTATTTTTCCGGTTTGAGCTTTAAGGGAATAAGGGTGAGAAAAAATAATGCTCATCAGAAAGATCAAGGCTGCAGGATAACTTAAAAGTATTTTCGAAAACATTATGATTGACCGGTTTTTTTCCCGGAGAGTGTTTTGTATGCCAAAGCATAAAGTTGAATTTGTTTAAGCATTGAGTTTAAGCCGTTGTTCCTTGTGGGCGAAAGATGTTTATCTATTCCGATTCTCTTTAAAAATTCCGGTGGGTTTGAAAGTATCTCTTCCGGAGTGTGACCGGAATAAACTCTGAGTAAAAGA
>JALSTB010000077.1 GCA_026983955.1 Melioribacteraceae bacterium
ATATTTTGGAATTGTTGCGCGAAAAGAAATTCTCTCATTCGTCAATCAACGAAACTGCGCGTGAATTGGGAGATTTGAACAGAACCGTGGTTTCCGAAAACTTCAGAGGAATTTTCTTTAAATTTTATTGTAATTATAATTTTGATCTCGAAAAAACCGTTGCGGAAATTGCCCAAAACGAAGACCCGGAAGTGTTGGAAAAAGTAAGAGCAAAGGTAACAACTTACCTTAGAAATATTGAAAAGGATTTGGAGAAATTGAACACGAAAGAATTCGCCGAAATTAAAATTGCCTTTGCTTCCAAGTATAAAAACTTACCTCAGAAATATCACTCATATTTGGATAAAGTAATCCGGAAAATCCTCGAAAGTTAGCCTGATGAAATAACGGTCAGGCAAAAAATTACGAACTTCAGGCAAATTAAAAGAAATTGCATTTAAGTATAACGCATTGTTTTCCAATATGTTATGAAAGTTTTGCATTTTGGCACGCTTTGTGAAAACCGGAATACAGAAGTTTACGCAATTATCATAAACAGGAGGTAAAAATGTTAACCAAAAAATCAATCCTAACAACACTCTTAACGTTGTTGTTTATTTCGTTTGTTTTTACCGGATGTAATAATGAAAATTCGATTGTTGATCCGGATAATTCAAATAACGAACAGGAAGTGTTGAAAAAAATTGCCGAGGAAGACGAATTGATTCAATCTTTTGAAGCAAATTATAATGAAGATGAAGCAATGGGATTTGTCTTCGGTAAAATATCAACCGAAATATTTCCGGTGAAAGTGGGACAAAGAATGCGCCCGCTCGATTTTGACTTCAACGCTACAATCGAAGGTGATTCCGCTTTCGGAACAATAACAAGAACTTTTGAAGGAATGCTGTTTATCATAGCATCATACGATTCCAATGCTAGTTTCTTCGATACAAATTTGGTGTTGATACAAAAGCCGTTTACAACAACAATTACGCGTAACGTTATATTTAAAAGAATTGGAAATTCCGATAATCCGATGGAAAACTGGAAACTGGTAGCGGTTTCTTTACCCGAAGGCGGAACTCTTACCGATAATATCAGTATAAAATCATTGACGGTATATTTGGAGAACGGCGATTCGATTTATGTAGATTCGCCTAACGATTATTATTTATCGCGCGAACCGGGATGGAGACATTTGATACCGGAATTCGGTCATTCAAAAGACGTTCGGGTTAAAGTTGAAATCGCAAGCGTTTATCAGGAACCCGATTTTGTTACTTTAACTTGGGGAGCGTGGAGAGATAAATTTATGGGCATTAGAGCCAAACACAGAGCGAAGAAAAAATTCGAATTGATTTCCGAAGAATTCGACGGTACGTTTTACAACAGAGTATATGAAGGTAAATGGAAAGTAAATCCGTTTCCGGGTGTAAGACATGCGGTTATAAATGCTTATCCGAGAGTTGTGATTTATGATGACGAAGCGCCGGTTGAATCCAACTCTTGGGGAATGCCGTACATTGTAAAATAAATTTCACAATTGTTCAAGGAGACCTCTTTCCGGAGAGGTCTTCTTGTTTATTTACTTTGTGAAAATATTCATTTAATTTAAAGTGTTTATTATTGTGAGTAAGATGAGAAACCTGACAAAATACGGTTTTGTGATTTTTTTGCTTTCGGTTTTCTTCGCTTGTCAAGACCCATTGCCGGTCGAATTGGTTAACGAAGGTAATTCGGAAGAAAATTACGACGTTGAGGTTATAACCCCAAAACCCAATTCTGTTGTTTTTACCGGTTACGATTCTACCGGAATTACGAGTCCGATACCCGTAAACAGCTCCGTTATAAGTTTAAGCGGAATAAAAAACACATTCTATGATAAAGATGTTACGGTAAATAAAGGTTATGCGGAAGCGGTATTTTACGATACAACCCAACCGGTCAAAACATCGAGCGGTATAATCGTCGGGTATAAAACTTTACTTTTCGGGCGCGTGCGGTTTAATAATGATTCGGCGCGAGTTGTGCCTCACAGAATTTTTTACCGCGATGGTAACGTGATTCGGGATACGCTTGTGGGCGTTAAACATGTATTGTTTTACAAACGGAGAATAGCCCCGGCACGTTCAAATTTCCCGTACGGAAAAAGTGTGCAGTTCCATTTCGATTTTTTCGGCACAATGCCGTTTCTTACATCCATTAAAGTTCCGGAAGAAATTACTGCCAAACTGAAATTGACCGGTACAAAAAAAGATAAAAATTTAAGGGCAGAATTGTCTTGGACTAAAACCGCCAAACAAGATGTGGAAGTTATTATCGGTGGAGTGCTGGAGGGGAGAAAAGAAATTATTCCTTTACTCAGACTTAAATCCTTCAAAGGAAACAAGATTGTTATAAGAAATTCGCTTATCCAGAAAATTCCGTTTGAAAAATACGACAGTTTGATTTTCTCGGTAATCCGTAAACACAGGGTTTCCGTTAATACAATCCGGCTTGGTGATATTTACATTGCGTCGCAAAGTATTCATAATATTCTAATTAATATTCCGTAGAATGAGAAAAGATTTTACAATTTTAATTTTGATAATGTTATTATCAACTATTACATATAGTCAGATTTCCTATGATGTTTACGGGAATTTTACACCTTCCGGGAAAATTAATTTCAGATTGAACAGTTTGGAATCAAATCCGGGTAATTATTCCTTGACAAAAGATTGGGAATTTGCAATTTCATTTAATACTCTTTTTGCACGCCAATATTCAACAAATTTGTTTTTTGTTTCGCTCGGGAAAAGAATAAACAATCATTACATGTATGCACGATATTCACCGGGGATATTGAAGGAATTTAAATTCACCGCTTCGAAAAGCAATATTGACGATTCCCTCACCGTTTTCGAAACGGATTTAATGTATAAAGAAAAATTCGGTTTGGGATACTCTTACAATTTCACACAAAATTTATCCGCCGGCGTTTCGTTCCGCTACTTTCAACAAGAATTTTCCGAGGAATTCCCTTCGTTTATTGCCGGAACGGATCCGCAAGTCTTGATTAAAGAAAAGGAAATTGTAAAAAAACATTTTTGGAAAGCCGATTTTGGAATAAACTATTCATTATCAAAAAATTTAAAAATTAATTTCTCAACTCTTAACTTGATTCTTTTTGGACAGAATTACCAAAACGAGGAAGAGAGCGACTTCGAAATTAAGAAAAATGTATTTGATTTAAGAACCGTAAAAAACGGTGTTTTCGGCATAACATATTCACCGGCGGAATTTCTAACTGTGAATACACAAACCGAAACAAACGGTTCGTTCACATTGGATTTGGGTGGTCATTTTAAATTTGTTAACAAGGAATTTACAATTGGATTGACAGCTTTGCATGATAAATATCAACAACCGTTCATAGCTGGAATCGTGCCGGTCTTAAATATTGCAAACCAGTTTTACAGCGTTACTTTGAGCGGAATAAAATATTTTTCGAACAGATTATCACCACGGCGCGTAAGTGATTTCAAGCGTATTGGAATTGCTAACATCGTAAACAATTATTTTTCCAGCGATGCGGCATTTCTTACCGTTAATTTTGCTCTGTCGTTCCAACCGGAAAAATACGTTAAAATTTTGGATGTTCAAATTTTAAGTGAAATATATCCAACTCTCGCCGATATTTATTTATCCCAGCCTTTTGCCAGAGGTAAAATTGTTAATCTTTCGGATAAAAAAATAACCGTTAAACCTTTCAGTTTTATCTCGGAAGTAAATAAGGAAGAAGTGCAATCACCGGTTGTTGAAGTAATGCCTCACGATACGGTTGAAGTGGATTTCTACACAATCATCGACGAAAAATTCACTTTGAAAAGAAGGAAAATTGAATCGGTCGATTTTTTCGTAAAAACCGGTAATTCCGAACCGGACGATGCAATTCAAAAACCTATACTCGTTAACGATGAAAACAGTTGGGACGGAAACGTTAGGCATCTTAAATATTTCGTTGAGCACGATTTTAATTTTGCGAATCAATATGCAAAGGCAATTTTGAAAAATGCCTACGATTCGCTCGTTAACGTTAAACCGGTTCTGAAAAAATTTTATAAAATTAAAATTCTCTTCGATAGTTTTGTTAAGAATATGCAATATGTTGCAGACCGTCGCGCAAGTGTTGAAAATGTGCAGTTCCCCTCCGAAACTATTGAATTAAAAGGTGGCGACTGCGATGACCTGAGCGTAAGCTTCAGTGCGGTCTTGGAAAGTATCGGGATCCAAACGGCTTTTGTTGATTACAAACCGGTTGGGAACAATATCGGGCACGTTAATTTACTAATTAATACGGGATTAAAACCCGGTCAAGCCGGGTTGATAACCTCGAACGATAAAAAAATTTTTATTAGAAAGAACACCGATGGAAAAGAAGAAATTTGGATTCCCTTGGAGGTGACGTCATTATCCGGTTTCGAAACTGCATGGAAATTGGGAGCGGAAAAATTTTATAAAAACGCAGTGGAAAATTTTGGTTTGGCTAAAGGTAATGTTGAAATTATCGATGTTTTTTAAAAAGTTTAATATAAATATTAACCGGAGGTAAAAATGAAACAGTTATTTATCCTTTTGTTCTTGGCAAGTACTTTATTTGCTCAAGAATATGTTGTTGAAAAAGTAAAAGGAAAAGTACTTGTACAAAAAGGCACAAGTGAAAAATGGGAAACCGTTCAAGTCGGAGATAAACTAAATGGAGACGATTTGCTGGTCACGGGTGAAAATTCAATGGTTCAATTGAATAAAAACGGTAACCGCTTTGTGCTTGATGATAATTCCGCTTTGGGATTGAATTATATCAAAAAAATATCAATAAACGATTTGTTACTTGCACTTGCAATGGAAGAAATCCGCAATGTTCCGAAAATTAAAAAAAGCAAAGAAGTAAAAAGCACAGCCGTTTATGGAGCGGAAGTTTCTCCGGAAAACGAAACCGCAGTTTTGGAAAATACATTGGGTGTGAAAAAACTAAACGGTGCAAAAAAACTTGCGGAAAACGGTTATAAAGAATCTTCGGTAATTCTTGCAAAGGAAACATACAGAAAATATCCCGGTACGAGAAAAAGAATTGCCGACAGAATCTACTTTGCGGATATTCTGGCGGATTTGGGATTATACCAAGAAGCTGCAAGCGAATATGCAAGCATAAAGAACGAACAGATGACGGATGAACAAAGGGCTCTGCTTGAAAAAAGAATTGAAGAAGTGAATTTGAAATTGGTGCACTGAAACCGTAACACTGAAAAAATTTCCGAAACGTTTACGAACGGAAAAACAGAGGATAACAAAAAGTCGTTACAATGACGGAATGTTAATTAAATTGTATGAACTTTGTGAATACTTGTATATTTCCAAAAGCAAAGAAATATTGAAATTTAAATTTTTCACTTGAACCGGAAGAATGTTTGGGGATTTTATTCCGGAGTTTATCCTTTTATTACGCCTACGGGCCTTACCTTTGCAACTTTTACGCTTATACCGGCTTTGTGCATAACTTCCACAACGTCGGAAACGTCTTTGTAGGCGTACGACATTTCTTCGGCAATTGTCCTGTAACCTCTTGCTTGAATTTCTATTCCTTCTTTTTTCAATTCGGCAACCAAATCACGACCCTTTCCAATTTTAAGTGCTTTGTGTCTGCTTTTTACTCTGCCAGCGCCGTGGCAAGAGCTTCCGAAAGTCTCTTCCATTGCTTTTTCTGTTCCGGCCAATACATAAGAATATCTGCCCATGTCTCCCGGAATTAATACGGGTTGACCGGTAGAGGAATATTTTTGGGGAATAAATTCACTGCCCGGCGGGAATGCCCTCGTTGCACCTTTCCGGTGAACACACACTTTTTTCTTTTCGCCGTTAATGTTGTGTTCCTCAATTTTTGCAATGTTATGACAAACATCGTAAATCAAATGGAAATCGAGTTCGCTTCCGGAAACACCGAGCGTTTGTTTTAATGTTTTTTTTGCAAGATGCATTATTACTTGCCGGTTGTTCCACGCAAAATTTGCCGCTGCTTGCATAGCACCAAGGTAATTCCGCCCTTCTTCCGAATTGATTGGTGCACAGGCAAGTTGCTTATCAGGCAATCTGAAACCGTATTTGTTTCCGGCTTCAACCAGAATTTTGAGATAATCATCGCAAACTTGGTATCCCAAACCGCGTGAACCGGTGTGAATTAAAATTACGATTTGACCTTTAAACAATCCGAAGATTCCGGCCTTCTCTTCATCGTATATTTCTTCGACGACGTCAACTTCCAGAAAATGGTTACCCGAACCGAGTGTTCCGGCTTGATCCATTCCACGTTCAATTGCCCGGTCGCTTACCGCATCGGGATTAGCATTTTTCAGTCTGCCTTGTTCTTCGGTAAAAATAATATCTTCGTCTGTGCCGAAACCTTGTTCCACCGCCCATTGCGAACCTTTTTCGAGAATCTTTTTAATTTCTTTTGCCGAAAGTTTCCGGATTGCACCGCTTGCACCAACTCCGGTCGGTATATTTTTGAATAGATTTTCCACCAGTTTTGGAATCCTTTTTCTTATTGTATCGAATTCCAGTGAGGTACGTGCGAGTCTTACCCCGCAATTAATGTCGTAACCTACGCCACCCGGGGAAATTACGCCTTCATCCAAATCTGTTGCCGCTACTCCGCCAATGGGGAAGCCGTATCCCCAATGAATGTCCGGCATTGCCAAACTGTATTTTTGGATACCCGGTAAATGGGCAACGTTTACCACTTGCTTAATAGCTTCATCATTTTGAAGTGTGTTTTCCAAAAGATTTTTCGAAGTGTAAATTCTTCCGGGTACCAGCATTCCCCCTTGTTTCGGAATTTCCCAAAGTGTGTCGGTCAATTGATTTATTTCTATACCTTGAATTTTCATTTCAGATATCGAAAATTATTTTAGTCTTAAATCCGCTTTCAGTTCTTTCAATATTCATTTGGTGAAATGTGATTGCCTTGATTTCGTTTTTTAATTTTACATTGATTCCGTTTAATTTTGTTCCCTTTATTACTGCAGTCAGTTTAAATTTCCCATTCTGTTTGATTGAAATTTTCTCCGTATTTAGATAAATCCATCTTTTTGTATTGAGCAGGTAATTTAACTCTCCGAGAAATTCAACCAACAAAACTTCGAGGGAAGAAGATTCCAATTTTATCTCCTTCATTTCGCCGGAAGTTGCCGGTTCAGTATAAACAACAGCATTCAACCATGCCTCGGCCGAGTAAAGGAAGAGTTTTTCCAAATCGGGTGCACGTACCTCAACTGCAATATCGGCGGTATGTTCGATTATCCGGAAATTTTTCATAAATTAAATTTACAAACTAAATTATCTTTCTTCTTCCGGTTTTTGAAATTTTTTGTTCGAATATACCGGGATTTTTTTATAGAATTTGTAAGTGGATTTTGTGATTAAAGCGAGTTCGCGTTTTTTAGATTTACCCGAGTAATATTTGTAGGCACCGATATACTCGATTTTGCCGGTTGTTTTGTTTTTCCTTTTCCATACATCCGTTAATACTTTCATTTTATCCCCCCGTTGTTAAATCCGTAATAAATTATTATTCAGAAAAGGAAATCTATCTGCAATCGAAATCTTACTTTCCGGCTGATCAAAGGGGATAAAATAGTGAATGCGGAATAAAAATAAATAAGAAACTTTATATTCTTTTATTAATGTAAAATATTGAAATTAAAATGTCAAGATTGTCAATTACTAAAAATAGTATTTTCCGGTGGAATTATTGATTGGAGATTTTTTTTTATAATTTTAAGTTATAACTGAAAGGGAAACAAAATGTTTGATTTCAGATTAAAAGTTTTTTATGTAGTTGCCAAGTATCTAAGTTTTACGAAAGCTTCGCAAGAGTTGTTAATTTCTCAGCCTGCCATTACAAAACATATTAAAGAAATCGAAACCAAATTGGCAATACGAATATTTGAACGAAAGGGCAACAGAATTTCTTTGACACCCGCCGGTAAAATATTGTTTGAAAAAGCAAAAA
>JALSTB010000078.1 GCA_026983955.1 Melioribacteraceae bacterium
TGAAAAAGCAAAAATATCATTGTCAGATTTAAATGTACTTATGCATTTGGGATCGACGGAAAGTATTAAAACTTATTTGCACCACTCGGATGCAATGGGAATAATTTCATGTGCAGCAATTAAAAAAGAAGTGGAAGCAGGAATATTAAAGACAATTAAGATTCGTGGTATAAAATTCAAACGAAATTTCAGATTTGTATACAATCAAGGCGGACCGAGAGGACTTGCCAGTAAGTTTATGGCATTTGCGAAAAGACATTATAATTATAAGTTATAGTTTATAATTATTTTTAATTTTAACTTCTTATTCACACCGCATAAATTTCATAACACTACTTCTAAAAACTAACGGGAGGCAGGTTATGAAAAAATACTTTTCAAGACAATGGTCTTTTATCTGGGCAGGTGTTGCTTTCGGGATTGCTCAAATTATTTACATGATAGGCACGATGATTCCCAAGTGGAGTTCAGGTAAAATTCCGAAAGTAAAGCCCATGACCGTAACGACGGATTTAGGTAAAATGTTTCGCGGTGTGGAAGTATGGCTTTCGCATACGTTTGGCTTTTCGGATCCGCAAATTTACGGTCATGTAAAAGAAGTTGGAGGTCAACTTGTTAACGGCGGTGGCGCATTTGTTCCCGGCATCGGTTGGATTATTTTCGGAATGATGGTAGGTGGTTGGCTGGCAACCAAAGCGGAAAGGGACTCGCGTACATGGGTCAAATATTCGAAGAAAATGCTAATAGTATCGTTTATTGGAGGTATTCTTTTCAGTTATGGCACCCGCTTGGCGGGCGGTTGTACGCTTAATCATCTGTTAGGTGGTGTACCAATGATGAGCATTCACTCTTTGGTTGCTTTGGTGTTTATGGCTATTGGTGGACTGACGGCTTTTTTTCTAATGGGCAAAATCGGTTTAGCTTCAAATTTTAAACACCAAAACACTCTTTCTTATTCGAAAGCGGCTTATGAAAGAGGCGATAAAGAAGAAGCTCCAAACTATGACCCCGATTATAATCCGAAAAAACGTAAAATATATTGGGTTGGTTTAGCCTTTTTGGTGCTCTTTTTCGGTGTCGCAGTTTACGGCGGTTTGTTTTCACCTGAATATTTTAATCATGTAAAAGGTGATAAAATAATTCCACATAACAAAAGTCTTGCCCACGAAGGCGTTGGATATGTTTTGATTACTTTAATTGCAGGTATTATTGCGGGTTTCGGAATGGCAAAGTCCGGTTTTGGTACTGAGTGTGCACTTGTTTCCGCTGAAGCAGCGAGTATGATTAAAAAAGATGAATCTAAGTTTGCCAAATGGGGATTACCGCGAATTACTAGAACTTTATTTAAGGGATTGCTCCCACTACAAGGTGTAACCGCTGCGTGGATTATTACGCTCTTCGGTATTTTGGTATTTTGGGGGTTGTTAGGATATAAACACGGATTTAGCGGATCAGTTAAATACCAGCTTACTGCAGGTGTACCAATTGGTGGATTTTTACTTGGCGCAGGAGCAGTATTATTAATAGGTTGTGAGATTCGTTCGTATATGAGACTTGGTATGGGATATCTGAATACTTGGGTAGGTTTTATGGGATTTGCAGTAGGTTATCTACCCTTTACGTTGTTTTATGATGCTCACAAAGCATTCCTAAAAAATACCGTAATGATTGAAACTTATTACTGGCCCCAATTATTCTCGGATAACCATACTGTCCAAGTAATTATTGCTTTTCTTTTCTTAGTAGCTTTAATAATGCTGTTCAGGTATTTGGTTAAAGTGGGAGCACAAAACACCAATACATCAGCGGACAGTATTATCAACAAAAATACTGAAGAACTTCAAATAGAAATAGAGACACTGAACCTCAACAGCTAAGAAAAAGCCTGAAAGCGGAAGCTGGTTGCTTCCGCTTTTTTTTAATTGAATAATTTGTTTATTTTTACATTCAGTCTGAAAATCCTTCCCGGTTCATATACTTTCATCTTTGAAGAAAAAGGATCTCTTGCGTAGGAAAGATGTTGGTAATAATTTGCATTCGTAAGATTATCAACCGATAGCGTAAAGGTTAAATAATCATAATTGAATGAAAGTCCTAGATCGAATCTGTTCCATTGCGGAGTGGGCGATTCGTTCAGGTTTCCGTCGATTCTCGTTTGTGCATCGTTGTAAATATGGCGCAGAAATCCAGAAATTCCATAATACTCGGGCGATGTAATAGTTGTTGTAATCCGCAAAGGAGGAATTTCGGATAACGGTTGATTTGTTGTTGTATTTTCCGCATAAATGTAACTTAAGTCGCTGTTAATATATTTCCACGAAATTGTAGCATTGATTCCCAACATGTAGGCATCAATATTCCGGTAAGTTAAATATTTTAAAGTGGAAGTTGCGCCGGAAGTTAAATTGATATAATTCCACACTTTTGTACCGTAAAGTTCCAAACTGAGAAATTCATAATTCAGTAAAGTTCTGAGTGTTGCCCTCAACGGTTGTTTCAAACCCGGGTTACCGCTCCATTGAGGTTTCATAGCCGGTTTTTTAACGGAAATGTAAAGTGTTTCTATATCCGGTGCATCCGAAGCGGCTTCAAGAATAATTCCCCCCGCAACATCACCGGAAAACGCTTTCATGTAATTTAACGCGGTGGAAAAAGTGAGGAAGAATCTGGAATCTTTTGCATTTGGATAAAGTGACTTGTAAAATTCCATTATGTTTTTATCACCAACACTTTGGTAAACCAAACCGAGTTTAGCAGAGAAATTTAAACCGTTGAAAGTCATTTGATGAAAACCTGATACCGATAAATATGAAACGTTGGGAATAAGGTGATTTTTAATCAAGAATTTTCCGGGTTTGGTAAGGTAGTTATCGTCATTCCAATTTCTGTAATAAATTTCATAGTTTGTACCGACCAAACCGATTGTAAGATTCTTTGCATCGGTTTCCATAAACATCGGGCTGATTCTTAAACCGTTATCCATTATATGGCGGGTATAGTTGAAATAAATTTTGTTGTTTTTGTAACTGACGGAGCCGTTGAAAATCCTGTTCAATCTTTCATCCATCAATAAATATGGAAAAGAAACATTTTCCGTGTATGTAAAAGACGCCGTGTATTTCCAATTTCCGGAGCCGCCATAAAAAGAACCTTCGGCTAAAGTATATGCAAAATTATCTTGGTAAGGATACAAATCACTGAATGATTTACCGTTTCCATCTTGGTAAGGTTTACCGGTTGCGTACCGTAAATTTAACCTGTGATGTGATTTCTCAATTGCGAATGTGGCATCGTAACTGTTTAATGCGCCGAACGATTTTGACAAACCGGATTTTAATTTTAGCGATTCCGCCGGAAAGGCGCGTTTAAATTGTACCATGCCCGCTAATCCGGATTGCAGTGCCGCCGAGGTTTTTTGCAAAGATATTGACTCCAAATCGGTAGTATTGACTCTTGTTAATGGCGAATCCATTCTGTTAGGACATGCACTGTGATATCTTTCCCCGTCAATAACCACATTGATGTCACTTCGTTTGAAACCGTCGGCAAATATATCTTGAGCGAAAAAAACACCTTTACGGATTAATGTAAAGCCGTTTTTATCCAAAAGATTCGAAAGGTTATCTTTTTCTACCGGAATATCTTTGTCTCCAATAAGCTGTTGCTTGGCGGTTACTTCAACCGGACTAAGCCAATACACAACAACACTGTCTTTTTGTGCAAATGCATCGGATGAAAAAGATATAAATATCCCTAATAATAAAAACTTTATAAATTTATTTTTCATTACTACTCCTATTTATTATATTTATAAAAAATAAATATATATTATTAAAATCTTAACAATAGAAATAGATATTCCACTATCTCATTTGAAGTATAAAAATGTGTTCCATGGTTAACTCAACTTAACAAAGGTTGATTATTAAACCATTTTTGGGGGCGGGGCGAGAGGTTCAACACTTCTCTCGAGGGGGGTATGCTCATCTATTATTATAATATTTTTTTCTCCGGGTATGTAAACGATACAAAGATCTTTATTCAATGTGGTTTCAAATTGTAATGGGGGTTTTACATTAGGTGTTTGTGTACCTTCTTGTTTGTTGTCATTTTCATGTAATTTCTTTTGGATTGCTTTTAAATAACAGTTCCCCATGCATAAATTTTCAGGACGGTCTTTCTGAACGCAAATGTTTTTGGCAATGTATTGTTGATTGATTTTAAAGTAGATAAACGCAAACGTATTTGCGCCGATAATGAAAGTATATAAAATGATAAACGATATGGATAAAATTTTCTTTAACATTTCCTTGAAAATGTTTATTCAAATATAATATTTTGACGGTAAAATAAAAAGAATTTTTAATCCGATTTGGAACTTCACCAATCCGGAAGATGTTTTTTATAATGATATTGAACTATTGAATTAATCAAGAGAAAAAAGTATCTTTTTGTATGATTAAAAAGGAGGTGTTATGGTTTACGAAAGTTTAATGGCAATAGTTGAAGAGAACATTGACAAATTAACCGAAGCGTGGGAACAGGAAGTAAAAAAGTGTGAATATCTGGAAACTTACCGTTCTCTTTCCCCGGAAGATTTGCGGGCAAAGGGTAAATTGCTTTTCGAAAATTTATTACACTGGTTGCAAACCGGTGCATCGAATGATGATGCCGCTAATTATTTCCAACGGATTGGTGTGGATAGAATTAACGAAGGTTTTCCTCTAAGTGAAATTTATTACGCCCTTTATTTGGAAAAAAAAGTTTTGTGGAGTTTTGTGGTTGTTAAAGAGGAAATTACCGGAAAGTTAAATGCCGTCGATGCCATCGAATTTATGAGTGTAATTAATAACTATTTCGAGTTGGGAAATTTCTACATCATTCGCGGTTATATGAACGAATTGTACAAAGCTCTTGAACAAACGGGCAAGTTTACCGAGGAAGAATTGAAAAATATAATTTCCAACGGTGCTTTGTTCAAAGAAAGTGTGCGCAAAGTTAAAGAACAAATGTATGGCGAAGGGTTAAGCATCGGTATTATCAGGTAGGTTTGCACCGGACACCTTTCACGGATAAGAAAGCGGAAGAAATATTATTCCCAAACTTAATGCAACCAATTTTTTATTATAATGAATGAATCAATTTCCGCAATAGTTCTGGCCGGCGGCAGAAGTTCGCGGATGGGCAGAAATAAACTGTTTCTCGAATTGGATGGTTTGACTTTCATCGATAGAATTATCCGTTTGCTCAAACCTCTTTTTACTGAAATTATATTTATTTCCAACACTCTTGAACATTTTAAATCTTATCAATTTAAAGTTTATGGGGATTTGTTCCCTTTTTTCGGTCCGTTGGCGGGAATTCATTCCGGCTTAACACACTCGCCGACCGATTACAATTTCATAATTTCAATCGATATGCCGTTTGTCTCCACAGCACTTATAAACTTTCTTGTTGATAATGTTGGCGAAAAACCGGTTACGCTACCGGTTGCCGGAAACGAATTGCAACCGTTATGCGGAATTTACCGGAAAGCGGTTTTGCCGGAAATAGAAAAGCTGTTACAAAATTCCACGGTTAATTCTTCCGCTCAAAACGGAAAGATTAATGTAAAATTATATGATTTGTTAAATTCGGTCGAAGTTCAGAAAGTTAATGTGGGAAAAGAGGAATTTTATCACGAATATTTGTTCCATAACGTAAATACTTATGCGGATTATTTAAAAGCAGTTGAAATCGCCGGAAAATTAAAAACGGATATTTGATATTGTGATTAATTCAACGAAAATGAAATTGGCAATTCTAATTTTCCCGATTATAATTTTGTTTTTGGGAAGTTGTAATCAAACGCAAAAGAA
>JALSTB010000079.1 GCA_026983955.1 Melioribacteraceae bacterium
CAGCTTCAATTTGTGTGTATCTGTAGCCGGTTGTAAAAACCGAAATCAACATGAACCAGAACAAAAATTCTTTGCCGGGTAACGCAAATAGATTTTTCACTTCCCTTTTTACAATAACCGAAATGAAGAAAAAATTTATTGCAATAAATATCTGTTGGTAAACCATAAACGATTTGGGATGAAACTTGAAATCGCGCAATAAATATCTATCGATTATTGAAGTTGCAGTAAATAATATCAATGCGAAAACAATGTAATGATGATATTTCGATTTGTAAAAAACAATGAACGGCTTTAATAAATCTTTATTGTTTTTCGATTCCAAAATATACGTACCGGCTAAAAGTAAAATCAATCCGGCGAATTCTACTTGCGTGATTGAATCGCCAATTAAAATAAAACTGAACAAGGCAACCAATCCGGGAGTTAAAACCATTAACGGCAAGGCGCCGCTTATTTCCATGTTTTTAATTGCCAGCATCACACACCAAAAAGCAAATGTACCGAGAACGGATTTCGCGTATAAAATCAATAGTGCCACAGCATTTATATCTATGAATAAATAACCGGAAAAAAATATCAACGCCAACACCATATTAAAGATGGAAAGTATAAAAGAAAAACGGAGAGCTTCCAAATCGAACAACACACGCTTTTGCGAGACTGCTGCTGCAGCAGATAGAATTGCGGAAAGGAAAGCCCATATATACCATTCCATTACAATGACCAATCAGTTAGCGGCAAACATATTCTTACCATAAAATACGAACTTTCGCAAATATATTTCTACCGGGCTCTTCGAAATAAATTCCCCTGTACGATGTTAAATGATTTCTGTATGAACGGTTAAATAAATTTTGAACTCCCAAATTTGTTACAATTTTTACATAACCCAATTCAACCGGTTCAAAACCGACACTCAAATCATATACCGCATAACCCGGTGTTTCCATTTCGTTAGGAGCAACATTTTTTTGACCGGCTGCATATTTAACGGAAAAATCAACTGTTAGCAAATCATCGTAATTCCATTTAATTCCGGCGGTTCCGTTGAGCGGCGCTATCTGAGGTAAATAAGTATTTTTATTCAAATCCTTTCCGGTTACGTAAGATAAATTTGAATAAAGAACAGATTTACCGGATAAATTGTACTCCAGTTTTGCATCGAATCCATAGAGCCTGGCTTTGCCGACATTTTGTTTTTTGTACAGACTGTCGGGAATCAATACATCATCAATTACCAAATCGTTAAAGTTATTTAGAAATAAATTACCTTTAAATTTAAACTTATTATACTTGAATCTTATTCCGGCGTCGATAAAAATACCCTTTTCGGGTTTCAGTTCCGGATTTCCAAGATAAATCACTGCACCAAGGTCAATAAATTGAAAACGTTCTTCGAGTGATGGCGAACGGAAAGTATAAGCCGCATTGAAAGTTAAACCGGTATTTTGCGTTAAACGGTAAAGCACACCAAAACTACCGCTAAAAGATTTATTGGTTTCCGTAACCGCATTGAATGAAGCTTGTGGATCCGGTGGCGGCACAATTTTTACTCCGTTATCGATTATGTACTGCGGATTATTGGTTTTTTCACTTTTAATTTTTATAAAATCATATCTTCCGCCGAATGTTAAATTTAATTTTTTATGTAACAGTTGCATTTCATCTTGAACAAAAATTCCGATGTTCCCGAACGTTGAAGTTGCCACGGGTTTATCGGCAATTATTTTGTTTAACGGTTTGATTTCTTTTTCGCGGTGACCGTCGTACTTACGTTGCCATAAGTCCAACCCGGCAATAAACAAATTATTGGTATCGGGAATGAAATTGCTTTGCAACAATAAACCGCTTGTTGTATGCGTTGCTCCAGGTGTGACCACCGCTTTGGGATTCGGTATTAACTCAACTTCCCTTTGTATAATTTGACGGTATAACTTTAATTTTATATTACTTAATCTTTTTGTAATATTTGTTATGTTAAAATTACCTTCGAACAATTCCCTTTTTGCAAGTTTGTATTTCACCGAGGCATTTCCGGGAAAAGGTAATCCGCCGGGAATTCCCACATCTTTTGCTTTGAAGTTTTGATATTTAATTTCCGATTTTATATTATTTGAAAAAGCCACACCTAACATAGCGGAAATACTTTGATCTTTGAACTTGCTGTTCAAAACCGTACCCGATGGAGTTTTGGCATCGCCGGCATTTCTTATTGAGCCGCTGATTTTTGAATACCAATTTTTATCGCTCGCATAAACCGTAACATTTGCCGATGTATTTTTGTTAACCGAATTATATCCGCTTGAGCTCGAACCTCTCAAAGAAAAACGGGATGTAAATCCGGGCTTTTTTGTTATTATGTTGATTACACCTCCCGTTGCACCGCTGCCGTACAAGGAAGATATTCCGCCTTTTACAATTTCAATTTGTTCCACGTCATACATATCGATAAGCGAAAGGCCGCCGGCATGATTCGTAGCTGTTTCTATTCTGTCACCGTCAATCAAGTAAACCAAATTTTGTTTGCTCACCCCTCTTACGGAAACCGCTGTTCCCCAAATTCCGTCGCGCATCAAACTTACACCCGGCAGTTCAGCCATTGCATCGGAGGGACTGAAAAACGGTTTGCTTTCAATCGATTTTGCCTTTACAACGTCAACAGGTAATGGGACTTCACTTAGCAAGTGTTTCGTCCTGGAACTAGTGACGGTTACTTCATCCAATAATACCGGTTTTTCACTGAGGAAAACAACCAATGATTTTTCCTTTCCAACATCTACTTGCAATTCCAAAGTTTTGAAGCCCACATGACTGAACACAAACTTTAATTTGGTTTCCGGCAAATTATAAAATTCGAACTTGCCGTGCTTATCACTTGCCGTGCCGACTTTTACAGGTTCTACAACAATGTTTACATCCGGAATACCTTTACCGGTTTGTTTCGATTTTACAACGCCCTTCAAAACGTTTTGAGCCAGAACCGGCAATGCCATCGTAAACAAAAGCAAATGTATTTTAATTAATACTTTCATCACACACCTCCTTTAATTGTTAAGCGCGGTTCTTTTTCCATTCGGAATTTTCCAGCGGCATACGGTAGTTTGATTTTGAAACAAGTTCCGGGGCGTTCTTTGTTACCCAAGGGGGAAGGACTTTTGGCTTTAATATTACCGTTATGCTGTTCAACTATTTCTTTCACCAATGATAAACCGAGCCCACTCCCTTCGCTTTGTAATTTTTTTATGTTATCCGACCGGTAATACGAATCGAAAATCTTTTCCAGTTCACCTTTGGGTATTCCGATTCCGTCATCGCAAATTTGGACTTCCAATGCATTTTTCCCATACCGTACGGTCAACTCGATATTTCCGTTTGTCTCCGAATACTTTAATGCATTACCAATTATATTGGAAAACACAAGCTCAAGCAAAGATTCGTCTCCTTCCACATTTTCTTTTTTCTTACCTTTTTCAATTAATTTAATATTGACATTTTTTAACTTTGCTACGTCCGAATGTCCTTCTATAACTTTAGTCAGAATATCACGTATATTCACAACACCGAAGCTTTTTTGATTCAGCAATCTCATTCGGGAAATTCTCAAAATTGTATTAATCATTTCAAGTGCTTCGCCCGTCCTTATTTTAGCCCTTTCAATTTTTTCCTTTACTTGTGATGAAATTTCACCCAAGTAACCTTTTTCAATTATTTCCAAAATTGATTTTGAAGCGGCAATTGGCGATTTAATTTCGTGAACAATTCCCATAATGTATTTTTGTTTTCTGTTTTCGGCAACATTTAGTTTTTCCAATGTTTCAACAAGCTGCTTTTCCCTTTTATACAATTGATGAGCAATTTTATTTGCCAGGAAAACACTGACCAATATTAAAAAGGTGAAATCCACTAAAAAAACAATAACAAACGGCAAATGCCTGTATTCCTGATGTAAATATAATCCCGTAACCGGATGTGCAGGCAACAAATCATGAAATTGTAAAAATGAAATAACTGCAATTACCAAAACCGAAAGTGTTGCAATAGTGTAAATAATATAAGTTGGCAAAATCAAACTTCCTATAATCATATGAAACACGTAAAATATAAGCAAAGGACTTTCCACACCACCGGTGAAATATACTAAAAGCGTTAACGCGGTTAAATCGCACATAATTTGAAGCAAGGAAAGATGCAAGGGATTAAATTTACCGCTCTCGGATTTAAGTTTCGGGCGGATAAAGTGAAAAAGCAAGTTGTACAGTAAAATTACCGCTGTAGTTACTTCAATTACAGAATGTTGAATATTTGATAATTTTATATTAATAATTTCGCCGGAATAATTGAACGTAATGAGCATTAAAACAGCAATGTACCGGAGTTTTATAAAAAGAAGATTTCTTCTTTTTATAGCCTCCCAGAATTCCTCATAATCTTTTGTCCACTCCGGTACAAGTCTGAGCATCAAAACCTCCGGCAAAAATCAAACAATAAAACTGCCGCGTTTGGTATAAGTTGTATGCAATAATTTATGAGAGACAGAGCCGCAAGGTCCGTCGGTTAAAAATTCATTGTACAAACGTATAAGTTTAGGATTCTCGTGCGATTTACGGTAATTAAGGGTTCTCTCTTCTTTATAGATAGCTTCCGCCCTTTTTCTTCTAATTTCCGCATTCGTTGGAATCGGTTGACCACCGCCGCCCAAGCATCCGCCTGGACAAGCCATAAATTCGATAAAGTGACAATGACTGAATTTTCCTCCGTTCTTAATATCTTCAAGCACTTTTTTTGCATTAGCGGTGCCGTGTGCAACTGCAACTTTAAGTGTTATGCCTTTTAACCATTCGAAGTCGGGAATCAAATGGGAAATTATTCCGGGAACTTTACCCACTTTTGTGACCGGAATTTCAGCATAACGAATTCCTTCGAAACCACGGACGGGTTTTATTTCGGCATTTTCAAAAATGTTTTCTATTTTATCTCCCGTAACCAATTCCAATACCGTTCGCAAGGCAGCTTCCATAACTCCACCGGTTGCGCCGAATATTAATCCGGCTCCGGTCGCATCACCAAACGGATCATCAAAACCGGATTTAGGTAATTCGGGCAAATAAATTCCTGCTTCTTTTATCATTTGAGCCAATTCGCGTGTGGTCAAACCGTAATCAATATCTTTGTAACCGGAATCGGTCATTTCGGGTCTGTTACATTCGAATTTTTTAGCGGCACAAGGCATAACCGCTACGGTAACAATATTTGCCGGATCGATATTTTTTATTTTGGGATAGAAAGTTTTAAGCAAAGCGCCAAACATTTGTTGCGGTGATTTCGCCGAACTTAAATGATTTATAAAATCGGGATAAAAATGTTCGAGATATTTTACCCAACCCGGCGAACATGATGTAAACTGCGGAATTGCCACATCCGGTTCACCTTTTGCCAATGCTTTATAGAGTCTTAACAACAGCTCCGTACCTTCCTCCATAACCGTTAAATCCGCAGCAAAATTTGTATCGAATACGGCATCGAAACCGATTCTTCTTAGTGCGGTATTCATTTCGCCGGTTAGTGAATGCCCGGGTTCCAAACCGAATTCTTCACCAATTGCCGCTCGTGGAGAAGGTGCGGTTTGGATAATCACATGTTTTTCCGGATCATCAATAGCGGCCCAAATTTCGTCCCGCGGATCATTTGCATGCAATGCGCCGGTAGGACATCTGTTTATACATTGACCGCAATTGATGCATATTACATCAGCAAGCGGTTTATCGAAGAACGTACCGATATAAGTTGCTTCACCCCGGTTTATTGCTTCCAAAACACCAACTTCCTGTAAATCTATGCAAGTACGCACACAACGTTTACACAAAACACATTTATTCATATCCCTTACCACGGCATAAGAGGAATTATCCACTTGAAATTTAGGTTTATCAATGTGTCCGAAATTATAATGATCAACTCCGTACTCTTTTGCTAATGCTTGGAGTTCACAATTGTTATTTCTCACGCAAGCATAACATTCGCCGTAATGCTCGCTGAGCAGTAAATCCAGTATATTTTTCCGGGCTCTTCTGACCCTTGGAGAAGTGGTTTTTATTTTGACCGGATTGGTAATTGGGAAAGAACAAGCCGCCTGAAGTGTTTTCATTCCTTCGACTTCAACAACGCAAACACGGCATACGCCTGCAATACACAAATCATCATGATGGCAAAGTGTTGGAATATGTATTTGATTCTTCCGGCAAGCTTCCAATATAGTTGTGCCGAGCGGTACGGATACTTTCTTTTCGTTAATTTCGATATGAACCATTGCACCGATATCTTCGGGGTTATCGGCAATTTTAACTTTTAATCGTTTTTGGCTTTCGGGAGCTCTAACATTATTATTCTTTCGCATATTCACCTCCGCCGGCATAGTTAAAAATTTCTTCTTTGAAATTTTCTATAATTGAAAGAAACGGATTTGGACTTGATTGCCCCAATCCACACTTGGATGCAATTTTCATGGTTTCCGCCAATTCCTTTAATTTTTTCAAATATCCGAAGGTTAATTTATTTTCTTCAATCATCTTAACCGCTTCGAGAAGTTTCACGTTACCAATTCTGCACGGAGTACATTGTCCGCACGATTCCTCAACAAAAAATTCCATAAAATTCTTCAATACCTTCAGCATGCTTCTTTTTTTGTTGAAAATAATTATCGAACCGCCTGTTGGAACATCTTCGTACGCCAATGTTCTATCGAATTGTGAGCTGTTCAAACAAACTCCGGATGCTCCACCGATTTGTACGGCTTTGGTATCTTTAGCACCAACCAACTTTAACACATCCGAGATCTTCATTCCCCATTCCAACTCATACACACCGGGTTTTTCACAATCACCCGAAATCGAAAATAATTTGGTTCCTTTTGATTTGGAAGTACCGAAATTTTTATACCATTCCGAGCCTTTCACAATTATGTGCGAAATTGTAGCGAGCGTTTCAACATTGTTTACACAGGTAGGTTTTCCCATGAAGCCCGTATTTACCGGATAAGGCGGTCTGTTTCTGGCTTCGCCCCGGTGTCCTTCCAATGATTCTATCAGTGCAGTTTCTTCACCGCATACATAAGAACCTTCGCCCAAAAAAATTCTTATATCGAAATTGAACCCTTTTTTGCCAAGGATATTTTCACCGAGCAAATTATCTTTTCTCATTCCGTTTAAATAATCGTTGAGTGAATCCAGAAGATATTCATATTCGCCACGTAAATAAACAATTCCCTCTGTGGCACCGATTGTATAACCGCCAACAACCATTGCATCGAAAACAAGTTCGGGATATTCTATAAGCAAAACCCTGTCTTTGAACGTTCCGGGCTCACCCTCGTCGGCATTGCAAATCAAATATTTTTTATCACTTATTGCCGCAGCCGTAAGCATCCATTTGGTTGATGTAGGGAAGCCGGCTCCTCCTCTTCCTTTCAGCCCCGAGTTTTTCAACTCAAACAAAATATCTTCCCTGCTCATTGCAAGGGCTCGTTCAATTGCAGAACCTCTTTCATATTTTGAAAATATTACCGGACCGAAACGATTGTGTTTTACACCTTCCATGTTTGCCTCTATTTAATTTTATTTACCAATTCAACAGCTTTTTCGGGAGTTAAATTCGTATATACCCTGTCGTTAATTGCCATTGCGGGCGCTTTATCGCACAACCCCAAACAATTTAAATATTCAAGTGTGATCTTTTTATCTTTGGTGGTTTCGCCCATTTTAATTCCCAACTCTCTTTCCAGTGCTTTTACGATGGCATCTTTGCCTTTCATATCGCAGACGATACTTTTGCAAATTCTGACTAAATTTCTTCCTTTGGGTTCTTTATTCAGGAAAGAGTAAAAAGTAATAACACTGTAAACCTCAACCGGATGAATATTCAATTTTTTAGCAATTTCTTGTTGGGCAAAATCGGATATGTAGCGGTATTTTTTCTGAATACCGTGCAAAACCGGTAGTAACGCGGAACGGTTGCGTCCATATTTGGCAATAAGTTTATCAATTTCATCGATTATGTCCGATTTTTCTTCAACAAACATTTCATTCTCCTCTTTTGCTTTTTAGTAATTTGTCCACTTTTTGTAATAACTCTTCCGGTGAAATCGGTTTTTCCACAAAATCGTCAACGGGTACAAGTTCGCTTTTCCCGAATTCCAAACCGGTTGCTTTTGAAATGGAAGTATACATTAAAATCGGGGTTTTAATACCTTCTTTTCTAAACTTTTGAGCCAGAAAGAATCCGTCGTCGGGTTCATCCATCATTACATCCAGAATAATTAAATCCGGCGATTTTTCTTTGACCAAAGCATAACCTTGCCCGGGATTGAATGCAGCGGCAACTTCGTACCCGGCGGATTTAAGCACCACTCCGGTAGTTTCAACAATATCCTTGTCATCGTCAATAATAGCAATAAGAGCCATTTTACTCTCCGTTTTTAATTATAAGATAACTTCATCTTTTTATCTGCAAATCATGTGCCAATTATTTAATATTAAAATTCTTTGTTTTATTTTATATTTCTAAATAATTTTTACTTTTGCGCTATACGTTTTATTAGAGTTGAGAATTACCTGTCGAAATTTCCAATTTATGATATTTATTCAATATGATGTCTTTTTTATGCGAAAAACCGGTTAATATTCACAATTTTTACGGGATTATGTGCATATGAAGTATTGACTTTTATAATCTGTTTTCTTAATCTTGTGCATGGCAAAAAGAAAACACATATCATTTAGCACAAAACTCTCTGTTTTTCTCTCAAAAAAACTTATACTGCCATTAATTTCTATCCTTTGGCTAATGCAGATTATTAATCTGTAGTCTTTAGCCAATCTCAGTAAATAAATTTCTAAGGACTATAAATGGTAACAACAAAATGTAATCACATATTAATACTTTATATCTTATTTTCATTCTACAATCATCAAGGAGGTGTAAGCCTATGAGACCTACTATAACAGTAGTCATCTTTTTTCTATTTTTGTTAGGCGTTGTTCAAGCACAGAAACTTGAACTTGAGGGGCGGGTATTCGACAAAGAGACCGGGGAAGCCCTGTTAGGCGCCAATATTACAATTAAAGGTACCAATCTTGGTACGGTAACCGACTTGGACGGAAAATTTCACATTAGCCTTCCGAATTTTAAGTCGGCAACGATTGTTGTCAGTTATATCGGGTATAAACCGGCAACGATTGAAGTACAACAAAGCAGGTATAATCTATCAATCGGATTGGAGCCCGATATTTTGAAAACTTCGGAAGTCGTTATCTCAGGTTTGGCTTCAACAGTTAAACGTGAAAACCTTGCCAATTCGGTTGCAACTATTTCCGCTGAGGAATTAACAGAGGTACCTACACAAACCCTTGATCAGCAATTTTACGGCAAATTTGCCGGCGTGAATGTATCGGCAAACTCCGGTGCACCGGGCGGTGGTATTTCCGTAAACCTGAGGGGTGTTACAACTATTAATGCTGAAAACCAACCGCTTTATATTCTGGACGGTGTGATTTTGGATAACACCGCAACTCAATCCGGTGTGAATGCAGTAACAAAAGCTACCGGCGGCGGAAATTCGAATTTCCAAGACAACCCGGTAAACAGAATAGCCGATTTGGTTCCGGAAGATATCGAATCAATTGAAATTCTTAAGGGCTCAAGTGCCGCAGCCATTTACGGTTCGAAAGCTTCGAACGGTGTGGTTATAATCAAAACGAAACAAGGTACCGCCGGAAGAACAACCTTGAACTTCCGCCAACAATTCGGATTTAATGAATTGTCCAAAAAATTGGGCAGCAGAAAATTCACCGCAGAAACCGCTCTTGCCACATTCGGGCAACGCGGTTTGGAAGAATTTAACAAAGGTAAAACTTACGATCACGAAGAAGAAATGTACGGCCAGAAAGGCTTTATCCATCAAACTTCACTTGGTCTTGGCGGTGGAAGTCAAACTTCAAAATATTATTTATCGCTTTATCAACGAAGTGACGATGGGATAATCAAAAATACCGGTTACAAAAAACAATCGGTAAGATTAAATTTAAGCCATTTGATTTCCGACAGGGTTGATGTTAAAGTTTTCGCTAATTATATCCACTCGAGCGCAGACCGCGGATTAACGAACAATGATAACAGCGGAACTTCTTTTGGTCTGGCTTTAACTTCAACGCCCAGCTTTTTCAATTTACTTCCGGTAAACGGAGTATATCCCGAAAATCCGTTTGTAGGTTCAAACCCGATTCAAACAAGGGATTTGATGACCAACAACGAAACCGTCAACAGAACCATTATTTCCGGTAACGCCAGGTTCAACATATTGAAAACGGAAAAACAACTTCTTGATTTTATTGTTGTCGGTGGTGTTGATCATTATACTCAAATTAATAAAGCCGTATTTCCGCGTGAATTGCAATTTGAAAAAGCAAGCGGTCAACCCGGAACTTCAATTCTCGGTGAAACCGTTTCGGACAATAACAACTTGTATTTTAATTTGACTCATAACTTTTTCTTTACTCCTACTATTAACTTCAGAACTTCTGTAGGTTATCAAATAGAAAACAAAGAATACAACCATACTCTTTCCGTTGCCGAAGATTTGATTGTGGGACAAGAAAACATAGATCAAGCTGCAAGTGTTGACGTTCAACAAGACAGATTCATTCAACGCGACCGTGGCTTTTATGCACAAGAAGAAGTTAACATCGAAGATATTTATTTCCTTACTGTTGGTATTCGCGGTGATGCAAGCAGTTCGAATGGTGATGTGAACAAATTCTTCTTGTTTCCAAAAGCGTCAGCATCGGTTCGTCTTTCCAAATTCGATTTTTGGGAAGGGTTAAGCGGCGTGTTCCCGGAATTTAAAATCCGAACAGCATACGGGAAAACGGGTAACTCCCCTATTCCCGGGGCTAAATATTCATCTTTCGTACCGGCTAATATTAGTGGCAAAGGCGGTTTGATTGTTGCTACGCGCAGAGGAAATCCGAACATCGAACCCGAAAAAACTTCCGAAATAGAAGTCGGCTTCGACGCTACTCTGTTTAACGGCGACGGAACAATTGAATTTTCTTACTATAAAAGAAATGTTTCCGATTTGATTCTCTTCAGAGAACTTCCACCGTCAACCGGTTACGACGAAGAAGTAATTAACGGCGGTGAAATGGAAACTTCCGGTATTGAAGTATCTTTGGGTTACTCTTTATTCAAATCCAAAAAATTCAGCTGGACAACCAGGGTTAATTTCTACAAAACACAATCAACCATTACCAAGCTGGATGTTCCGCCATTCAATACTTTGGGATTTGCCGACATTCTCGGAAGGTTCAGAATTGAAGAAGGCAAATCGGCTACTCAAATTGTTGGACTTGAAAACGGCAAACTCGAACAACTTGGCGATGAAACTCCCGATTTTCAAATGTCGTTTGTTAACAACATGAGATGGAATAATTTCGATTTGGGATTTTTATGGGATTGGAAACAAGGTGGCGATGTTATTAACCTAACAAAATTATTATCCGATTTGTTCGGAACAACGGCAGATTTGGATACACCCGAAGGTAAAGCCCGTGCGGCTGCATTCGGTAAAACTACTCATCAATTAATTGAAGACGGAACATACTTGAAACTTCGGGAAGTTAGTCTGGGTTATACTTTCCCGCGTCAAACCGTTCAAGATATTTTCGGCGGTTTGTTTACAAAACTCAGATTGGGTGTTTCAGGTCGTAATTTGATTACAATTACGAATTACTCCAGTTACGATCCCGAAGTAAGTAACTTCGGTAACAAAGCAATCGGTAGATCAATTGAAGTTACACCGTTCCCTTCTTCACGCAGTTACTACTTTGATATTTCGTTAGGTTTTTAATTAAAAGGAGAATTTGAAATATGAAAAAAATAAATTTCAGAAATATTTTAGGCAGCAAAATCTTTCTTCTACTTGCCGCTTTTGTTTTCTTAACAACTACAGCTTGCGAAGAACTGGATTTTGTAGATCCTAACGGACCGAGTTTGGAACAAACATCGGTTCAAACACTTGTTACCGGAATTGAAGCCGGAATGAGAATTGACCATGAATTCTATTTACGCGACGTTTTGGTAATCGGAAGAGAAGCGTTTTACCTCGAACCGTCCGATCCGCGTTACACCGGGGAATTGCTTGGCAAGGACGGAACCCAAATCGATCCTTCAGGATTCTTGTTGGTTCGCCCTTGGGGTTCGCGTTACAGAGTAATCAGAAACTGTAATTTCCTAATCCAGCAAAATGATAAAGGCGCAAGCGGATTTGCCAAAACAGTCATGGCATATCAATTATTGCTTAACTTGAATCTTACTTATGAGAACGGAATAAGAATAGACGTTTCCGGAGATAAACCCGGACCGTTTGTTTCCAAAGATGCAGCATTGGATTATATCAGTTCACTGCTCGATGAAGCAAAAGCCGACTTGGATGCCGCTGGTGGAAGTTTCAGTTTCGAACTTTCAAACGGATTTGCCGATTTCAATACTCCGGCTGAATTCGCAAAATTCAACAGAGGCTTGAAAGCAAGAGTTGCTATTTATCAAAAAGATTATGCAACGGCTCTAACAGCATTGTCTCAATCATTTCTCGATTTGGGCGCTCCGCTTACAAAAGGCGTTTACTTGGATTACGGTACCGGCGTTGGAGATCAACTTAATCCGATTTTCGAAGTCCCGAATGCAACAAGCATCAAGCTGTTTGCACATCCTTCTTTTTTGGCCGATGCCGAAGCCGGGGATACGCGAGTCAGCTCAAAAACTTTTGTAAGGTCAGAACCAACAACAATTGACGGATTGACAAGTAATATTGCCATCACTATCTTCGGAAGCAATACCGATCCGTTACCGATAATGCGGAACGAAGAGCTGATTCTTCTTCGTGCGGAAGCTAATATTGGTGCCGGTAATATTGCCGATGCGGAATCGGATATTAATTTCATAAGAAATTCCGCCGGCTTGCCAAACGTTTCCTTGGATGCCAACAACGCTTTGGATGAGCTTTTGAAGCAAAAACGATATTCACTTTTTGCCGAAGGTTACAGATGGATTGATTTAAGATTATACAACAAACTTGATACTCTACCGAAAGACAGACCTGGCGATTTGGTTCATAAACAAATGCCGCGTCCGTCAACGGAAATTTGATTGTATCTTTTGTTGCTCCTAAAAAGCTCCGGTTTCGCCGGGGCTTTTTTATTTTAAATCCACCCGTTTACCAAATCCGTAGAATATGTTTAATTACAAACTATATTTTTTTGATTTATATTTTATACTTTTGTTGAAGAAACAAACTACAACTAATCCGGAGAATGATTTTGGTTGTAAAAAATTTTAAACAAAGATGGTCACTTAAAGGTAAAAACGCTTTAATTACCGGCGGGACAAAAGGCATAGGGTTGGCAACTGCAAAAGAATTAATTAATTTCGGAGCTAATGTTTTTATAGTTGCCCGTTCTGCTGATGACGTTACCAAACTTGTAGAAAATTGGAAAGCAGACGGCATAGAAGCATACGGTTGCACTGCAGATGTTTCAACCGGTGAAGGCCGCAGAAAATTATTTGAAAAATTAACATCCGTCTGGGACAAACTCGATATTCTTATCAACAACGTTGGAACAAATATCCGTAAAAAATTTCATGAATATTCGGCTGAAGAATTCAATCACATCATAAACACAAATCTCCTTTCAATGTACGAAATAACTAAAGCCGCTTATCCCCTGCTACGGAAAAGCGGTGACGGTAGCGTCGTAAATATATCGTCATCCGCAGGAAAAACTCACGTAAGAACCGGTGTGATATACGGAATGACAAAAGCAGCTATAGACCAATTCACCAGAAACATTGCGGTGGAATGGGCAAAAGACAAAATAAGGGTAAATGCTGTTGCTCCGTGGTACATCGAAACACCTATGGTAAAA
>JALSTB010000080.1 GCA_026983955.1 Melioribacteraceae bacterium
TCGGTGCAACCTTCTTTGATACGTATTTCCGACAATCTTTACATGTTGACGATCGGTTATCCGCGGGAATTTTACAATATAACCAATCCTAACGAGCACATAACTTCGTTGAATTTTGTTTTCCGTAGTGCCGATGCTTCCAAACAAACAGAGGACATTTTTCTCGAGCTGGGTAGCGGACTTAAAATTATTCAACCTGAAGAAAAACTTATTTTTACAAATCCGGGTGACACAATAAATGTATTAGCAACAGCTCCCTCAACAGTTGACTCGTTACAACTCTTGATTAATGATACAAGCGTATTTTCAACTACTAACGATACTTTGACATATACCTTCATTACTCAAGGTTACGGAAAATCGACAACCAAAGTGCTAGCATACAGTGGAAACCAAATCAGTGCAACGGATTCATTCGATTATGTTGTTAATCCACCCGTTCTACATGCAGGTTTGCCAGTTGGCACAATTGAAGGAATTAATTATATCAATGACAGTACGGTTACTTTAGCTTTGTTTGCTCCGAATAAACAATTCGTTTATGTTATCGGGGATTTTAACAATTGGCAAATCGACACTGCATATTATATGAAAAGGACACCGAACGATTCAACTTATTGGTTAACCGTTACCGGTCTTACCCCGCAAGAGGAATATGCATTTCAGTATTTTGTAGATGGAAAAATCAAGATAGCCGATCCTTATGCGGAAAAAATTCTTGATCCATGGAACGACCAATATATTACAAATGACACATATCCCGGACTGAAACCGTATCCGGAAGGAAAGACAAGCGAAATTGTCTCCGTTTTGCAAACCGCAAAAGAACAATACCAGTGGGAAATTCAACACTTCAACCGTCCTGCGAAAACGGATTTGGTCATTTATGAATTGTGGATTGCAAATTTTGTTCAAAATCATACTTTTCAAACTTTAATCGATACTCTGAATTATCTTGATAGTTTGGGAGTTAATGCCATCGAGTTAATGCCGGTAACAGAATTCGAAGGAAATGAAAGTTGGGGCTACAATCCTTCGTTCTATTTTGCAGTTGACAAATATTACGGACCCGCAGATGATTTTAAAAAATTTATTGACGAATGCCATAAACGCGGAATTGCCGTAATTATGGATATGGTTTTAAATCATTCGTTCGGACAATCCCCGTTCGTTCGGCTTTATGCCTCCGGAAATTACGGTCCGCCAACCAATGAAAATCCATGGTATAACGTTACGCCACGTCATCCGTTCAGCGTCGGTTACGATTTTAATCACGAAAGCAAGCAAACACAGAAGTTGGTTGACCGGATAAACAAGTTCTGGTTAACCGAATTTAAAGTGGACGGATTCCGCTATGATTTATCGAAAGGATTTACACAAAAGTACACCGGTAGTGATGTAAATGCATGGAACCAATACGATCAATCCAGAATCAATATACTTAAAAGAATGGCTGACAAACTTTGGGAAACCGATTCTTCGGCTTATGTAATCTTGGAGCACTTTGCAGTAAATTCCGAAGAAAAAGTTCTATCGGATTACGGAATGATGCTTTGGGGAAATTTGAATTACAATTACAATGAAGCTACCATGGGCTACCATACATCAGGTAAATCGGATTTCAGTCCGATATCGTATATTAAAAGGGGCTGGAGCAAACCGGGTTTAGTCGGCTATATGGAGAGTCACGACGAAGAACGATTGATGTATAAAAATTTGCAATACGGAAATTCATCAAATGGTTATAATATCAAAGATTTAAATATTGCATTAAACAGGATGAAACTTGCCGGAGCTTTTTTCTTTACTGTTCCCGGTCCTAAAATGATTTGGCAATTCGGTGAACTCGGTTACGATTACTCAATAAACTATCCGGGCAATTGCAGATTGTGTCTAAAACCATTCAGATGGGATTATCTCGGCGACATTGCAAGATTAAATCTGTATAAAACCTTCAAAGCATTAATTGAATTGAAAAAAAACTATCCGGCTTTCAGGAGTTCCGACTTTTCCATTAATGCCAGCGGCTCATTAAAAACAATACACATTAACGATACTTCAATGAATGTAACAATCATCGGAAACTTTGACGTAATATCCAAAACGATTGTTCCCTACTTTCAACATACCGGAGTTTGGTACGATTATTTTTCGGGGAATCCGGTAACCGTTACGGATTCGTTAGCCGGAATAAATCTTGAACCCGGGGAATTTCATATTTACACAACGGTTAAGCTTCCAACTCCGGAAAAGGATATTTTGCTAAACATCGAAAAAGACAACGGTACATTGCCCGAAAAATTCGCTTTGTATCAAAACTATCCCAATCCCTTTAATCCGTCAACTACATTAAAATATTCAATTCCTGACCCATCACGGACATCCTCTTCGCAAGGGGAGGGAGTATTCGTTTCTCTCAAAATATACGATATTCTGGGGCGCGAAGTTTCAACACTCGTAAATAAAAAACAGCATGCCGGAACGTATCAAGTTATTTTTGATGCACGTTACTTGCCAAGTGGAATATATTTTTACCGCTTAACTGCGGGTAATTTCAGTCAAACCCGCAAAATGATACTAATTAAATAATTATAAATTTATTTATAATAATTTTTACGGTTTTTCTTTACTTTTTGATTTGTAATTTCGGCAAGAACAACGGCTGAGGCGGAAGCTACATTAAGCGACTCCATTACACCGTATTTCGGAATTGTTACGGAAACACCGGCAATCTTTTTAAGTTTTTGCGTCGGACCCGCAGCTTCGTTGGAGAATACAACAATTACTTTTTTAGGCGCGGAAAATTCAAAAATATTTTCGCCATTTAAATCGGTATAAACGAGTTCATAGCCTTTATTTTTAGCCGTTTCCAATTCATCGTAAAAGTTTTTTGTTCGAAAAATATCGAGGTGGAAAACCGCTCCCATACTTGCCCTTAAAACTTTAGGATTATATACATCTGCGCAATTGTTACTGATTAGCACTTCGTCTATCCCGAACCAAGCGCAATTCCTTAATACGGTTCCCAAATTACC
>JALSTB010000081.1 GCA_026983955.1 Melioribacteraceae bacterium
GGTACAATTGCGATAAGAGCTGATCAGGAACAAGGTGATTACACCGGAACTTTTACAATGACTGTGGCGTATTAATAAATAGAAGATTACGCTAAACTAATTTAACACGTTGACGATAATGTAATTGTAACAAATTTTCTTTATCTCATGGGTCCTCGGTGGCGTTGGTAATTTCCGCAAGGAGTTGCTAACGCCGCTTTTTTTATTCACCTCACTTTTTTATCCCCAGTGCCTTTTATAATTTTGATTATTAACGATTTCGTTTTATTTTATTCTTTATGAAAAAATTTTCCTTCGTCATACTGGTTTTATATTTAATCATTCCGTTGCGAATATTTTCTCAAGTAACCAGCACATCGGCAAGGGGAATTGCGAATTTGATTGTTCCGCTTTCCATTAAGCCGGTTAGCGGGGATTTGGATTTCGGGGAAATTATACTTACCGGTACCCCGGCAACGGAAAGTATTCTTCCGAAAGACGGAAAATTATTCGAAATTACCGGGCATCCCAACAGATTTGTTACTATCACTTTCGACAAAGTTAAATTGGATAACTCCCAATGGGTTGCCGTTTACGGCGGAAATACCGGAACTTTAATCTTTTATCCCGATATTGAAACTGATAACGGCACAAAAATTCACAGCGGGGATTCAAAACGTTTGATAAGTTACGGATTGCTAGGTAAATTGAATTTATGGGTAGGCGGTTCAATTAACATTGCGGCTAATCAACCGCAAGGGGATTACCGCGGGCTTTTTGTCATTTCCGTTTCATATTGAAATTTATTTCGATAAAATTTTATGACACGAAACCGATAATAATTCTTAAATAACTTTTGATCTGCAAATGAAATTTTACACCGGAATTTTAATATTTTTTCTCTCTTCACTTGTAATTTGTCAACCTTCGGTTAATTCGTCGGCTACAATTAAAGTGAAATTGATAAAATCTCTGAAAATTGAAAAAGTTAAAGGGAATTTGAATTTCGGTGAAGTTATCTTAAATGGCGCCGGGCAAAATTTGCTTAAAAATCCGGCAGATGGAATAGAGTTTTTAATATTGGGTCATCCTGAAAAAGAAGCGGTTGTCTCGTATCAACCCGCTCTACTTTACCCGGATAATCAGAATACGGCAAACACATTGTTATTTTTACCAGCGGTATTTGAAACGGGTAACAACATTAATTTCACTACACCTCAAAACGTAAAAAACGGAACCGCCGTTCATCTTGAAAATGATGACGGAACAGGAGTGACTTTTATTTGGGTAGGCGGCAAAATCAATGTAAAAGCCAACCAACCGGAAGGTGATTACAAAGGTATATTCACTATTTCCGTGGCATATTAATTGCTTCATTAAAACATCATTTTTATACGTAATTTTAATTTGATAAATTACACAATCGATTCATTTAAAATTGTTAAAATGAGAAAAATTACATCTCTACTGGTTTTTATTTGCATACTTTGGTTTGCACCAGAGAATGTTTTCTCACAATCTGTTTATGCGTTTTCGTTAAACAATTTGAATTTCGGAGACGTTTTTATCGGCTACCCGGCCGAAATAAAACATAAAGACAACAATGCGGCAAAATTTGTTTTTTTACATACCCAGTGGTTCAGGAAAAAAGACTTTTTGGTAACGCTTACTTTGCCACAATATTTAAGCAGGGGCAACGATAAAATACCAATAAAGTTCAGGAAAAGGCATGCAGCATGGTCGTTTCAAGACAGACCTTACGGAAGAAAAAGGTTTAACCCGCATGCACCGCTTTATATAAAAAATGTAGGATTCTTTCGACCGGTCTACATTTGGCTGGGAGGAAAAATTAAAACCACAGCCGGAAATATTCCGGGTATTCATAACGGAACTATCACATTAACAGTGGAGATTTTATAACAGTATGAAAAAAATAATTGTTTTACTCTTTCTCAATTTCAATTTGCTGATTGGACAAGTAATCATTTCGCCTTACATAGTTTACACAGATTCGAAACACCGTTTCGGAAGTTTTTTGGTGCAAAATGAATCGAACGAACCGTATGAAATCACAGTCTCTTTTGTATTCGGTTATCCGGTATCCGATTCAACGGGAAATATATCGATGAAATATTTCAAAGAAGCACCGGATTCACTCCCATCCGTTGCTCAATGGGTAAAAGCATTCCCGAGAAAATTTGTGTTGAATCCGAAAGAAAGGCAGACAATAAGACTAACCGTACGTCCGGATAAAACACTTGAACCCGGCACTTATTGGTCGAGGATAGTTACATCATCCACTAAGAAATCCGTGCCGGTCGATACCGTAAAGGAAGGTATAACCGCACAATTGAAGTTCGTATTAAATCAAGTAACAACCCTTTTTTACCGTGTTGACTCCGCTTACACCGGTGCAGTGGTTGATACGGTTTTTTATTTCGCAGATTCTTCAAATATAAATATTCTAAGCAAAGTTGTTAGAATCGGGAATTCACCGTTTTTGGGAAATTTGGAAGTTGAGGTTAAGGATTCGAACGATTCAACCTTAATTAAAAGAACAGAGTATTTACCGCTTTATTTTGAGTTGGTAAAAAAAATCAGCATTCCCAAAAGCGAATTGAAAAAAGGGAAATACACTGTTGTATTGAAACCGGTTTCAACGGAAAAACAAGACATACCGGAAAGCAAGTTGAAAATAATAAAACCGGAAGCTAAATCAATTGCGTTCGAAGTTAAATGAAAATATTGTTTTCAACTTAAAGAAGATTTATGTCTTTTCTTGGATGGTCTTTTTAGCTTTTTCCGGAAAGAGTTTCTGTTCCAAGATTGACAGAAACGCACTGTATTTTTTCGCTCCTACAGTTTACATCGATTCGAATAAGGCAAAAATAAAAGAGCCGCTAATGGAGAACCTGGTAACGCTCGATACTCCTTCGTTAGTTTCGCCGGGTAATAGAATACTTGCCGATACAATTTTTTCCACCCAACCGGTTTTTACATGGCGAAAAGTTCCGGATGCACAAACATATTTGTTGAGGATATACAAAAAAGTATCTGAAGCAGAGTATAATTTGATTTTCAATTCGGCATTTTATGTTGTTATTGTGGACACTGCTTTCAAAATGTTACCGAATATTTTAAAAGTGAATGAAACTTACTTATGGTACATACAGGCACTAAACGATACCAGCATTAGCAGATGGTCGCCACCGTTCAAGTTTACAATAAAATCTGCGAAAGTCAAAAAGATAGTTAAGCCGCCTGAATTCAAAATTCCAAAACCGGAAATTACAAATGTTGAAAGCAATGCTATTGAAGAAGTATTTTTGACTTTTAAATATGGAAATGTGGTTAACATTCCGATTATCGCATATTTGAAAAGGGAAAAATTGTATCTGCCGGTTAAGACAATTTTCGATGCGCTGAAAATTTTTTATGAAGACAACCCCGAAGCGAGAACTCTAAACGGATTTTTTACGGACAAGAACAAAACATACAAGCTCGATTTTGCAAATAAGAAATTTAAGTTCAATAACCGTAAAGTACCGATAAATGAAAACGAATTTTACCTTGATGACACGGGTGATGATTATTATTTAACACCCGCAGCTTTCGATAAACTTTTCGGGATGAAATTTTCGGTAAATTACAGGAAACTTATTTTAAGACTGAATTCGAAAATACTTTTTCCCGTTTACGAAAGGGAATTGACCAAACTTAATTTTCAAATTTATAAACAAAAATTGGGAAAAAAATCCCTCGGGAAATTTTTTCCAAGTGAAACCGGTTTACTCAACTTGGGGTTTTTGGATTATAACTTTTCCGGTACCGTTGCACAAAATTCCAAACCTTACACAAATTACTATTTCGGAGTAAGTTCCAATTTATTGGGAGGTGAAGCTAACATCTCTTTTAACGGCTCGGCAATTGCCGGAAATTTTATAAACGACAGAATCGATTGGAATTGGCGGTACGGAATGTTTAATAAATATTTAACCCAAATCACCTTGGGAAATTTCTATGCACAAGGGCTTTCTTCCTATAATTTGCGGGGAATATCAATTTCCAATGAGCCGCTTGAAGCCCGCAGGTTGTTTTCAAAATATAAAATTCACAGTAAAACACATCCGGATTGGCAAGTGGAATTGTATAAAAACAATTTGCCGGTTGATTATGTTACCGCCGATGAAAGTGGGAATTATGAATTTGAAATTCCTCTGGAATACGGTATGACTTACTTGAAGATCAGGCAACTTGGTACAAAAGGCGAAGTTTACGAAGAAGAAAAACTGTTGCACATCCCATATGAACTTTTACCACCCGGTGAAGTGAATTATCATCTGAACCTTGGAGAAACCCCATTTACCAAAATAAAAATTGCACGTGCAGATGTTGAATACGGAATAAACAAAAATATCACGGATAAGACGGGCTTCGATTATGTTCATTCCGGATCATACAAAAGGGGAATATTTTACAACGCACTCACAGCTAAATTTTCAACGGAATATTTGGCTAACTTTATTGCGGCGCCCGGGGCATTTTACAAATTTGATTTTTCAGGTATATATCCGTCATTGAGTTCTTTCGACGTGTCTTATACTTTTTACGGGGAAAATTCGTTTTTCAATCCGACCGGAATAAAAAACAATATTTTTCTGAATTTTTATCATCCGGTGAATTTTGGCGAATTTCCTTTAAATCTTTTTGCAACAGGGGAGTATTTAACTTTCCGGAATGGGGGAGACAGAAAAAATATACGTTTTGGAATCAATTCAACTTTGAACAGATTTAGTCCTACAATAACTTACGAATATTTTAATTCAGGCAACCGGATTGCGGATTTTACCCGTTCGCGCTTGTCGGCTGGATTTTTTTATTCGCTGCCTCAATTGCCGGGAATCTTTAGAAAATTGTACGGGAATGTTTTTTCGTCGAAATTGATTTATAATATTCAAACCGGTAAAGTGGAAAATCTTTTCTTTTCATTATCGACCAATTTGTTTTCCAACGCCAGATTGCAATTGGTACATAATGAAAACCTTTTGGGCAAAATTTCCACAACGTCGCTTCAACTGGTTGTGGATTTTTCATTTACAAGATCAACAACCACCATTTTTAACAATCAATTCACCCAAAATTTCAGTGGTTCTCTCGGCTACGACGTAAACTACAAAAAAATTCATTCATACAACCGGTTTCAACAAGGAAAATCGGCGGCGGTTATAAATTGTTTTATCGATGAAAACGGAAACGGGAAATACGACACCGGAGAGAAAAATATTGAAGGGATAAAGTTAAATCTAAATAATTTAAGTAGAATAAATTACGACTCCGCAGGAAAAATTATTGTGAGTGAATTAATTCCTTATTCACTTTATCATGCAAAATTACTTGAAACGCAGTTTGAAAATCCGTTATTGGTGCCAAAGTTCAAGGAATTCTCGTTTATTGCGGATCCGAATAAATACAAAAGAATTGACATACCGTTTTATTTTGCAGGTGAAATTAACGGAAGCGTCAGAAAGCAAAATAAAAATGAAGTTATTCCGCTACCCGGCTTGAAAATTACAATTGAAAACAAACAAACCGGCAAAACCCAAAAAATAAGTTCATTTTCGGACGGTTCTTTTTATTATTTCGGATTGTTGCCCGGTAAATACAGAATTTATATCGACAAAAAATTATTAAAGAAAATAAATCTCCGTTCAACGCCTGAATTTTATGAGATTGAAATCAAATCTGTTAAAAGCGGGGACTACCACGATAATTTAAATTTCGTTTTAAAATAAAAACGGTTGCCCCGGCATAACGGGACAACCATAAATTAGTTGATTAGAGAATGAAATTAATCGACTTTTTTGTTCCATTCTTCCAACTTTTTGGCAGCCAAATCTTTCCCGCCAATACCGAATGCAATTGCGGCAGCAACGGCAATGGAACCGAGCAGAAAACTGAATGCAATTACTATGATTTCGTTTGCCAGACCCATATAACGTAATCCCATTGCACCGGCAAAAACAAGAATAGCGATTCGTGTAACCGTAGCCAAAAAGCCGGCATTGGCAACACCACTCGATTTCACTGCCTCCGAAGCGAGGTTCGCAAAGAAAAGTCCGAGCATGAAAATTACCAATCCAAGCAATATATGTCCGCCCAAAACCGTAAATTCGGCTACAAGTTTACTCAACATTTCAAATCCTAACGTATCGAATGCTTCGGTAAAGGCGAATAACATCATTGCAACCAGAACAATGTAACCTACAAGTTTCGAAGGTGATTTGGCATCTTCACTGACTTCTTTGGTAACTCCCAACTGCACGAATATCTTATCGAATCCCAAACCGCTTAACAGATTTTCTACAAAACCGGCAATTATTTTTGCAATTACATACGAAATAATCAAGATAATTGCAGCGGCAAATATTTTGGGAATGGCATCCAGTGTTTGATTAAGCATGTTACTTGCCGGATGGGTTATCGCATCCAAATTCAAAGTATTCAAAGCTGCAATTACAATCGGGATTAGTATCAGAATGTAAACGACAAGTCCAATCAAGCCGGAAAGATTTTTATCACCGAGTACGGAACTCAATCCGACTTTTTCGCTTAAATTGTCTGTACCGACTGCAGAAAGTAAACCGGTTACTATCTGCCTTATTATTTTAGCAACAAACCAGCCGATCAACAAGATAATTCCGGCAGTAAGAACATTGGGAAGGAACTCAAGAATTTTATCGAGCATATTTTGAACCGGTTGGAGTATTCCTCCAAGGTTTAGTGCACCCAAAATAGCCGGTAAGAAAAGTAAGAAAACCAACCAATAAGCAATGTCGCCTAATGTTTTGGAAAGCGGAACAGCTTTTTTCTCTTTTTCTCCGGATTTCTCACTAATTTTTTCATCGATTTTGGTAGCTTGCAACGATACGGTTATAAGTTTTTGAACAATTGTTGCAAGTAACCAAGCAACGAGGAAAAGTATTCCGGCACCGAGAATTTGCGGTGCGTAGGAGAAAATTCTGGTTAGCAGCTTGTTTAACGGTTCCGTAATAATAGTAAGATTCAATGCTTCGAAAAAAGCAACAAGAACGAATGCCATTATAAGCCAAAAAACTCCTTTGGAAATCCACGTTTCGATTTCAAAAGGTTTTTTACCATCTTCACCGGTCAATTTTGCTGCCAATTTATTATCGATGGATGTCCGTTTAAGCAGTTCTTTAATTCCCATCGCAACCAGTGAAGCTACAATCCATCCGATGATTAAAATTGCCAACGCTCCCAAAATATTGGGAATGTAAGTACCAATCATCGAAGAAATTTCATTGAAAAGATTATTCATAATATCCTCCAAAAAAGTTGATTAGTTAAAGAAAGAAAAGCGAGAATTCTGCTAATCAACCGGGAAAGCTACTTTTACATTAACTCTGTATTGAGTGATTTTGCCATCTTCAACAGACGCCATATGTTTAAGCACTTCAACACCGCTTATTCCATGGATACTTTCGGAAGCTTTGGCAACTGCTTGTTTAACCGCATCATCGAAACTATTTTCGGAAACACCGATAATTTCAATTACCTTTACGGCACCAGAAGATATTCTTTTACTCATAAACAACCTCCAATTATTTTATGGTTAATTAATTTAATGTATTGAATGTGATAATTCTTCCAAACGTTTAATACGTTCTTCAACCGGCGGATGTGTCGCAAACAATTTTTGCAGTCCGCCGAAAAACGGATTGATGATAAATAAATGCGAATCTGTTTCCTTACCTTGCCGCATAGGGAATTTTTTCACTCCGTAGTGTAATTTGTTCAACGCATTTGCCAATGCAAGCGGTTTACCGCTGATTTCCGCACCGCCTTTATCGGCTGCGAATTCACGAACCCGGGAAATTGCCATACGGATAATCATTGCTGCTACGGGAGCTCCTATTATTAGAAACATGGTAAGAAGGGGATTTGACCTTCTATCGGTGGAAAACCGGGAGAACTGACCAAGCATTGTAATTGCTCCGGCCAAAGATGCGGCAATTGTACCTGTCAGCATATCTCTATTTTTAACATGAGTCAATTCATGACCGATTACACCGCTTAATTCATCATCGTCAAGGAGTTCTAAAATTCCTGTTGTAGCTGCCACTGCGGCATGCTCCGGATTTCTGCCGGTGGCAAACGCGTTTGGTGTATTATTCGGAACCACGTAAACTTTAGGCATCGGCAAGCCGGCGCGTTGCGACAAATTTTCAACTATCCGGTACAAGCGGGAATTATCATCCGGACCAACTTCACGGGCATTATATCGTTTAAGAACCAATTTGTCGCTGAACCAATAGGAATAAAAGTTCATTCCTGCCGCAAAAACCAGAGCTATAAAAGCGCCGGTTCTTCCGCCCAATATTCCACCGATGAATACGAATGCGACGGTTAAAACCGTCATCAAGAAAAAAGTTTTGAATGCGTTACTCATTTATCTAATTCCTACTTGTTAGAACCAAAAAGACCGCCCAGCAAACCGCCGAGAAGCCCACCGGAGGATGAACCCCCGAGTCCTTGCATTAAAAATCCTGCAACATCGTCCAAAATGCTGCCGTCTCCATCTTGATCGAGTAATGAGGCAATACCGTTTGAGCCCACGCCATCATGGTCTCTTTTTTTTGTTAAAAAGCCAAGTATAACAGGAGCAAGCATCGGGATAATTTTTGCAGCTGTATTTCCATCCAAATTAAACTGTTGGGAAATCAAGTTGGATGCTTGAACACCGGCATCACCCAGCAAACCACCTAATGCCGGATCCGCATTTTCATCTTTTGCTTTTGAACTGAACAGCTCACCCAAATTTTCCAGTACCGAAGGGGAGCCGTATTTATTAAGAATATGGTCAACACGTTCGGTTCCGCCGTAATTGTCTTTTTGTTTTTTTAGTCCGGCCAAAATCATAGGAGCAACAGCCGGAATTAATTTTGCAGCAGTGTTTTGATCAATGCCAACTGCATTCGATAGCTGTGAAGTAATGTCTCCGCCTAGAGTTCCCATTAATTCTTCAATTAAATTTCCCATTTTATTTCCTTTCTAAATTAAAAAGGGAGCAAGAACCTTGCTCCCTCATGTTGAAATTAATCGCTTATTTTAACGAATTCAATTCGTCTGTTTAGTCTGCGTCCTTCGGGTGTGCTGTTATCGGCAATAGGATTGGCTTCACCCATACCGACGGCGGTAATTCTTTCCGGGTTAATTCCTTTGGCAATTAACCAGTTACGTACCGCATCGGCTCTTCTTTGTGAAAGACGTTTGTTTGCACGTGCGCTTCCTACGTTATCGGTGTAACCGCGGATTTCAACTTTCATATTCGGATAAGCTTTGAGAGTATTGTATGCTTTCATCAGAACTTTTTCCGATTCCGGTGTAATTTCGGCTTTACCCGTTTCAAAAGTTACACCTTCCAGAACGATGGGTGCACTTACATCCAGAATAACATCATCTTTTGGGTTGAGCGGATTTGTACCTCGATCAACTTCGGTTTTGTCATCCACCGTGCCTTTGTCGGTATCTTTATCGGTCGGATTGGTTTTATATTTTGTAACTTCAACGTAATCATCCAAACCGTCTTTATCTGTATCTTTATTTTTGGCATCGGTTTTATATTTGTTAACTTCTTCACCGTCTTTCAAACCGTCGCCATCGGTATCGGGATTGTTCATATCGGTCTTCAATTCGATTTCTTCTGCGTCTTTCAATCCGTCTTTATCCGAATCGTCACTTAACGGATTGGATTTATATTTGTTTACTTCATCGGAATCGGTAAGGCCGTCGTTATCGGTATCGGCTGAATTCGGATTTGTTTTAAATGTTTTAATTTCCATACCGTCGCTTAAACCGTCTCCGTCACTGTCTTGCTTCAGAGGATCGGTATTAAACGAAAGAAATTCCTCGCCGTCTGTCAATCCATCGCCATCGGTATCGGCTGCATCTGGATTGGTACCCAGTTCATTTTCTTGTTTTTTAGTTAATCCGTCACCGTCAGCATCGGAAGAACCCGAACCGGAAACGAAAGTTAAACCGAGACCACCATTAAAGTAACCGTCGTTCGTAGTTTTATCGCTTCGCCAATTATTGTAATAATTCAAGTCATCGGTGAAAGTATGATTGTAACCGCCACTGATATCAAGGATAACGTTATCGGCAAGTGCGAATTCAAAACCGGCACCGAAAGGTATTACCCCGTGCCAACCGGATGATTTGGTTTCAACGGGGGAAGGGGAAACAGGTTTATCCGCAACGTTCCAACGCAAAATGCCTATTCCGCCGTAAAAATACGGTCCCCAATTATCCATTGTAAACGGACTGAGAATTACCCTGAAATCAGCAGGTACAAGGGTTGTTTCCCAATAATTGGAATTATTATCCAGTCCTTTCAGCGCGCCGTATGCAGCACCCACTTCAACATCCAGCACAGTTGCCAAAGGTACTCTGACGAATCCTCTGAATAAGAGTGATGCTTGGCTTGGAGAATTGCTAAACTCGGTATTTTGTCCGAGCAAATGACCTTGAATACCATATTTAAGGGAATAATCACTCACTTGGGCAAAAGAGTTTACCCAAAATGTTAAGAATGTTAGAATTGTTAAGAATTTAGTTAGTTTTTTCATTTTTATACCTCTTGTTTATTGCGTTCATAAAAACGCTTAATTAATTTGAAATACGTACAAATTCAATTCTTCTGTTTAATCTTCTGCCTTCGGGGGTTTGATTTGTAGCAATCGGATTGGATTCCCCGTACCCTTTGGCTACAATTCTTTTAGGTTCTATTCCTTTTTTGATTAACCAGTTGCGCACGGCATCGGCTCTTCTTTGAGAAAGTTTTAAATTGAATGAAGCACTGCCAACATTATCCGTGTATCCTCTGATTTCCACTTTCATTTCGGGATAAGCTACCAAAGTATTGAATGCTCTTTCCAAAACCTGTTCCGATTCCGGCGTTATTTCTGCTTTACCCGTTTCAAAAGTTACACCTTCCAGAATTACGGGTTTGCTAACATCCAAAATAACATCGTCTTTCGGATTCAAAGGATTTGTTCCGCGTTCAATTTCCGTTTTATCATCGGTCGAGCCGTTATCCGTATCTTTTGATAATGGATTGGTAAAGTATTTAAGAACTTCCATACCGTCCGGAAGGCCGTCTTCATCACTATCCGATTTTGTAGGATTGGTTTTATATTTAATGATTTCCGCACCGTCTTTCAAACCGTCGCCATCGGTATCGGGATTTGCCGGATCGGATTTATAAGTAACTTCTTCATTATCTTTAAGTCCGTCGAAATCCGTATCTATTTTGGTCGGATCGGATTTATATGTTAGTACTTCATCAAAATCGGAAAGGCCGTCACCATCGGTATCGGTGGAGTTGGGATCGGTAAAATATTTTTTCACCTCTTCACTATCGTTCAAACCGTCTTCATCACTATCGGGATTGAGCGGATTTGTGTTGTATGTTAAAAATTCCGCACCGTCTTTCAATCCGTCGCCGTCCGAATCCGGTTTATTAGGATCCGTACCGATTTCTTTTTCCTGGTTTTTGGTTAGCCCGTCAATATCTTTATCCGAATTTCCACTTTCGCCGGTAAAAGATATTCCAATACCACCGTTCCAATATCCGTCGTTTTGATTACCGTTACCGGCATCTTTGTTATTGTAATAATTCAAATTATCGGTGAATGTATAATTATAGCCGCCCGTAAAATCGAGTGTAACAACATCGGAAATCGCCACTTCAAAACCAAAGCCGGCGGGAATGAAAAAATCCCACCCGCTATCTTTAATAAAAGGAAATGGGGAAGGGGAACGTGGTTTGTCTTTCACTTCCCATTTTAGATACCCGGCTCCAATATAAAGATAAGGATTCCATGTATCGGAGTGCAACGGGCTAACCATAATCCTCGAATCGAATGGAATTATATCAGTCCGCCAATAATCATCCAAGTGATCGTCTCCGGCAAGTCTTCCGTAACCGGCGCCCAATTCCAAATCCAATAAATCGCTCAGCTCAATCCTAACTATGCCGCGACCCAAGAATGAAGTTTCCAATTTGTCATTATTAAATTCCACTGCAGGAATTAATCCGTTTCCTTGCAACCCGAATTTGATTGCGTAATCGTTAAATTGTGCTTTAACATTATTAAGAAAACCGAATAGCACAAATATTAAAAAAAGTGTACCGGTTTTTATTTTTCTCATTTTGGGTCCTTAAATTATTTTTATTTGTTTTTCAACAGATCCCTAATTTCAGTAAGCAAAACTTCTTCCTTCGAAGGAGCAGGCGGAGCTGAAGGTTTTTCTTCTTCTTTCTTTTTCATATTATTTATACCTTTTACAACCAGGAATATCGCAAATGCAATAATCAAGAACTCAATTACTGTATTAATAAATACACCATATTTAACAATTACGGCTTTTGTGGTTTCGGTTGCTTCTTTAATTACCCAGCCCATATCGGAAAAGTCCATATCTCCCAATAAAACTCCGATAGGAGGCATGATTACATCTTTAACCAAAGAATTAATAATTTTACCAAATGCAGCACCAATAACAATACCTACGGCCATATCCACCACATTGCCGCGCATGGCAAATTCTTTGAATTCTTTCATCATACCCATGTTTACCTCCGTTTATTTAATTAATTAATGATTCAATTAAAACAAAGTATAAGTTATACCAATTTGCAAAGCTTCTTTAATTTGTGTTTTCAATGTTTGATCGGTATCGTACAATAATTGGAAATTAAAGTTCACATTAAAAATTTCACTGAATTTAGCTGTAAGCGTATTATCCCAACGGACATCCCAAACACTAAGGTTTTCAAATGCGCTGAATAATCCTAAATCTGTTGTAAACAAAACATTTTCATGAAGAGTAGTCTCACCTTTGATACCGGCTTCAATACCGGTTTCAAATTTGAATGTTTCGATGTCTGCGGTTTCCGGATCGTCGGAATACTTGGTAAATTGATTCGTCATTGTTTCTTTTGTTGCCAAGCCCATTTTGAAATGCCAATTCGGGATTGCTTGATAAATAAAACCGAATCCTTGTTGTAAATAACCCGGATCTAAAAATGCAGCAGTTTGCACGAAAGGCTCTGCCGAATAATCATATCCCTTGGCTATAACCGTACGGAAAATGTTGCTTATATAAGGATCTACAACCCAACCGACCGAGTATGATAGAATATCTTCAAGGAAAATTTCATTATCGGCGGTTCTCAATTCTTGGTCGCCGATTTTTGTTTTACCGAAACTGATTTTTAATGAATTTGTAAATTTCCACGGATTGGAATAATAATTAGCTGCAAAATTTCCAATTACGTTAAATACCAACGAGTTATCACCGCCTTGAGTCCAATTACTTAATGCAACTTGACTTATATTGAATGCAGCTACTCCGGAAGTTTCCCAACCTTCCTTAGGTTTTTCATCTTGAGCTAATAAAAAGGTTGTTAATGTGAAGAATACGAGAAAGAGTAGTTTTTTTATCATTTTTTGTTCCTTTGGTTTAGTTTTGAATTAC
>JALSTB010000082.1 GCA_026983955.1 Melioribacteraceae bacterium
GGAATGATTTTATACAATTTACAATCGTTATCGGAATTTGTAAACCTCAAATAAAATGAAGGGTGCTCACATTCTTTTTCGTTCTCGTCTCCAATAATTTCAACGCGGTATCCTTGCTGTTTGTATCTTTCAATTAAAAGTTTGAAATAAGTTTGGGCAATCTCATTGGCTTTTTCAAACGTTATGTGTTCCATTTTATTCCTTACTTTAATTTGGGTAAAGAAAACGAAAACGTACTTCCTTGCGGAGTACTTTCATACCAAAGTTTACCGTTATGTATTTCCAGAATACGGGTGGTTAAAATTAAACCCAATCCCGCCGATTTTTCTTTGTTCCCATTAGCAGTTTTCATCACTCCTTCGTAAGTAAGTATGTTCACCGACGGATCGATTCCATTGCCTTCATCTTTAACATGTACCGAATATAAATCCGGACCCGCAGTAAAACTTACACTTACGGTGGTTTTTCCGGGTGAATATTTTATTGCGTTAGAAAGTAAATTTTTAACCGCTAACGAAAGCAAGTTTCTGTTACCGTACACAACAAAATTTTCATCCGTATTTTCGAATGCAAGTGTAAGATTTTTTTTAGTAGCTTTGTTCTTGGCTTTTTGAACTTCCCCGGAAACTATTTCGTACAAATCAAGCCGTTCAAATTCCGTTTGATACTTTTCGTTGGTTATGTAGCTCCAATTGACAAAGTTTTCAAAAGCATCGTAAAGATTTTTTGCGGTTGAATTTATTTGACGAACGAAAAATTTCTTTTCTTCGTCTTCCATTTCATCAAAATCCATCTCCAGCATTTCGGAAAAACCGAGCAAAGTGCCGAACGGATTACGGATATTGTGAGCTAAAAATGAAAAGAAATCGGCTTCCGGCGTTGTTTTACCGGCTTCAACCTCCGGATTTTCAAAAGATACCGCTTCGTCATCCGCAAAATAATTCTGTGATGAAGTTGCTTCTTCCTGCCGGTTTTTACTTTCTTTTTTCAATTTTAATGACTTCAAATTATTCATTTCCGCCGGTTCAATACATCGGTAATTTTTACCTTTCAAATAAATGATTTATACAAAAGAAAAAATGATTTAAATCAAATTACCTGAACAACTTGATTCATATCACCAACACTTTAACACGTCAAATTAGTGGAAATTTAGCTCCGGTGTCTTAATTCCCCTTAGTGCGAAAAAATGTTGGAGATGTATTTTTTCAATTTTTCCTGATCTTTTTTGTCGGGATACCGTTTTTCAATTTTGCGGTAACATTCGCTGATAATTTTGTTGGCGTTCCCGTTTTTTTTACTCTCCTCCGGCGATTCGTGAATATTGAGCTCTTTGCTTACTTCTCTGATTAGAATGTAAGCCGAAAGAGAAGTTTCATAATATAATTCCATTCCTTTTGCTCCCAATGGTTTTACAATAATTTGGGATCCCCTTTTGCACCTGAAAGCGGAGCAAGAATTTAATACAACACGGTTACTATCGGAAAAATTCCCGGAAAAGTTAAATTCCGCTGCGCTTTCTTTAACATTCCCAATAATAATGCCAAATGCGAAAAACGGGATTTTTTAAGGAATATCTTGAAAACGAAGCCTTTTAGCGATTAATTTGAGATGATTGTCTGAAAATGACTCAAGAAAATATCCGGAGTCCGAAATATTTTTTTCTATTTTAAAGTAAGCGGAGCGAAGGATTAAAAAGTTCTTATTAGCTTATTTTTTATACTTTTTTCTATTTGTAAAAGCGGGATACCTGCAAGTTCTTTTTAGATGCTGAATCAAGTTCAGCATGACAGATTCTTGTTTGCTTGTTGACCTTAATCGTCTTGTCATTCCGTTCCCGTTTCGGGATTGTGTACATTTCACCCGCAAATTATTTCACAAAGCAACATAGAGATTTATATGCCATTCCCACGCCAGCATGAATCTCTGTAAAACGGATATTCAGTTCAAGCCGGAGTGTGATTATTCATATAACACCGTAGTAATTTTGTTGTTGTACGTGTGGACATAGGCAGCAGTGTAGCAATAAAAATTATGGAATAGTAAATTATCAGCACATGTTAATCCGTTAGCCTTCTTATATTAACCGAATACTGATTACCGATTACTGCGCCATCAGATGCTGAAATAAATTCAGCATGACAAGTGTGAGATGCTGAAACAAGTTCAGCATGACGGGTTTTATTAATCGCCTCGTCATCCCGAATTTGTTCCGGGGTCCAAAAGAGCGCTATTAGATACTGAATCAAGTTCAGTAAACCAGGTTCTTTCATTGTACCATCCTGCATTATCCCGTTATTGCCGGAGGGTAAATATTCTTCCATTTTTTGTTAAAAAAATTTTTTCTAATTTAATTTTACATAAATCGTAAAAATTTTGATTTTTCAATTTCATTTTCTTTTTTGTAAATTATAAGAGTTTATTTGAGGATTGATACTTCCGGTTTTCAACATCAAAATATGGGGGTTGAAATGTTAAGGTTATTCCTTCCGAAGTTTCTTTTGTTTTTCCTTGCATCCGGTTTATTCGCACAAAGTTTCCATTCAATTCAATTCGGTGGCGGATTGGTTTTACCGCGTGCTTCTTCCAAGGGACTTTCCGCACAAGTTCAGTATAATTATTCCTTGAACGAAACTTATAATTTTTATATTTATTCAGGTTATTTCACATGGGACAAATATAATATAACTTTTATCGGTAAATCAGCTCCTTACGGCACTGAAAAGCTTTTTCATTCGTATGGCTCCAATAATCATGTTTTAATTCCGGTTTATTTCGGAACAAGGATAAATTTCAATACAATCAAATCATTCACCACATTCATTGAATTGGAAGCCGGATATTCATATTTAAGTTACACCGCCTACGGGCATATAAAAGAAACCGATCCGGAAACAGGTTACACGCTTTCATATTACGCCGATCAATCTTCCGCTCAAAATACCGTTAAAAATTTATTTGGCGTTGGTTTTGGACTGGGTGTGTTCCATCCGATTGCCCAAACGGTGAATGTTGTTCTCTCCTACAAGTTAAACAGCAATTTTAACGCAAGCGAGTCAGGGTTTTTCAGCGCTTTCGGAACATATTCAACCTTGTTCTTCGGATTAGGCATAAATATTTAATTTTACAAGCATCGTTACAAAAGGCATAAATAAAAAGTTTACATTCCGGTTTTTCTTGGAACGGACTTTAGACCGGGAAACTTTACTTACATAAAAAATACTATTCCTTGCCAAGTAGTACCGGGATTTCCGTTACCGTACTTCTCCCTTTTACACATACTTATATTTAAATAGATAGAAAAAATTGCATACGGCTCAAACCGTCTTATGCCGGAGCAAATATTTTGAGAATTTTTCCCAAAATGTGTGTTACCTCACAGCATTGCAAAACCGGATTCTGCTAATTTGCCATCGAAAACAAAACAAATTTGCAGGAGAAAATGCGCAGAAAATTTCAAAATATTATGAAAAAACGGGAGCGAAGGTATAAAGGACATTTTTTCAGTCTAAGCATTTCCTGGATTCTCGGTTTCCTTTTTACATTCGCAATTCTGGTAACAAGTAAGATGATCGGCTATCAGATTATCGCACAGCAAACGCACACCGGTTTGATAAATGATTTATCAACCGCATTAAATTTTGTACAAAAATCGATAAAAGCGCCTGAAATTGCACTTTCCGTAATGGGCGGGTTTTTATCGTTCGGTTTAAGGTATTTGTTCCTTTTCGGAAAACCGTATTCCGTTTAATCAATAAAAAGTGAGGAAAATAAAATGTTTAACGTACTACTCGTAGAAGACAACAGCGGAACAAGGATTTTGTTAAAGAAAATATTAACAAGGAAGTTTTACTGCAAAGTTTATACTGCAAACGACGGTCTTGAAGCATTAAAAATGATGCAAATTCATAAACCGGATTTCATAATTCTGGATTACATGATGCCGCAAATGGACGGTTATGAATTTTTGAAGGAAATCCGTTACAAAAAAGATTTTCACGATATTCCGGTTATAATGATTACCGCAATAAATGAAAAATTGGCACTGAAAAAAGTGCTCTCGCTCGGTATATCCGATTATATTCTCAAACCGTTCAATATAGAAAACACAATGGAAAAAATAGCTAAAATAATGTACAACAGAAATAATACTTTGCACAGAAAATTGGACGGCTTGGAAAAACGGATTGAAACCCTGGAAAAACGTAACAGGGAATTAAAGAAAAACCATTATGCTCCTTCGTTGATTGATAAGAAAATTTTCCTCAACTAAGAAGTAATGAACAAATACCGGGACTTAGACCGGATTCCGGTTTAAGTCCTTTTTATTTTTCTTCTGCCCTGAAGCCGCCGGTTCTGTAATCCACATCACAAAAACTGCTAAAACAGACTAAAAATCAACAATAACTTATCGACCGTCACAGACAAACCGATAAAAAAGTTGTTTATTGGGCTTAGAATTTAATTAATATTTATGGGTCAACAAAATGGAAAAGACATTATTCAAACAAACTGTGGTTAGCAAACCGGAAAAATCTTTTGTGGACGATGCGAAAAATTTACTTTTATCACCAATCGCTCACGGGATTGTAGGCGCCGTAATCTTTCTTTCCACTATGCTCGTTATTAAAATGTTTGCATTAAGGATTGTGGATGATTACAATCTGCTCCTCGGAATGAAAGAGCTTGTTTTGACTTTGTTTGTCGGAACTTTCTTTTTTTCCATGCAATTGTTAACAAAGATAAAACTTACTAAATTTTATCAAAAATACAGAAAGTAAGTTTTTACATTTGCTTGAAATTAATGTCCGGTAAAACCAATCACATCCGGTTCCGGTTTTTTAATTTCACATTTAATTTACCTACCAATATTACCGGAAGGTAATTTGTGATTTACATCATTGATTTTTAACAGTGTATTCCCCTTCTATAAAATGAAATTTAACGGAGCCTGAAATGTTAAACGCAACACTCCATACCAACACTGTAAAGAAAAAAGTAACATTTAAAATTTTCACCGGCTGCTTCCAGACCGGATTATTCGGGTTTGCAGTAATATTTACATTGTTGCTGCTTTACCGGTTGTTTTATTTTGCTTTAACCGAAGTTTACACTTTTCAAATGGGAATGGAGGATATAAAAACGGCTTTTGAAGGATTTGCTCTTTTTTACATTGTCGATTTTTTCAGAAGTTTGAAGAAAAACCGCAAAAAACTTCCGTAAAATAAAAAAGAACAACCGTTACCGGCTGTTCTTTTCCCTAAACCTTTATCATTAATTAATGTTAAAAATTCAATATGACCAATACAGTTTCCGTTAATTAAGTTTTGATAGCTTACCAATCTTCTTCACTGTAAAAATTTTTAGCGATATCATACGTTTTATCCTTAATCCTTTCAATTTCATCTTCAGTCAATCTTTTTTTCCAACTCCAAATATTGGATTTGCTATCACGTTTTATTTTATCTTCAAAGTTTTTGTTTTTTAAAATGGAATATTCTTTAATTTTATCATGAATATCCTTAGAATAGGTCAGATTAAGTTTATCGTATAATTTACCAAACTCTACCATCGGGTTCTTTGAAATAGTTTCATGCTTTACATAATTCCAATCGGGATTTCTTTTTTTATACTTTAGAATCATATAATGAATTACATTCCAAAGTAAAATTGCTTGATCGATTATATCTTTTTCTTTTTTAGCAAATTCTTCAATCTGATCCCGGAAATCCGACAAATGATGTTGCATCAGTAAAGGTTGCTCAATGAAATTGCTAAATTGAAATGTCCAATTGGCTTTTTTTAAACTTCCGGCAAAAGCCGCCGGATGCCTGATTAAAATTATTACATCCATATTGAATCTTTTAGCAAGCCATTCTGCAGAAAATATGGCAATCGGATCTTTCATAAGCGGACGTTTATTTGATAACTTGTACATTGTAAACAGTATGCAAGCACGGAACAATCTAACAATATCCTTTGGAGCTTTAATAACAGCAAGCTCTTTTAAAATCTTATATTTAAATTCCAGAGTATCTTTTAATGCTTCGTAATACAAATTTTCGTTTTCCTCGCAAATATAAGTAAACCAATGCTTAAAGCTTGCACTACAAATTCCCGGTCTATTATAAATAATATTAAAAGGTTCATGAATATATGCCACTGAAGGTGAAAGAGCAATCATTTGCCCAACCCAAGTTGAACCTGAGCGGTGTGAGCCGGTAACTAATATACCTTTCTCTATCATTATATTAATAATATTTTCTGCATTTACTAGCTGACAATAAATCAAATATCCACTTCTTGTTCAACAATTTTGGCTTTTATAAAATCCCTGTTCATGCGCGCAATATTCATAATGGAAATACCTTTCGGGCATTCGGCTTCGCAGGCATAAGTGTTGGTGCAACTTCCGAATCCGGCTTCGTCCATAGCGGCAACCATTGTTTGAACTCTTTTATACCGTTCGGGTTGACCTTGGGGAAGAAGCGCATATTGCGATACTTTAGCACCAACGAACAGCATTGCCGAAGAGTTTTTGCAAGCAGCAACACATGCGCCGCATCCAATACATTCGGCTGCATCAAGTGCAGCGGCAGCCACGTCTTTACCTATGGGAATTGAATTGGCATCGGGAGCACCACCGGTATTAAACGAAATGTAAGCGCCGGCTTGCTGAATTTTATCGAAACCGGAACGGTCTACAATCAAATCGCGTATAATCGGGAAAGCAGCAGCTCTGAACGGTTCCAAATAAATAACATCCCCGTTCTTAAAATTCCTCATGTGCAGCTGGCACGTAGCCGTTTTTGGCAAGGGTCCGTGAGGATGACCGTTAATTACAATACCGCAAGTTCCGCAAATACCTTCACGGCAATCGCTTTCAAATGCGACAGGGCGTTTGCCTTCCCGTTCCAAATCGTTGTTTAGCTCGTCCAACATTTCCAAAATAGAAGCATCGGGCGAAATTTCAACTTTAAATTCTTCAAATTGCCCCTTATCGTCCGGAGAATTCTGTCTCCATATTTTCAACGTAAGATTTAATTTTTCTCCACCCATTATTTATAACTCCTAGTGGCTAGTTTTACATATTCGAATTTGAGGTCTTCTTTATGCAATTCCCATTCACCTACTTTTTTAAATTCCCAAGCAGCAACATAAGCATACTCTTCATCGTTTCTTAAAGCTTCACCTTCTTCCGTTTGATATTCTTCACGGAAATGGGCACCGCACGATTCGTTACGGTTCAGAGCATCTACAGCCATTAACTCACCAAGTTCAAGAAAATCGGCTACCCTTCCAGCCCTTTCCAAAGTTTGGTTCAGTTCTTCGCCCGTTCCCACTACTTTCACATCGTTCCAGAATTCTTCTCTTAATTCTCTTATTTGTTCAATTACTTCTTTCAATCCCTTCTCGTTGCGGGACATACCGACTTTATCCATTAACAAATGTCCAAGCCGTTTATGAATTTCGTCAACGGTTTGTTTACCATCGATAGATAATAACTTTGCAATACCTTCTTTTACATTGTCAACAGCTTCTTTGAATTCCGCACGGTCGGTATCAACTTTTTCCGGTTTTTCGGATGCCAAATAATTACCGATGGTGTAAGGAATGACGAAATAACCGTCGGCCAAGCCTTGCATCAACGCACTGGCTCCAAGTCTGTTTGCGCCGTGATCGGAAAAGTTCGCTTCACCCAAAACGAACAATCCGGGAATGTTGCTCATCAAGTTGTAATCGACCCACAAACCGCCCATCGTATAATGCGGTGCGGGATAAATTTTCATCGGTACTTCGTACGGATTTTCACCTGTAATATTTTCGTACATTTCGAAAAGGTTGCCGTATTTTTCTTCAATAACTTTTTTACCCACCCGTTTAATCGCATCGGAAAAATCGAGATAAACGGCTCTTTCACCGTTTACGCCCCGTCCTTCGTCGCAAACATATTTGGCATTTCTCGAAGCGACATCGCGAGGCACAAGGTTTCCGAATGCCGGATATTTTCTTTCCAAATAATAGTCCCTTTCTTCTTCGGGAATTTCATTCGGCGGTCTGTTATCCCCGGCTTTTTTCGGCACCCAAATTCTACCGTCGTTTCTTAAACTTTCACTCATCAATACCAATTTGGATTGACCTTCACCGTGCACCGGCAAGCAAGTGGGATGAATTTGTGTAAAAGATGGATTCGCAAATAGTGCTCCTCTCTTATGCGCGCGCCATGCGGCGGTTGCGTTCGAATTCATTGCATTTGTGGAAAGGAAATAAACATTCGAATAACCGCCGGTTGCCAAAATAACGGCTTGTGCGGAATATTTTTCAATTTCACCGGTTAGCAAGTTTCGTACAACAATTCCTTGCGCCCTTCCGTTTACCAAAACCAAATCGAGCATTTCACGGCGGTGGTAAACGGTTACGTTCCCGTTTTTAATTTGGCGGTTCAGTGAACTGTAAGCGCCAAGTAACAATTGTTGCCCCGTTTCTCCACGGGCATAGAATGTACGGGAAACTTGAGCGCCGCCGAACGAGCGGTTTGCCAAGAGACCTCCGTATTCCCTTGCGAAAGGAACACCTTGTGCAACACACTGATCGATAATATTGTTCGATACTTCTGCCAAGCGGTAAACATTGGCTTCCCGAGATCTGAAATCGCCGCCTTTGACTGTATCGTAAAATAATCTGAATACCGAATCACCGTCGTTCTGATAATTTTTTGCAGCATTAATTCCGCCTTGAGCGGCAATTGAGTGTGCTCTCCGGCTTGAATCGTGATACGTAAAAACTTTAACTTTGTAACCCAATTCACCCAACGTAGCTGCCGCCGATGCTCCCGCCAATCCCGTTCCTACAACTATCAAATCGTATTTTCTTTTGTTTGCCGGATTAACCAGCTTCATTTTGAACTTATGATTAGTCCATTTTTCCGCTATATTTCCTTCGGGTACTTTTGATTCTAATTTCATTTTATTTACCTCCCGTTAATAAAAAGTAAAGTGGGATAGAGGCAAACCCCAAACTGATTACAATTGCATAAATGGTTCCGGTTAATTTAATGACCGGAAAATATTTTTTATTATTCCATCCGAAAGTTTGAAACGCACTTTGGAAACCGTGATTGAGGTGAAAACCAAGCAACAGTACCGCAATTATGTAAACTATGGAATAAACCGGTTGGTTAAACCAATAAACAACAATATCGTAAAATTCAAACGAACCGGTCTCGGGGTGACCGGAAATGTTAAACTGATACCAAAACGTGGAAAGGTGGAGAACCAAAAAAATGAAAATGATACTTCCGGTTACAATTGTTGTGCGTGAAGAAAACGTTGTGATTTCTTTATTTGCATTAATCGCATATTTACCCGGATTGGCTTTTTTGTTTTCCCACCAAAGCCTTACACCGTTAAAAATATGAAATATAAAAATTGCGGCTAAAATAACTTCAATTACCCTTACCACGGGTTTTACAACTTCCAAGGTTTCAACATATCCGTTAAAAGCTTCGCGCCCACCGTATAGCGTTAAGTTACCAATCAAATGGATGATCAAAAACAACATTAACAAACTTCCGGTAAGGGCCATCACAAATTTTTTACCAATAGAACGATTTAAGCTTGTTGTAAGCCAGCCCATCAGAATTCTCCTCTTTTTACTAAATAAAACTTTTGTGGATTTTCGAATTGAACGTTGAGGGTTTTGGGGACTATACCAGTATCTTTTATCATTATGCACCTAAAATCTAAAACTTATCTGCTAAAATACTACAAAAGTATCTTATTTCAAAAAAATTTCTTTTTAGTATAAAAAAAGGGGATGGACTACCGATTATTATAATTAGATACTTAATTATTAATAATGAAATGGCGTTACCATGAAGTTTAAGAGTTTTTCCCTAAGAGCAAAATTATTGACGATCGTAATCAGCGGCATAATATTAACTTCCATTGCATCTACCGTTTATTATTATTCTTTGGCAGTTAAAAAAAATGACGAAGCAATTGCACAGAAATTTCATTCATTCGACAAGGTATTTACACAAGAATTGGAATTGCTTAAAAAAGATATGGAAATGAGCATGGAATTACTTTTGGCGGATGACACGGTAACAAGACTATTCGCCGAAAGAAAAAGGGATTCACTGAAAGAAAAATTAATAACATTGTATAACGGTAAATTAAGACCCGAATATCACATAGCACAATTTCAATTTCATTTACCTCCGGCTACGTCGTTTTTAAGATTGCACAAACCACAAAAATTCGGAGATGATTTGTCATCGTTCCGTCAAACGGTTTTGGATGCCAATGCAACGAAAAAAGAAGTGGTTGGTATTGAAGTGGGCAGAGGCGGTCCGGGACTGAGAATAGTTTATCCGGTTTTTTATAAAGGAAAACATGTTGGCAGTGTGGAATTTGGCATGAGTTTACGGAAAATTTTAACCGAAACGGCTAAAATGTTAAATCTTGAATATGCCGTGGGGATAAAGAAGAAGGTTTTTGAAAATGCAAGACGTTTTGATAATAAAAAATCAGATATTATAAAAAATAATATTATTTATTTTGATTACTCAGCTCAACCAATAAAAAATTTACTTCAACAATGCTCACCAACTGGTAATATCGAAGTTACCAATTTCAACGATTTGCAATACGCAACAACAATATTTCCTTTAAAAGACTATGCAGAAAAAGAAGTAGGTAAAATAGCCCTGTTTTCCGATGAAACCGCTTCATTTCAAGCTCTTAGATCAAAATTATGGGAAAATATTCTTCTTGGATTTCTTTTTATTGTCTTTGCCTCAGGTTTTACATATTTCTATTTACAAAAAACCGTAATATCACCTCTGCAAAAAGCCAGTAAATTTGCCGAAGCCATTGGCAACGATAATTTTAATGCTGAAATAGAATATAAACATAACGATGAGATTAAAGTTCTTATAGATGCATTGAAAAATTCAGCATTTAAAATAAAACAACAACTTTATTTCTTGAATAACTTACCGACACCGGTTATTTCAATAGACAGGGATTTCAACATAAAATATGCAAACAATGCAACCGCATCATTCTTGAACAAAAAGGTAAAATCACTTATAGGTCAAAAATGTTACGATAATTTCCTTACGGACGATTGTAATACCGAAAAGTGTGCTTTGTACCGCGCTATGAAAGAAGACAGAATTGTGGGTGAACAAACAATTTCACATGCCAACGGATGCAACACTGCAATTATGTACACGGGAACCCCAACAAAAACAAAAGACGGACAAATTGACGGAGCGTTGGAATATGTTGTGGATATAAACAAACTGAAAGAAATTCAGGATTATCTTGCCGACAATACAAAAACAATTCTGGAAGCGATGGAGAGATTTTCCGAAGGCGATCTTACCGTAGAAGTAACACCGCCCGGCAAAGATGACGAGATCAGTAGACTGTTCGAAGGTTTCAATTTAACCGTCAAGAAAATCAGGAAGATGATTGATAAAGTTACCGAAGCAACCCACGCCACGGCAAGCGCAAGTACGGAAATTTCTTCAATCGCGGAAGAGCTTTCATCCGGTGCGCAGGAACAAACGGCACAAACCATGGAAATAGCCAGTGCAATTGAAGAAATGAACTACACAATCAGTGAATCAACAAAAAACACCAGCGCAGTAGCTCATTCGTCTGAAGAAATAAAGAGTCTGGCACAAAGCGGTGGCGAAAAAGTTGTTGAAACCGTGGACAAAATGGAAAGCATTGCCGAAGTGGTTGCGCAAGCTGCCGATAACGTTCAGAAACTTCAACAAAGTAACGAAAAAATCGGTGAAATAGTTAAAGTGATTAACGATATCGCCGATCAAACCAATCTTTTGGCTTTGAATGCCGCAATAGAAGCCGCACGCGCCGGCGAACACGGCAGAGGTTTTGCAGTTGTTGCCGATGAAGTTAAAAAACTGGCTGAAAGAACAACCACAGCTACACAGGAAATTTCGGAGATGATTTACGCCGTGCAAAATGAAATGAAAAACACGGTTAATTCAATCGAATACGGAACAAAGGAAGCTCAAGAAGGAAAAGTTCTTGCAAACGAAGCGGGAAATGCAATCAACGAAATTGTTAATTCGATTAATCACATTGTTGAGATGATAAACAATATAGCCGCTACCAGCGAAGAACAATCGACTACATTCTCGCAAATAAGTCAGAACATAGAATTGATAAGCAAAGTTACGGCTGAATCGAGTGCCGGTTCGTCTCAAATGGCTGAAGCGGCTGAAGATTTAAGCAGACTGACTCACAATCTGGAAGAATTGCTGCAAAATTTCAAAATGGATAATTCAACAAAAAATTCAAGTGAAACTTTAAATCCGGCATCTGTTTTCGATTATAAAGATCAGAGTATGGAACATGCCGGAAGTCATGTAACTGTTTCTTAAACGAAAGGTGATTTATGGAAAAAGAGCAAGAACAAATTGTAGCGACCGAAGAGCTTCTGCAGTTGGTCGGTTTTAAAATCGGTGAAGAAGAATTTGCCGTCGATATACTCAGAGTTCAGGAAATCATCAAAATGATTATGATGACAAAAGTGCCCAATACACCCGAATATGTAAAAGGTGTTATCAATTTGCGCGGAAGAATAATTCCGGTAATTGATTTAAGAAAAAGATTAGGTTTGAAAGAAAAAGAAGCCGATCAAAATTCGAGAATTATTGTTGTGGAAATCGAAGAAAATACAATCGGCTTTATTGTTGATGAAGTAAGCGAAGTGCTGAGAATTCCGCAAAGCATTATAGAACCGCCACCATCGATGGTTGGCGATGTGAATGCCAATTTCATTACGGCAGTGGCAAAACTGGAAAACAGATTGTTAATCCTTCTGGATTTAGAAAAAATTTTGGTAGATGAAAAGGAAGCGGCATAATTCCATGGAAACTTTAACCAAACAAACCGGAAACCTGAACGATATTTTACAATTGGTATCTTTTGAAATCGGTGATGAAGAATACGCAATCGATATTCTGAAAGTCCAGGAAATAAACAAACAATTGGAAATCACACAAATACCCAACGCACCTTCTTTTGTTAAAGGTATAATTAATTTAAGGGGAACCGTATTACCGATTGTTGATTTGAGAACAAAATTGGGAATTCCCCAGAAAGAAAACGACGGCGATACAAGAATTATAGTCGTTGAGCTTAACAATTCCAAAACCGGTTTTATAGTCGACAAAGTAAACGAAGTGCTTAGAATTCCGGCATCCATAACTGAACCGCCACCCAAAATTATCAGCGGGAAAAATGCGGCTATGTTTAGCGCTGTAGCCAAATTGGAAGACAGATTAATCGTACTAATCGATTTGGAAAAAGCTTTTACGGAAGACGAACTCGACGAACTCAATTCGGTAAACTCTTAACAACCTTCCGGAAATTTTTTTAAATATTTTTATCCGCTATTTTATTCCATCAAAAAAAAATTATTTATTATATTAATTACCAAATAAATCAATCTAACTTAAAATAAGTTTCATGCTGAAAGAGATAACCACGGT
>JALSTB010000083.1 GCA_026983955.1 Melioribacteraceae bacterium
ACGAGGATGAAAACACCAAGTCATTGGTTTTGGCTCCGGGTATTGATTCAAGTTGGATTGAAAAACCCATGAGCGTTGAACAATTGCCGACTTTTTACGGTAAATTAACTTACAGAATTTCGAAAAATAAAAACGGGAATTGTATTTCCATTCAACTCGACGGTTTGCAAAAGATGCCCGAAGGAGGAATAATAATCAAAAACATTTTTAAAACACCCATAAAAAGTGTACTGGTGAATGGGGAAACCGTCACTTCATTTACCGGGGAAAAAATTATAATTAAAAACGTTCCGCCCGTAAATGTAAAAATTTACTACTAAAAAGCTTTTCACAAAATAAACAAAAAAACCCGGCTTCTGCCGGGTTCGTGTGAGCGCGGGTGGGCTCTCCCGAAGGGATGCCTGCGGCAGAACCACCGACCCTCCGCTTAAAAGGCAGATGCTCTGCCACTAAGCTACGCTAAAATTATTTTAACCATTCTTTCATCATTCGTACGATTCTCTTTCTTCTTTTATCTATAACGCTATTGTCATTTTCTTCAGACCTTTTTTCAGTTGACTTATTCCGCCTTTCTTGCGAGATTTTTTGCGGGCACATAAATTTCAAGCTGCAAAAACGTAACACAGACGGGAAAGGGCGATTTTGGAATTCCGGTGAAATAAATATCATTTTACCAAACAAAAAAACCCGGCTTTTGCCGGGTTCGTGTGAGCGCGGGTGGGCTCGAACCACCGACCCTCTGCTTAAAAGGCAGATGCTCTACCACTGAGCTACGCGCCCAAAAAAATTTGGAACACAAATTTAATATTTATTATCATTTAATACAAAAAAATTTTTTTCGATAGTATGAAGAAGAAAGTAAATTAACTTTTATTATTCTCTCAAATAAAATTCTTTATATTTATACAATTAATATCAGGGAATGTTTGCTTACCGCCGATGAAAAGAAATATAAACATTTTAATTGCCGACGACGACGAAACTTTATGTTATTTGCTTAAAGAAGAACTCATAAGCGAAGGTTTCAACGCGGATATCGTGTACGACGGCAGGTACGCCATCGATAAAATTAATTCCAAAAAATACGATGTTCTCCTTCTCGATTTGGAAATGAAAGAAGTTTCCGGGGAAGAAGTATTGAAATACGTTAAAGAACATCAACCGCATTTGCAAGTAATAATCTTAACCGCAAAATCGGAAATAAAAACCGCCGTTGACTGTATAAAATCGGGCGCTTACGATTTTATCACAAAACCATACATCCCGCAACAATTATTTATAACAATCCAGCGGGCTGTTGAACACCGCGACCTCCTACTCAAAAAGAGTGTGCTGGAAACCAAAGTGGAAAGCTTTACACAGGGCAGAATTGTAGGGGAAAGCAAATCCATTCAGGAAATTCTAAAACTTGCCGAAAGAGCGGCTATATCCGATTCGAATATGTTGCTTGAGGGAGAAACCGGAACCGGGAAAGAATTGTTCGCCGAGTTTATCCACCAAAACTCAAAGCGAAAAGATAAACCTTTCGTTGCTGTTAACTGCGCCTCCCTTCCCGATCAATTGATCGAAAGTGAATTATTCGGATATGAAAAAGGGGCTTTTACCGATGCGAAAACATCAAAGCCCGGACTTGTAGAATTGGCAGACGGCGGAACTTTATTCCTCGATGAAATCGGTGAACTGAGTCTTACACTTCAACCCAAACTTCTCCGTTTTCTGGAAAACGGTGAATTCCGGAGAATCGGCGGTGTTGTTTCGATGAAATCGGATGTGAGGATAATAGGTGCAACGAATAAAAATCTTATGGAAGAATCCGAAAAGAAAACTTTTCGTAAAGATTTGTTGTTCCGGCTTAACGTTATCACCCTCCACATTCCCCCGCTTAGGGAAAGAGGTGAAGATGTTTTGTTGCTGGCAAATTATTTCTTACAAAAAAAATCGTCCGTGCGGGCAATTAAAAAATTGTCCAAAGAAGCTCAACTGGAATTGCTTAATTACGATTTCCCGGGAAACGTAAGGGAATTGGAACATATTATCGAAAGGGCAATTATTTTTTCGGAAGGAGATGTAATTACTCCACACGATTTAAATCTACCCACAGCCAACAATCCGTTGACGGAATACGAGAGACCGGACTCGAATACCGTACTGCCCCTCGAAGAAATTGAACGCCTACATATCAAAAGAGCCTTGAAAATTTATAACTGGAACAGAGAAAATACAGCCAGGGCTTTGGGAATTAGTCAAAAAACATTATATTCAAAAATTAAAAAATATAAATTAAGATAGGATGGCTTGAAAGAACTGCCCGAAATAACTGCAACCGGTCCGGTTTATAAAATTTTCAATTTCATCTCTCAGCCAATTGCCGTTACCAAATTGAACGGCGAGATTGTGTGGACCAATTCCTACTTTCTCAGATTTTTTAAACACATTAAACGTCCTTCCGATATAAATGAATTCATCAAACTCCCTCCAGCCATTGAAAACAAAGCCGTTACTTTGTATTCGGATAAACTTAAAACCAATATTTTTATTCAACCCGTAACAAATAATGATAAACACGAACTCATTACAATCATAGAAACCAATGACGATTCTAAACTTGAGCAGAATTTTCTCAATTTGAAGTTGAAAGGTTTTGCACACGATTTGAATAACATTCTGAGCAACATTCTTAACAGCATCGATGTACTGAAATCCAAAATTCCGAAGGATGACCAAAACCGTGAATTAATTGAGAACATTTCCAACAATTCAAATCGAGCTATTGAAATCGTAAGTTCGCTTTTGAATATTGAAGACGACCCGATTGTGCAAAAAAGAAGAATCGGCGTTAACAGTTTGTTGAAAGATTTGGCTCGCGCATTCAAATTAACACTTCCGGAAGATATCGAATTTAAACTTGACCTTGAAAAAAACCTGAATGACATTTACGGCAATTACACAAATCTATACTCGGCATTATTAAATTTGTGCGTCAATGCAAAAGAATCAATAAACAATTCCGGTGTTATAACCGTCTCATCTGCCAATGAAATTATTGATAAGAAAATTGAAACCAATAACGGGGTAATAAGAGCCGGACAATATGTAGTAATAAGCGTGAAAGATAATGGCTCTGGTATACCGGAAAATTTAATCGATAAAATCTTCGATAGAGGATTTACCACAAAAATTAAAAATTATTCGGGTGGCATTGGGCTTGATAACGTAAAAAACATTATTGAGGAACACAACGGCTTGATTACCGTATCAAGTGAAACCGGGAAGGGAACGGAATTTACCGTTTATTTCCCAGCGGTGGAAAAAAAACAATCCGGTGAAAACCATTCCGGCAAAACAATTTTAATTACCGAAGATGAAAAAGCTTTAGCCAGCTTACTGTATGACCTTTTTGAATCTTATCATTACAATGTAATTTCAGCTTCATCATGCGAAGAAACACTTGATAAACTCAAACATAATAAAATTGATTTATTACTTATTGATAAGGAGTTGCCCGATATAAACGGAGTAGAATGCATAAAAAAAATGAAAGAAAAGGGTTTTAACTTTGCTGTTGTTTTGGCAACGGGCTCAATTGACGAATCGGATAAAAAACAATGGAGTATGTTTGCCAACGGTTACCTGCAGAAACCGTACAATTTCGAGAAAGCTTTATCGATAGTGCGCGAATTAATCGGCTGATTTTTCTTCACCGGCGGTCGATTGAATATCAATCATTTTTAAATTATTAACATATTCCTTAATAACCGGTTTTTTAATTGAAGTTAATTGCTCAAGAACTTCAACAATTTCCTTGGCTGCAATTTCCAAAAAATCAACCCTTTTGAGCAATTGTTCTTTCGAGATGTTTTCCTTGCCCAACTCCCGCCGTAAAGCCGCTACAGATAAGTTAATAAGAGTTAACGGTTGCTTAATTTTATGGTTGGCTGTACGTACAGTGGCGGAAAATACATTAATTTTTTCCAATTCCAACAATAAGTTTTGGGTCTCTTTAAACCGTAACGCCGATTTAATTCTGGCCAGAAGTTCAACCCTGTTAAACGGTTTTTTGATATAATCGTAAGCGCCAAGTTCCAAACCTTTCTTTATATCATCCGAACCGGTAAGTGCCGTTACCATTATAATTGGTATCTTTTTCGTTTTTTCGTTTTTCGTAAGTACTTCACAAACTTCGAAACCGGACATTCCGGGCATCATAATATCCAAAAGAATTATATCGGGATGTTCTTCAACGGCTTTATCTATTCCACTTTGCCCGTCATAAGCGGTAATTACTTTATATCCTTCGTGTTCCAATCTGTCTTGCAACACAAAAACGTTTTCCGGCTGGTCGTCGATAATTAATATTGTATTACTCATTTATACTCACTTTTTGATTAAACAATTTTTCCAATTTGAATTTTAAAAGAACAATATTAACCGGTTTTGTTATAAGATCATCAAATCCGTTCCGTTCCAAAATATCTTTATCCGATAACATGGCATAAGCAGTAAGAGCAAAAACTTTTAAGTCTTTAAATTTATAATCTTTTCTTATTTTTCTTATTGTTTCGAACCCGTCCATCTGTGGCATCATTATATCCAACAAAACCAAGTCCGGCACTGTTTTTTTCAAAATCTCTATACATTCCAAACCGTTTTTGGCATAAATAGCTTTGTAACCTAGACTGTTAATAATTTCGCCGATCGTGTACAACGTGTCTTCATCATCGTCAACTACCAGAATGGATTTTACTTTTTCACCGGATTGAGCAGACACTTTTTCATCCGTGACCAATCCGGTTGTTTCGGACGTGATAAAATATTCAGCTTCGAGCTTTTGGGTTTTCAAGTGCAAACTGTCCCTTATCATTTTTAAAATATCCATCGGATGCATTTTATGTTGCTCGAACAATATCCGCAAATCTTCATTCAATTTATTACTTTCAAATTCATTAGGTCTGTGCTTAAAAACAACAAATACTTGCATATATTTTTTTTGCTGAAGTTCATAAAGTAATTCCAACGTGTTCAATTGCGGATTTAGAATATCCAAAATGCACAATTGCGGGCGTACCGAACCGGTGATGTCCAAAGCGGATTGTACCTCTTCGGAAAAAGAAAATTCGAATTCGGTATATGCTTTCTCATCGATTAGAGATTTAAGATAAGCGTCTCCGACAATTAATATTTGTTTTAAATTTTTTTCAAAATCCGGATTAACGAGATATGAATTTATCATTTCCCTGAAAGAAGCATCTTCTGTGAAATAATTTGAAAATGTCAATACAAAACCGTTATTTTCCATTTCGTTTATTCCGGTAAGGGCAACGGAAACGTTTTGAAGATGAAATGATTTTTTCAAATCGTAAAGTAAACTCCACGGACTGCTTTTAACGGTGTTGACATCCAATATCAGTTCTTTTAATTCCGCACTTTTTATTTCTTCAATAAATCCGGGTTCCGAATTTGAAAACTTAATTTCAATATTATGTGCCGCTAAATAATCACCAATAAATTTTGTCACATTTTCCGATTGTGCCAGTACGGCAACGGATTTTCCCTTCGCTTCAGTTCCGCCGTCGCCCTGTTTAATTCCGTTTTCAAGTTCATTTTCAACAATGCCGGGCAGTTCAACCCTGAACGTAGAACCTGAGCCCAACTTACTTCGCGCTTCAATTTTTCCACCGAACAATTCAACATACTTTTTACAAATTGTTAAACCCAAGCCTGTACCTTCGTATTTTCTGTTCATTCCTTCTTCGGCTTGACGGAATTCTTCAAAAACCGTTTCGATTTTTTCCTCGGCTATACCAATTCCGCTGTCAATTACTTCAAAATTAAAACTTTTATTATCGAATATTTCAATATTTATTTTTATGAATCCGGAATCCGTAAATTTTACTGCATTGCCAACCAGGTTATAAAATATTTGCTCGAGCTTGGTTTTATCGGCATTCAGCAAATAATTTTTAGACGGATTAACCGTTATTTCAAATTGCAAATCTTTCTCTTGTACCAACGGTTCAATAAGTTGATTAATTTCCTCCAAAAATTCGCTCAGTGTGAATTTCCCTTTTTTTAGTTCGATATTGCCCGATTCTATTTTGGAAAACTCGAGTATGTTATTAATAAGATTCAATAACTTTTTACTGTTCCGCAATACTATTTTTAATTTATTTCTGACTTGCTCCGGGGTAGCGGAATCGTTTATAAGCAATTCGGTCAGTCCGATTATGGAATTTTGCGGAGTACGGAGCTCGTGCGACATGTTAGCCAAAAACTGCGCTTTTACTTTTGCCGATTCTAACGCTTTTTGTGTTTGCCTTTCAAGTTCTTTGGCATTGGTTTTTAATTGCTCGTGTAATCTAATCAATTCCTCATTTTGTTCGGTTACTTTTTTATTCTTAAGATGATATGCATCGTTTAGTTTTTTCAATTCTTTCACGAGATCTTTCAGTTGTTTTACCGCTTTTGCATTAGTAATTCCGATTGACAATTGCTCTTGTATGTTCTCCAAATATTTATTCACGTTCTGTTCCGGTTCACATTCCGATGCCAATTCCAAGATGGCTATAACTTCATTGTTATAAATTATAGGGAGAATCAGAATATATTTTATCTGAATTTTTGTAAGTCCTGTACTAACTACCGGAAAATTCTTTGTGAATTTGAATTCAACACGTTGCTTTTCATTTATTGCCGTTGTGTACAAATCGATATTTTTAGTTGCTTCGAATTGTTTATTCCCGAAGCCGTACGATGCCAACATTTTAAAGTTACCGGATTCAACCAAGTGCAAGGCGCCGAAATTCATACCGGTAGTTTCAATGATTTTTTTCAATGCCGCATTTGAAATTTCGGAGAGAGTGGGATTTTTATTTATGAGAGCCAAAAACTCCGAATAATCTTTTTCTTCTTTTTCCTTTTGTTTTAATTCGTCCAGCATACCGTTAAAGGCTTCGCCTAATCTTCCCAATTCATCTTTGGATAAAATTTCCACTCTGTGATCAAGAGAACCGGAACTAATTTTCGAAACGGTTTCGTCAATAAGTGAAATCTGCTTTCTTATTTTCCCCGTAAACAGAAATACCAGAATTATCGAAAGGAGAATTCCCGCAACTAGAATAATCAATACAAATAAACCCATGGTTGAGCGGAATTCGGCAATCTCTTTGGATTTCGAGAAAATCAAAAAATCCAGTTTGGAATCGGCTAACGAATTTGTTGGTGAATAGTGCGTTGCCCAAAAGTCGGTATCTTTTAATTCCTTGCCGACCACGGTAAAATTGTCTTCGTTTTTCAATTCTTTTGCCGCACCGATAATATTGAGCAACAGATTTTTATTTTCTGCGGGATTGGAATATTCTACTGGAATTCCGTTATTAATTAACGCCACTTCGGCTCTGATACGTTTTGCTAAATCATTTAAAAATTCCGCAGTTACATTAATTCCGTAAATTACTTTGAGTGAATCGAGCATTTCAACTTTATATATTACACTCGGGTTGTAAGATACGAATTCTTTAATATCACCCACTTTCAGATTGATACCTTTTTTGCGTTTGGCGGTTGAATAATTTTTCAGAATTTTGTTGTTTTTGTCGGCAACAAGAATAAAATCCAATGCGGTTGAATCAAGATTTATTTGGGCGAAGCGTTTATTAACTTTCTTCAGTTTTCTGAATTCTTCATCGATAGTTTGTAAAGATTGTTGAAATGTAAAAATGAAATCGTTGGCGGAGTTTATCAGTTCTTCTGAATGCTGTTTTTGGAGCAGTTCTTTTGCGGAGGAATAAAAAATAAGAGTTGAAGGAACGGAAATTAAAACAACAGCCGAGAATATAATAAGTAATAATCTAACATTAATTTTCATATTCTTCTTTTTGTAAAACTTTTCTCATGGCTATAATAAGCTCATCGAGATCATAAGGTTTATTGATAAAATCGGCAGCTCCCAGTTTTGCCGCTTCAATTGCGCTTTTAACATCCGCATAGGCGGTAAGCACAATAACTTTAACGTTTATATTGTCTTCCTTGAGTTTTTTCAGAACAAAAAACCCGTCTTTATCCGGCATTACCAAATCGAGTAAAATCAAATCCACTTTGTTATTTTTCAAATAGTCAAATGCACGGTCGGCATTTGTAACATAATGAGCATCATAACCTATTTCGTTCAGTTCTTCGGAAAGAACCGTACAAAGATTAATATCGTCGTCAACAATAAGAATTTTTTCCATTATTTATCTTCCTCTAATTCTTTAAAGGCTTTTGATTTATAAAACTCAATATCTTTGTGGTCTTTTATAATTTGTTTATGTATTAAATTTTCCTTCTTTTTAGTAATTCTTTCCTTAAGAGTAGGAACAATATTGGCTTTCAATAAAATTATAATTTCTTTTTTATTAACTTGTTTTTGGTCGTAACCCGTTAAATAACGAATACCCAGAACCCACCATGGTAAATCTTTCAGAATAGGTATTCCACGTCTGATGGTAGTTTCTTCGTTTACAAAAAGTCCTCCTATAACCGCTTCTTCACCGTCTAACATTAGAACATCTGTTTCAACTTTTGCTCTCTTAATTTCGGTGCTAACAATATCCGGAATTGCGGAACTTCTTTCGACTTTAATTTTTAACAGAACGAAATCAATACCTTCTTCATTATATACATGTGGAGTTACTTCAATAATTGTACCAGTCGGGTAGAAAATATCAATAATATTACCGGCAAAATCGCGTTGTTTAACTGAAATATCCGAACCGATTTGTATTTTACCTTGCATTCCATCACGTACCGTTATATTGGGTTTTGCTATAATTTCACCCAGGTTTTCAGTTTCAAAAAATTTCAATATTCCACTTACCGTACCGCTGAAATTACCGATATTAAATTCGTTATTGCTTTTAATTGTGAAATCCGGCGCTTTAATTTGGTTACCCGTTCCCTGGTTTTCTTTTTCCTGGTTAAAGGAAATCAGTCCGGAGCCGATCGAAATGCCGTTTTGGGAAAACAGCGCTTCCCAATTAATTCCCCTTTCTCTCATTTCCTTAACGTTAGCTTCGAAGAAAATGGCTTGTATATTAACTTCGCGGGTTGTTACGGGAGCATAAACATCGGCAGTAAGGTTTTCCGTTTTGTTGAACTTTTTCTTAATAACAATTACGTCTTCCTTTTCTTCATACTTAAGGTCGTTGTATTGCACAATAATCGTTAATGCTTTCATATACGGCATTTTTTCTATTTTAATACCAATCGGTGTTGTTAATTCAACCGTCGATACAATTTTTTTACCCGTTAATTTTTCACTGACTTTGCTAAGCAGCTCAATAGCTTTGTTAAACGGGGTTGTCTCCGAAATTGTAACAATTTCTTCCGGATTAACATATCCGCTTAATTGTTTTTCAAGCAGTTTCTGAGCCGATACAGGTGTTGATAAAATAATTGCTACGAGAAAAATTATTATTGATTTCATTTTTTACTCTTTGGTTTTTGTTCGTTTTCCAATGTGAGTGTTACTTTTTCTATAATTCCACCTTTGTTAAGGATAAAGTGAACTTCGTTCTTATCGAAATCTATTTTGGTCAAGTAACCGAGATAAACTTCATCACCTTCCCATAACAAATAAGTGTTACCGTCGGCATCCGCAAGGAATGCACCGTCGGGAACCAACGCCAACAAACGAGCCGATTGCACATCCAATAAATGTTCGGTATTTGGCGGTATTTCATTCCGTATTAACGGATAGAATACGTTATAAACCGGATTAGGTCTTAATCTGTTTTCTTTCATTTTCGAAGTTGCAAATCTATCGTTATCGGCAAAATACACATACACAAACATATTATACGAAACGAGGTAATGGGGAATGTCTTCGTCGTCCACTTCAACAAAATTTGTCATTTTTACTTTCTTAATTTTTTTAAGTTGTTTGCTTTCTTCAATTGCGTATATTAATCTGTATATGTCGTTAAATTCGGCTACACCGTTAAGTTTATAGATGTAAACAAAAAATTCTTTCGCTTTTTCTTTTTTTACATATTCAACATTCAATTTGGATAAAGGGGAAAAATTTCTCGTTACCCTGTTTATGAAATTGTAGAAATCAATTTGGCTTAAATTCATAGGGATGTTGAATTTTCTTAGCGCCAGTACGGAATCGAATTCGGCTGCTTTTTTCTTAACGGATTCAAGTTGAAGTTTCAAATCATCCGAATTAACGGCTTTTACGCGTATATCTTCCAGTTTTTTATCCAGTTCGGTTATTTTATCTTTTTGAATCCAAAAAGCATAAATACCGCCCCCAATAACAATCAGGAGTAATATTACCAACAACAGTAAAGTATTTCTTAATTTACGGTCCATTCTTCTTTACCATTTCGTTATTTAATTTGAATTGCAAGACGTAAGCATAAGCATTTTTTTCACGGAGTTGATCCTGCTTAATGCTTTGAAGTAAAGAAGACTTATTGTATTCGGCAAATTCGGTTAATACCGGTTTGGAAAGAGTATAGCCTTCTACTTTTACTTCGTCTTTACCGACCGATTCCATTTTGGTAATCCAGAAATTCCTTCTTCTTTCCATAAAATCGGCAATTTTCATCAAAGATTTATTCCAGACCTCCGTTCCGGCGGAAGCCGAATCGAGGATTTCCTGGGTTTTATCGAATTCGGCAATTCGATTCGAGTATTTGACTATTTCATTCGTGAGAGCCTCGTTTTCATTCCATACTTTGGTTAGTCTTGCAAGTTCTTTTTCTTTCTCATCAATAGTTTTAACATTACTTAAAATTGTAAAAGTAAAATAAAATGCGGCAATAAAAATCAGAGGGAGAATCACATAACTGTGCCAACCGAATTGAAGGACTTTTTGGTTTTCATGAATATAACGTGGCAGAATGTTTATTCCGCGGTAATCCTTTGAAGTTTTCTCTTCGAAATATTCCAATCCGGCGGCAAGCGGTATTGCAAATGATGATAAATTATCCCTTATATTTGCATCAACGTCACTTGTATCAACGTTTTTAAATACCAGTTCGCTTACATCGGCTTCGGGGAAAGTTCCGTAAAAAGATAGAATCAAATTTTCCGAGTTATCCTCGCCGCAGAGTATTACTTTATCGAGCCGCGGGATATTACCGTTTTCCATTTCAAGGAGAATTTTGGAAAAATAGACATCGTAAGTGTGCAAGTTCTGGGTTCCCACATCCAAGGTTGAACCGATATGCGCAATGTTGTTCCCTTTCAGGAAAATCAATTTACTGTAATCTTTACCGGTGTAAAGTATAAGGGTATTATCTTCGGGAAAAAGCTTATTGGTTTTTGCGACGTAATGTGCTAATGCGGTTTCGGCATTTTTGATAGTGGGGATTTTGTAATATCTTCTGTTGTTGTAAGCAGCCAGAGAGTTTACGGTATTAACGCAAGAGTTTTCACCTTGAATAAAAACGGCAAAGTAAGTGCCATCTTCAAGTTCAATAAAATCAATGTAATCTTCACGTACTGTAATATTTTTAGTACGATTAATATCTTCAATAATTGCTTTTAATAATTTTTTCCGGTCTTTTTCTTTTTGTCCTTCATAAAAATGATAATTTACAACGGGCTCGGTTAAAATTGGGATAAATTCACTTTTGTTCAGATCGAAATCTTTTAACGCCGAAGCAATGTAGCCTACATCGCTGGTATCAACGTTTGATTCCCCTTCGTCAATTTGTCCGATATCATCAAAAGCCAAATCATCGGAAATGTCATCAAGATTAAACGAACCCCCGCTTCCTTCGCCACCATCCGAGGGCATGCTATCGGTTTGGGACATACTAACGGAAAAGGCTTTATCGATTTTAACACCGTCTTTGGTTTTGGTCAATAACACCACTTTGGTGTCCGAGCCTTCACATGAAATACATACAATTGGTTTCATTGATTAGACCGCTTTTAATAATTGGCGTATTCTTGTTTTGTTGTTAGCGTATGCAATTACGCTTTCTTTCGAGATTTTTCTTTGTTGGTATAATCTTAGTAAATCTTGTTCCATCGTAATCATCCCGAGATGACCGGATTGATTTATCATCATATAAATTTCACTGGTATTGTTATTTTTAATAGCCGCTTTCACGCTGGGTGTTACCACCAGCACTTCTTTCGCCAGCACAAGTTTCCCATCCAATCCCGGCACTAATTTTTGTGAGACAACAGAGACCAATACATCAGCCAATCTCATTCGAACCCTTTCTTGCTCGGCCGGATTTACTTCCGCAATAATTCTGTCAATCGATTCAACCGCACTGGATGTGTGCAGCGTGGAGAATACTTTGTGACCGGTATCGGTTACTTCCAAGGCCGCCATAATTGTATCGGGGTCGCGCATCTCACCGATAACAATGATATCGGGATCTTGCCTTAAAGATTGAACAACTCCTTCTTGAAACGAGAGAACATCCCTGCCTACTTCACGGTGTTTAATTATCGAAACTTTCGATTTGTGAACATATTCAACCGGCGAAGCTATAATAACAATATGAGCGGGATCGAATTGGTTATGATAATCAATTATTGCATCCAATGTGGTCGATTTACCCGAACCCGTAATTCCCGTAATTAAAGTTAAACCGAATTTGATATGAGAGTGACTCATTACCTTAACTGCTTGGGGATGAAAACCGAGGGATTCCAACGGGCGCAATTTTGAAGAAATGGCTCTCATGTTCAAAGTAAGGGAATCGAGTTCGAAATAACTGTCTGCACGGAACCGGATATCCGCATTCTCTTTGAGGTAACGGAATGAGTAACTGAAATCCAGGTTTCTGCTTACCAGCAAATGCCGTCTTTGATTTACATTTAACAACGAAACAATTAAAGTGGTAGCTTCATCCGTGGTAAATTGGGGCAGGTCTTGCACTCTTTCTTTTTTACCGTGAATTCTGAACCAAATGAAATTTCCCGTTCCGTGTCCACCCAATTCAATATCCGATGCCTCACGTTCGACCATTGTTTCAAGTATAAAATTCATAAGTTTAATTAATTCGATACGCTCTTCGTTGGAAAGTTCATCGATATGATCGATAATAAAATTTACCCGCTCCGGTCCTAAAACCGAAGGCGGGATCTGCTTGGTAAATCTGGCAAGGATAGCCTTGGCATCGTTTAGCATATAAATTACATATTTATTTATATTATTATCGAATAATATATAAAAAAATTTAATAAGAAATGAAAAAAAAGCTAAATATTTATTAATTCACAAATTAAACAAAAAAGTTAAAGTTTTGCTTAATCATCGGTTGTAGCAGCAAGGACTTCTTCCAGCGAGGTTAAACCCAGTTTAACTTTTTCCAACCCGCTTTCCCTAAGCGATTGAGAGCCGTCTTTTTTCGCTTGCACACGGATTGATTCTTCGTCCACATCGGAACCGGATTGAACAATGATTTGGCGGATTTCTTTGGTGAAGTAGAGTGCTTCGTGAATTGCCAGGCGTCCTTTGTAGCCGGTGTGATGACATTCTTCACAA
>JALSTB010000084.1 GCA_026983955.1 Melioribacteraceae bacterium
CACGTAAAGAACTTCAAAAACAATTAAAAAATATATTAACCGCAGAGGTAACATAAATGAATCAAAAACTTGAAAACCAAATAATATCAGTGGCTTACGGCGATGCGGCATTGACGACCAAAATCAAAATTTACTTTTTGGCTAAAAGGAATCCGGACGTTAAAAAATTATTGAACGAATATTCCGCCACTGCTGACAAAGTCCGCTCTCTTAAAAAAGAACTCCTGTATAACCCGGTAACCCGGCAAACCACACTAACGGAAAGTAAAAGCGTTATTGCTTTAATAACGTCACATCTGTTAAATAAACCGGCGTTGAAATACGCAACCGGTATTGCTCTAATTTTGCTTGCAGCGATTTTATTCAATACAACCCGCAAACCGGAATACACCGAAGCGGAAATTAAATTGGCAGAGCAACAAATAAAACAAACACTGGTTTTTGTCGGTGAAACATTTACCAAAGCAAGTCGCAATTTGGAAAAGAACATCATTCCACAGAAAATAGGAAAGCCTTTTTCGGAAAATGCAGAAATAGTTAAAAATTTATTTAGAGGAGAAAACAAAAATGAAAAACTTAATTAAAATATTCTTAATTTTAACTATTATACCTTTAATGTTATTAAAAGCCCAAGATGAAGATTATTCTAATTTGCCGGGCTACGTCAACTTCGGTGATCTTTCCGTTTTTGAAGGCGGAGATGAAGTCACCGAAGTGCTAATCGATCACAACCTGTTGAAATTGGTTGCCAAATTTACCGAAGGCAGAAACAAAAAAGACAAGGAACTTTCGGAGCTTATCGGCGGATTGAAACTTATACGGGTAAACACATTTGAAGTTTCCCCTTCAAACAAAGAACAACTTGTTGCAAGAGTAAAAAAAATCGAGAAGGATTTAAAGAACAAAAACTGGCAAAGAATAGTAAGAACAAAATCCAAAGACGAAATTACCAATATCTTTATTAAAACAGATAACAAAACCGACAAAATAGTGGGACTTGCAATAATGTCGCTCGACAGTCTCGGCGAAGCCTCGTTTGTTAATATCGTGGGAAACATCAATATGGAAACGATAGGCAAATTGTCGAACAAATTCGATATTCCCGGTCTCGATTCATTGGACAACTCAAATTAAAACGGGCGGTAAAATGAAAAATAAAAAGTTTTTGGTGAGCGCAGTCTTAATTTTATCCGCATTTTTGCTGACCGGTTGCTTTGGAATAAATTTCCGTTTTGCCAACATCAGAAATACTTTGATTGAAGACCTCGATTGCCGTTTTAACAAAGAAATTGAATTCTCCGTTGGCCCGGTAGGTATTATGTTTGCCGGTGCTTTCGTACGCTTTACAGATGAGGACATTGAACTTGAAGAAATACTTGACGGAATTTCCCGCGTGCAAGTCGGTGTTTACAAACCCCTTGATTTTATTGGGGATGATTTGTCTTTAAGCGTACTTGACGATCTGAACTGGGATTTGTCGGATAACGGATGGAAAAGTATTGTGAAATCAGTTGGCGGCGGAGAACTTACCGGTATTTACATTAAGTACAATCATGAAAAACCGGTAAGCATGCTGATCGTCTCCCTTACACAAAAAGAACTTGTAATTGCGGAAGTTACGGGTGACCTTGAAAAAATATCGGAAGTAATTGCAGAAAATCATATACCGGAGTTCAGCTTATCTAAAAATTGATTTGTTTAATCCGTATTTTGCGATGTAACTTTTTGCTGTTTCATCAGTCTAAAACAAAAATAAATCAGAAAGGATCCGGATTTACTTATGCGCAAATTTCAGTTTGTTTTAATCTTTTTAACTTTGACCGTAATAAACCTATTCCCGCAAACATCAAAACGTAAAGTAATTGCGATACGGACAACCGAAAATATTAAGATAGATGCCAAACTCGACGAAAAGACCTGGCAAACAAAATATAATACCGGCTTAATTCAAAAGGAGCCGGACGAAGGTAAACCGGCAACGGAAGAAACAAGAGTTTGGATTGCTTACGACGATAAATACATTTACGTTGCAGCACAACTATTAGACAGTGCCCCGGATTCAATAGACATAACGGTTTCGAGAAAGGATTCATTTATTCCAACAGATATGTTTTTCGTTGCATTCGATCCGTATCACGATAAACGTACCGGTTATTTTTTCGGACTTAGCGCCGGTGGCACATTGATGGACGGTACATTCGCAAACGACATCTCAATCGATAATTCTTGGGACGGAGTTTGGGAAGGAAAGTCGGCAATAAACGAAAACGGCTGGTGCGTGGAAATGAAAATCCCTTTTTCCCAATTGCGTTTTAACAAAGCCGATTCAATGGTGTGGGGCATCGACTTTGCTAGATTTATCAAAAGGAAAAACGAAGAAGAACATTTCGTCAAAATTCCAAGGGATGCAAGCAAATTCGTTTCCCTTTTTGCCGAACTACACGGATTGCACGGTGTTAATCCCGGTCGTAGAATTGAAGCAATGCCGTACATAGTGCAAAAAGCCAATTTCCTTATTCACAATCCCGGTGACCCGTTCTACAAATCCAACCAATTTGTTACAACACTCGGCGCCGATTTCAAAATAGGAATAGGCAACAACTTAAATCTGGATTTAACTTTCAATCCCGATTTCGGTCAAGTTGAAGTTGATCCGGCGGTTGTTAACCTGACGGCATTCGAAACTTTTTACCAAGAGAAAAGACCATTTTTTATTGAGGGTCAGAGCATATTCGAATTTGGAACCGGCGGTGCAGGAAACAGTTGGAATTTTAACTTCGGAAACCCGACTTTATTTTACTCGCGTCGTATCGGACGAAGTCCTCAAGGATATTTACCACGCCACGATTATGCCGACTTTCCGAACGAAACAAGAATTTTAGGTGCGGCAAAACTTTCCGGAAAAATCGGCAACGATCTTTCAGTCGGTGCACTT
>JALSTB010000085.1 GCA_026983955.1 Melioribacteraceae bacterium
AGTCCTGTTCGTAAACTTTTTGCAGTGTGTTCCGCAATTCGTTTTTACGGTTGAACGACAGAATATTCACCGTCACAAGCGGTTGATTTTCCGTGCGTTCGGTCAATTTATTTCCCTTTCCACTTCAGCAAGTTTTTCCAACGAATCGATTAAAATTCTTTTATTCGCATTAAAATTTTCAAATAATTCCTTTTGTCTTCCGGTAATTTCGGAATAAAACTTTGTTTCAATCAGTATTTTAGTTTCGGTAAAGAAATCAATTTCATAACCGTTTTCATAAATGTAATAAAGATTTGTTTTATTTTTTAATTTAAGAAACACATAATTCTCAAAATAACTTCCGTAATCTCTTTCGCCAATGAATAGATATTTTATACCCAAATCGGCAGAATATATTTTTTTCGGTGATAACAACTTTTGATTTGTTTTTCCCCATCTTGGTAAAGTATAAATAAGAAAAGTCGATTGAAAATAATAAAAATACCTTTTTGCGGTATCGGGCGATATTCCCAAAATTCTTCCCAATTTGTTGATGCTTATTTGTTTGCCGCTTCTTTCCATTAACAAAGTGAAAAAATCCCGTAATATTTGATGATTTTTTAAACCGTAAAATGCCGTAATGTCCTTTTGAATAATATCGTCAACCAAATTCATTAAATATTCGCGGTTTGGTGAAAAAACATTTTCCGGCAATCCGCCTATTTTGATATAATCAAGAAAATAAGACTTTAACAGATGAGCATCTCGTTTTTTCATTTCAATACCGGAAAACGAAAGATATTCTTCCAAATCAAGCGGTTGAATTTCCAAAACAAATGTCCTTCCGGTTAAATATGCTTTTTTATCGTAAAGAACGGACGAAGAGGAAGATGCTGCAAATATTTTGACATTTTGATTATCGTAAATATTTTTCAATTCAAGGTGAAAATCAGATTTGTAAGTTACCTCATCGAGGAAAAGAAAAACTTTTTCTTCAAATCTCAATTTATGAATTTTGCGATACTCGGAAATAATTTCGGTAATTGAATGATTTCTTAATAGATAATCGTCAAGACTAATGTAAAAAATATGAAATTTGTCGATATTTTGTCGTAAAAGCCTACGAATAATCAGTTTCATTAGAGTCGTTTTGCCGACTCTTCTCAAACCGGTTAAAATAACAATCTGCTTTCTGTTAATATATTTTTCTAACCTGGAAAGATATTTTTCACGTGGAATTAAATTTTGAGAAAATTCCTCATCTTCCCACCAAGGATTATATTGATAAAATAAATCTTGCATAATAGTAAATATACGATTAAATCGAATAATTTCAAAGATATTTATACGATACTATCGTATAATTTTGCGTGATTTTATACGATTATATCGTATAGTTTGAATTTTTCCAAATATCCTTTAACGTCTATAAAAAATTTCAGATTCCTAAAAGTTCATTTTGTCAAATCATTTTACAGAATGACGGGTATTTTGTCAAATCGCTGAACATAATGAAATTAGCACAATGAATATTGCAAGCTAAATAATCACAAATTCTCTAAAATTTTCCCGATTAATAATTTTCACATTCGCTTTATAGTTTTCGGAAAATGCTTTGGGAATACGCACTTTTTTTGCAGCACTCCACTTGAATTCGAAACCTTCGATTGTTCCTTCTTTTTCTTCTACAAAATCAATTTCCTGTTTTTGTTTAGTTCGCCAAAAATAGATTTTTGCAAACGTTTGCTTGTAAATATTCTGCTTTAATCTTTCCGATACAAGAAAATTTTCCCATAAGGCACCAAGATCTTGACGTAAATTTAAAGATGCAAAATTCCCGATAATCATATTACGTATCCCGTTATCGAAAAAGTAAATTTTACTGTTACGTTTAATTTCGTTTCTTAAATTTCTTCTGAAACTTTTAAGTCTGAAAATAATAAATCCCTTTTCCAAAATTTCGATATATCTCTGAACCGTAGTTTTGTTAATTCCGGTAATTTGAGCTAACTCGTTAAAATTTACTTCACTACCTATTTGAAAAGCCAAAGCTTGAAGAAGTTTTTCCAAAACGTCAGGTTTTCTTATTTCCGAAAATGCAAGAATATCACGATACAAATAACTATCGGTTAAATCTTTCAGAATCTCTTTTTCATTACCGGGATTATTTAATACATCAGGATAAAACCCGAAAAGCAGTCGATTTTCAAGCTGTTGTTCGCTTCGCAAAAAACCCATGTGGTTTTCATATTCTTCCCAACTGACGGGATAAAGAACATATTCCCACTTTCGTCCAGTTAGAGGTTCATTAATTTCATTTCCCAAATAGAAAGAAGAAGAGCCCGTAACAATTAGCTGAACATCGGGGAAAGTATCGGTGATAATTTTAAGTGTAATGCCAATATTTTCAATACGTTGAGCTTCGTCAATAAAAACGATTTTGTCTTTGGCAATAATTGATTTAATTTGTTCGGTATTGGGATTTGAAAGCATTACCCGAACGGCAGGGTCATCAGCGTTTAGAAAAAGATATTCCTTATTTTCAAGAATTTTTTTAACTAATGTGGTTTTTCCTACTTGTCTTGCACCAACAATGACAATTGCTTTTCCCGTTCCAAATTTCTTTAAAATTATTTTTTCTAATGTTCTTTTAATCATTTTGATTTTTTTTTACGGAAATTTACCAAAAGTTATCGTAATGACCAAAAGTTATGACTTTTGGACAGTGTAATGACGAAAAGTTAAATTTTCCTAATGATTTTTAAACAATTTCTCAACCAACACAAGTGTATTTGCAACAACCTGATCCATATTGTAATATTTGTATTCGGCAAGTCTGCCGACAAAGTACACATCACTCAATTTATCCGCTTCGGTTTTGTATTTTTCGTAAAGCAACCGGTTTTTATCATTCGGTACGGGATAATACGGATCGCCTTCTTTTTGCGGATATTCTATGGCAATGGTTGTTGTTTTGCTTTTTTGAGCCGATAAATATTTGTATTCAGTAATACGTGTGAATTTTTCCGAATCAACATAATTTACCGATGCCGCGGGTTGGTAAAATTCCTTATTATGATTCTCCCACTCAAACCTTAACGAGCGGTACGGCAATTTCCCGAATTTATAATCGAAAAAATAATCGATGGGACCGGTATAAATTATTTTATCAAATTCAATATCATCCATAACTTCTTTGTAATTTGTATTTAAGCGGATATCAATGTTTTTGTGATTCAACATCCGCTCGAACATTTTGGTATAACCGTCCTTCGGCATAAATTGATATTTGTCGGTAAAATAACGGTCGTCATCATTGGTTCTTACCGGAATTCTTCCGCATACGGAAGCCGAGAGCTGACTTGGGTCTAAATCCCATTGTTTTTTCGTGTAAAATCTGAAAAACTTTTCGTACAAATCTTTGCCGACTTGGTTAACAATCACGTCCTCGGAATTTTTTACCGGATATCTTTTTTCACGCACCGATTCGTAAAAACGTGCCACTTCTTCATCCGTCCGGAAGTTCTTTCCGTAAAGTTTGTTAACCGTTGTCCTGTTGATGGGAATCGGATAAAGTTCGCCGTTTAATTTTGCAAGTACTCTGTGTTCGTAAAATCTCCAACCGGTAAATTTTGAAAGGTAATCGAATACTTTTTTGCTGTTTGTATGGAAGATATGCGGACCGTACCGGTGCACCAAAATTCCGTGCTCATCGTATTCGTCGTAAGCGTTCCCGCCAATGTGCCGGCGTTTCTCAACTACCAACACCTTTTTGTTATGTTGAGAAGCCAGACGTTCGGCAGCCACCGTTCCGGCAAAACCCGCTCCCACTATTAAAAAATCATATTTCATTAAACTCTTCCGTGTAAATATCCCAAGGATAAATCAACTTTAGCCATTTGTATGGGTTACCATTAACATCATTTAACCTGCAAAAATATATTTTCCGAATGTTATATTTGTTTTTAAAGTAAACAAGTGAAGTGTATCTTCTTTTTTGATATGAAACTTTTACTTCCAACGGGATTAAACGTCCCGGTAAATTTAAAATAAAATCTATTTCATGTTTTTTTATCGTTCTCCAATAGTTGATGTAATTAATATCAATTTTTTTTCTAAGTTCCGAAAATACAGCGTTTTCAAAAACGGAACCGGTTATTTCATTTCCGGTATTCAAAAGTAAGTTTCTAATACCCGTATCTTCGAAATATATCTTTGGCATTTTCGTCAATTCGGTTCTCAGATTCCTTGAAAAAGGACGAACCAATTTTATGACGTAAGTATTCTCCAAAATAAATAAATAGTTCTCTATGGTTTCTTTTGCCAAACCGATTGTATTACTCAACTCCGATAAATTCAGTAAATTACCCACCTGTGAAGCTATAATTGTAAGTAGATTATTGAACTTGGTTAAATTTTTAATGTTTCCCAAATCTCTTATATCTGCTTTAATATAAGTTGAAATTATTTGACTTAATTTTTTCTTTTTTTTGTTGTAATCTGTCTCAAGAACAATTGCAGGATACCCGCCCCATTTAACGAATTCAGAGAAATATGATTTTAACTCATTGATGATTATAGTTGATTTAATTTTTTCGTCTATGCGGATATTGATGTTTTTAAAGGCTAAAAACTCCTGGAACGAAAGGGGAAATAACTCAAAGTTGACTGTTCTACCAACCAGAGAATTTTTAAACTTGGATTTTATGGAGAATGTGGATGAACCTGTAACTATTAATTTTATCTTTTCCCAATAATGGTCGTAAAGAAGTTTTAAGAAATTACTCGGATTGTCCAAATATTGAATTTCATCAATAAAAACAAACAACCTTTTCCCTTTTAATAAATTTTTTTGAGTCAAATACTCAATAAATGAATTGACTCCTTTATTACACAATTGTAAATATTCAATATCTTCCAAATCAATAAAAACATGATTATCTTTTATTTCATGGTTTTCCTGAATAATATATTTTAATAATGAAGTCTTTCCAACCTGCCGCGCACCGTGGATTACAATAGTTTCCTTATCCAACAAATATGGTTTTATTTCGGAATAAAGCCGCCTTTCATATAACATTTTTGGTACAAAGAATATTTTATGATTAACAATGAATTTAACTGTAAAATTAATAAATTCGGAATATTTTTCCAACTATACTCTTAAAATTATCGGATATTTTTATGAGTTTACCCTAAAAATTATACCATTTCCCCGGATATTTATAATGCTTATCCGGAGCAATTCCCGCTAAAAGTAAAAAATGCAAGCCGCAGCTGTTAACATCTAAAATTTTACAATTCCAAAATTTTTTTCTTCCGCACAAAACCGTACATTCCAGCAGTAACGAATATTTCCGTTATCAGCACGGCAACAGCCGTCCCCGTTTCAAAATATACCGGCACCAATATAAACGATAAAATAAGATTAATAATTCCCGCCAAAAATATGATTCTGAAAAATTCTTTTTTGTAACCCAAATTCAACATTATTTGTATTCCGTATACATTGCTCAGTAAAATTATCAATGGCAGAAAAATAATTATACGGAATACGTTAATCGATTGCATATATTTTTCACCGAGAATCAATAATACAATTTCGCCGGAAAATGCGAACAAAACAAACGTTACTACAATCGCAAAACTTAAACTGAGTTTCAAATATTTTTTAACAAAACTGATTGCTTTTTCCTTCGATTCAACAAACAATTTGGAAAGGTACGGAAAAATAGCTTGGGAAGCGTTTTGAAACAAACCTTGTACGGCTATTCTTATTTTATCTGCAGCAGCAAAATAACCTACAATCTCATTGCCGGCAAACAAACCCAAAATGAATATGTTCGTTGAAGTGTAAAGTGTAATTGATGCGGTCGATACAAAAACGTACCAACCTTCAACCAGCAACCTTTTAATTACAGTTAGCGGCGGGAAATACATTTTTATTCCGAATTTTCTGAAAATAAACAAAAGGGCTATCAATCCGGTCAATATCAACGAAATTCCGTTCAACAACACGTAAAGTAAAATATGGGAAGGAGATTTTATGAGCAAAAAAACAGATACAACCCACAAAATTTTTACGCCGATGGTTATTACCGTAATGTACTTCATCTTTTCCATTCCTTGGAAAAACCAAGTGGGAAAAACAACCGAGCCGGAAACTGCAAGAAAAGATAAGAAATAAACCGGAGCATCAACGGAAAATTTTGGAATTGACAAAACAAGCAAACTGAAAATTATAAATCCCACCAAAAACAAACTGCTCTTAACAATCATTACGCCGGAAAAAATTTCATCGATTTTGCCGGACTCGTTTCTGTGGACGGAAATTTCTTGAGTTGCGGAAAGATTAAATCCGTAATCAACCAAAACGGTGAAATAACCTACAAATGCCGCAGCAAAATTTACCAATCCGAATTTTTCTGGTCCTAGAACCCGGACCAAATACGGAAAGGCGATAAGCGGAAACAAGTAATTTGAAAATTGTAGAATTGAAAGGGAAGAAAAATTTTGAATTAAAACCTTATTTTCATCGGATATTTTTTTAAGCCGGTTCAAAGCCATTACCTCTTAACCAGCCATTCTTCCGGATTTTGGTAATTGCGCTCGTTCCAAATTTCGAAATGAAGAATGTTGCCTTCCAAATTTTCATTTACTTTTCCTATAACATCGCCGGCTTGTAATCTCTCCCCTTCTTCAACAACAATATCGGTAAGGTGACCGTAAACAGTTCTGAATTCATTTTTGTGAGTTACAATCACAACGCTGCCGTAGCCCGGAATCCATTCTATTGCGGAAACTATTCCCCCGGCAACTGCATGAACGGCGGCATCTTTCGGAGTCTCGATATCAATTCCGTAATTCAACGTTACGGTTTTTGTTTTCTCGTTTTCGTTTTCACCGAAATTCCTGACAATCTTTCCTTTCCGGACGGGCCAGCTTAGTTTACCGTTTAATTCCGAAAAATTTTCAAAGTCAGCATAATTGTACATCTCTTCATCGGGAATGTTTTCACCTTTCAACTTTCTTTCATAAAGTCTTTTTTTTCTCAACCGTTCCTTTTCGATTAAATCCGCCACAATGGTTTTAATTTTTATTTCAGCCCTTCGTTTTTTAACTATTTCATCCTCAAGCGCTTTTTTGTCTTTTCTCAATTCCGTTATCATTACCGATTTTTCTTTTTTCCTTTCTTCCAGTTTCCGTTTGTCATCCAACTTTGCCGAGAGTAATTTTTCTTTGGATTTCTTCTCCTTTTCGGTTACCCTTTTTATTTCCTTGAGATTTTCGGACAGCCTTTTGAGGTTTTCCAAAATTTTTGAATTTTTCTCCGTTACACTTTCCAAATATTTGTACCTCAACATTGCTTGATTGAGCGATCCGGAATTCATTAGTAATTTCAAAGTGGAATTTTCACCTTGTTTGTAAAGCCAAACTATGTAACGGGAATATTCTTTTCTAAGTTTGTTAATTTTATTAACGGTTTTTTTAATTTCATTTTCAAGTGATTTAATTTTTTTAGATTTAACTGATATTTGTTTATCCAATTTTTTTATTAATTGGTTTAATAAAAGAATTTGCCTGTCGATTTTTTTCAGAGTGGAGAGTGATTTTTTTTCTTCTTCGTTTTTGCTTTTGATTTCATTCTCAAGTTTGTCGATTTGCTTCCGTATGTTTTTAAGTTCATCTTGCTTTTCCGATATTTTTTCTTTGTACTGGGCAAGCGAAATGGAACTTAAAACCAGTGACAGTACCAAAATATTTAATATTGTTTTTACCATTCCGTTATTTTAACGTCTTCCGGAATCGGGAAAGTCATTTTTTCAATATTTTTATTCACCTCAATACGGCGGTAATTTATGTCAACCACTTGATCTTTTTGGACATTAACAAAATGGGTATTTCTTGGTACGGGAACATTCCGCAAATAAGTTTTGAAACCGGAGTATTTACTTTTAAAAATTCCGGTTCCGTCAAGAGCCGCAAGTTCGTAATTTGTTATGGCAAGGGTATTAATCAAAACGTTGTAGATACTTTTTTTATTTTTGACTGAATCTATAAACGTGAGTGTGTAATATTCTTCGTTCACCGAATAATTATCCGGCATACGGCGTAATTTGTCTGTTAAATTAACCGCACCGGTAAATGCATCAATCAAATCGTCGAAGGAAATATTCACATGAAAAAGTTTTTGTATAATTTCATCCCGCACCGGACCTTTGTAAGCTTTGTTTTTCAATACATCATAAAATACATAATCGCTTTTAGTAACCAGCATATATGCCAAATCTATACCGAACGGACCGTAGATGGCAAATTGAAGCGAATCGGGTTTTTTTAATTTGACTTCGAAACTGGCTTTAGCGTTTAATTCCGGACTTTCAACACTGAAGACCCCCGTACCACGGAAAGTTTTTACCTTGCGTCTTTTTGCTTCGAGTTTTTTTATAAGGCGGTCTGCCGGCAAAATTTCTTCTTCGTAAACTTCTTTCGAAGGAACGCAACTCTCCATTAATGAAATGGAGATAATCAAAATTAAAATTATTTGAATTGTTTTCTTCATCAAATCTTATTGCCTTCAATTTTGTTTTTAATTTCAGTTTTGGTTGAATCCAACTCGTATGCGGCTTTCCACATCTCCACAGCTTTCTTTTTATTATTCAGCTTTTCGTAAATATCGCCCAAATGCTCAAGTATCGTTGCATTGTTCTCATCAATTTCCAATGCTTTTTTAACGTACTTTTCAGCTTTTCCGTAATCACCCAGTTTGAAATAAATCCACCCTATCGTATCGAGATAAGAAGAGTTATACGGTTCTTTACTAACGGCACTTTTAGCCAACTTTAATGCTTCGTCCAGTTTAATTCCACGCTCGGCAAGCGAGTAAGCGTAATTGTTTTGAATCAATGTATTCGATGAATCAATTTCCAGAGCTTTTTGATAAACACTGTCGCATGCCGCATAGTTTTTTTGAGAATCGTAAATCAACCCCAAAGTTCCAAGTGCTTGAACGTTTCCGGGATCGACCGACAGGACTTTTTTCAAATGCCCAATGGCTTTTTCTTGTTTTTTAAGTTGGTTGTAAGTAAAGGCAATTGCCAAATTTGCATTTAAATCATCCGGTTGCAATTTAACTGCTTTTTCCAAGTAAGGCAAAGCTTGCTTGTGTTTACCGGTTTGAGCAAGCGATAAACCAAGAAGAAGGTTTATTCCGAAATGATGCGGAAAGTTTGCAGCAACTTTTTGCAATTCCGAAGCCGCCTCTTCATACCTTCTTTGGTCGAATAACAAGCCGCCAAGCCTTGTCCAAACTTCTGCATTCCAATTAGCCAACTGCGAAGCTTGGCGAAAATATTCCACTGCAGAAGAATCGTCGTTTTGTTGAATTGCAATTTCACCCAAATATGCTTTTATCTGCCAGTCGGAGCTGTCCTTATCGATTACTTGAAGTAATTCTTTTGTAACCGGAATCACGGCGCTGTCTTTCATAGCTTGTGCAATAAACAAGCCTGCAATTCTTACTTTCGAGGCAAAAGGCATTCCGGGTTCGTTTATCAGTTTTTTATATTCCGCGGCAGCTTCTTTCCATTTATTGGAATAGACCAAAGCATTCGCTTTAAGCTCAATCAATCGTAAATCGTCCGGGAAAAGCCGCAACGCTTCATCCAGCATTTTAAAAGATTTTTCATAATCACCGTGTTTGTTATAAGCATCAATCAATATTTTTTGCAGGTTCAAATCGGAAGGGTTGATTTTCAATAGTTCTTCCACGGTTTTAATGGTTTCGTCGATTTTTCCCAGCCGTTCGTTCAGCTCGGCAATTTTTAACAAAACATTCCATTCCGGTCCGGTAAGTTTCAAGAGCTTTTTATACACTTCCAGGGCTTTCAAGGGTTTGTTTGCCTGGTAAAGTCTGCCAAGATTATAATACGCTTGAACATCGGTGGAATCAAGTTTAATTATATGTTCATAAATTTTTTGAGCTTTATCGAAATTTCTGCTGTATGAATAAATATCGGCAAGAAGGAAATAATATTCTTTATTTGTGGAATCCAGCTTAACGGCTTGTTCGGCATTCTTTTTAGCGAGAGCCAATTTATTCAGCCGGAAATAATTTTTGCCAAGTGCAAAATATACACCCGCGGAAGAATCGTATTGTAAAGCTTCTTGAAAATCGAGAATGGCTTCGGCGTAATTGCCTTTCATCTCGTTCATTGTTCCATCCACAAAATGGGAAAGTGCAAGTTTTTCGGATTGAGAAGGCGTTAGTTTTTTCGTGTTTTCCGCAGATGAATCATCTTTGGAAATTTTTGCCGAGCATCCGGCTATCACCAATACTAAAATTATTTTTAATATGTTTTTTATCATAATTTATAAATATAAGTCCTATTTTTAATAATTGCACAAAATGTAAAAGGGTTGTTGATTCAACATTACAGAAAATAATTGGTTCCGCTTTCCGATAATCAGTAATTAGGTTCATCTTCAATTGTGGTTAAAAGGCTCAAATAACTTTCATACCGTTCGACCGTAATTTTTCCTTCTTCAACGGCTTGCACCACGGCACAACCCGGTTCGTGGTAATGCGTACAGGAATTAAATTTACAGTTGTGGATAAATGGTACAAATTCTATGAAGTAATGCCCCAAATCTTGTTTGGTGATACCGAACGGTTCGATTTCGCGTATGCCTGGTGTATCGATGATAAAAGTATTGGAGTCAACTTTTTTCATAACGCTTGTAACCGTTGTGTGTCTTCCTTTTTTGGATGCTTTGCTGATTTCACCTACTTTGAAGTTCAACTCCGGGAACAGTGAATTTAACAATGAAGATTTACCAACCCCGGATTGCCCCCAAAAAATATTAACTTTGCCACTAAGTTCACTTTTTACCAAACCGATACCGGTACGATTAATTGTGCTGGTCAAAAAAACTTTGTATCCGATGTCTTCGTATAATTTTTTCCAGAAGTTCACCCCGTCAAAATTATCAACCAAATCCATTTTATTGATTACAATATCGGTTTTAATTCCCGCACTTCCCGCCGCAACAAGTATTCTGTCGATTAATCTGTTATTGAATTTCGGCTTGTCCGCACTTGAAATCAAATATAAAACATCCAAGTTGGCTGCAATTATTTGTTCGTACCTTTCGCCTTTATGCATCAAACCTTTTATTCTGGGGGCTTTTCGGGAAAGATAGTTTTTCCGTGTATTAATGTGGTTTATTACACCGGAGCCGTCGGGTAAAATTTCGAATTCAACGAAATCCCCAACTACAGCAAAATCGTATGTGTAAAGTTTGTCTTTTTTAATTTCAAGTTGCTTTTTAAATTTTCCTCTTAGAACACAACGGATTTCGTTTCCGTTATCATCCAAAACATAGTAATTTTTACTTTCTACCCGTATTAATCTTCCTTTTATTTCAAACCTCCGTACTCAAATTTTTTAACCGTAAAATTAGCGATTAAATTTTTCCGGTAAAACAAAAAAGTAATTTCCGTAAAATTAAAAAAAGAGAAATGGCAACCGAATGTTCACTGCCATTTCTCTTCATCGTGGGTTAGGGTAAGCGGGAAACTTAATATCTTAAAACAAATGTTGCTACAAAAGTATTTCTGCTAATATCTTGCACTGTTCTCGATTCGTTCACACCGTAGTTATCATTAAATGTTCTCCACCATCCGTGCGCATAAGCCAAATCTATTGTGAAATTGCTTTTGGGAGCAATTGCCAATCCAAGTGTAAAAAATTTCTTATCAAATTCCGGCGGATCGTTTTTGAATGGTGATTTCATGTATTTGTATCCGCCCCGCAGACCTAAATTGAGAACCGGAAGAAAATATTCGAACCCAAAGCCGTAGTTAACGACTGGTGCAAAAAGTTCTTGAATATCCTTGTTGTTTTGTGAAATAACATCTATACCTAATCCATCGGTAAATTCCATCTGCGTGTAATCGATAAATTTAACATCGGCTGTTACCACCATTTGTTTTAAGTCCAGTGCTGCACCGGCTGAAAATTCATAAGGTGTTTGAATTTTGTATTCAGTTCTATTATCAATCACCGGATCCAAATAATAAATTTGTCCGCTTCCGAATTTCGATTCGCCATCCACAAAATATCTTTCTTTCACAGTGTAGTGGCTTGGAAATTTAATTGCAGCCCCTACTCTCATAATCGGGTTAAGTTTATACAAAACACCCAACTTCAAATTCCATCCGCTCAAATCCCAATCCAATATATCGTTAATGTAAAAAGATTGGAAATCGAGGGTAGTGCTGTCTCCCGGGTCGGTTAAACCGGAGTAATTATTTTTCACATCTTCTTCGGTGTATTCGCGTGAGCGGTGATAAGTTCCGCCCAAAATATCCAAAGATGCACCGACGAATACATCTTTTGCCATTTCCACCGAACCGGCAAGTGAAAATGTGTTCAAACTACCTTTTTCATCTATATTCCCCGATTGAAGCAGTCCGCCGTGAATAATTGTGGTATCACCCAAGTATTTCTCGTCATTATTGAAAAGCGGATAACTTACTCCAAGCAAATAGGGAATATCATCATTTTTCGATGTTAAATTATTTATAATTGAACTGTTTCTGTTGAACCCTGAGAAAGAATAGATATTTGAAAAATCTTTTGTTTTACTATACCCGAGTGAAAACACCAAACTTCCGCGTATTGTGGCAACCGGGAACGTAAGTCCGAATTGACTTAATTGAGTTGTGCTTTTGTCATCTTCAAATTGGTTGCCAAAAAATGCCGAATTATTCCCTATCAGGTTGTAACTTAAACCGCCGAAAAGGGATTTCTTTTTAACCAAACCCAATCCGGCCGGATTATAAAACGCACCTCCGTAGTCGTTGCTAAGAGCCGTGTAATTTCCACCGAGCGCTAATGCGCGTGGACTCAATGTTAAACCCGGTTCGGAAAGTCTTAAAGCATCGTTGAAATTTTGTGCATTCACCAAATCATAAATTAAAAAGCCCAGTATAATTGTAATGTTTATTATATGTTTCCACTTCATTCTTTATCTCTCCATATTTTTCCGTTTTGAATGGTAATCTTTCCTTGTTTTATTTTGCCGCTTACCTTTTTTACTCTCTTTCTTTTTATCACCCGTGGGTTTAAGTTCATAAACGGATTCCGGTTGCTTTTTTATTTCTTCCGAACGTAAGGGACGTTCGAGTTCATCCAAATCAACATTAACAACATCTTCTTCGTATTCTTCTTCCTCATAGTATTCAACATATTCTTCATCCTCATCATTGCTAAAATCCATTTCCACGCCAATATAAATCCCGGGTACGCAACCGGCCAAAGCAGATAACATTAAGAAGCCGCCAATATAACTTATTTTACCCCTATGCATAATCCGTTATCTCCTTCTGCTTTTTCCACTGCTG
>JALSTB010000086.1 GCA_026983955.1 Melioribacteraceae bacterium
CCCGCTTTCCCTAAGTGATTGAGAGCCGTCTTTTTTCGCTTGCACGCGGATTGATTCTTCGTCCACATCGGAACCGGATTGAACAATGATTTGGCGGATTTCTTTGGTGAAGTAGAGTGCTTCGTGAATTGCCAGGCGTCCTTTGTAGCCGGTGTGATGACATTCTTCACAACCGACCGGTTCGTAAATTTCATATTGTTTCCATTCATCAATGTCCAACCCGAGGGAAGAGATTAAATTGGTATCGAGGTTTTCCACTTTTCTTTTACAATTTGTGCATAAACGTCTTATCAAACGTTGGGCGACAATTATATTTATCGCATAAGCAATCAAGAAAGGTTCAATTCCCATTTTATAAAGCCGTGCAACGGCACTGGGCGCATCGTTCGTGTGTAGTGTTGAAAATGTTAAGTGACCGGTATTTGCCAATTTAATAGCCGTTTCAGCAGTTTCCTTGTCGCGCATCTCACCAACCAATACGATATCGGGGTCATGACGCAGAATGGCTCTTATTGCTTGTTCGAAATTCATTTTGTGTCCGATTTTCAGCTGGCGGGCACCTTCAATTACATACTCGACCGGATCCTCAACCGTCAAAACGTTTTTGGTAGGATCGATAACTTGATAAAGAGCGGCAATAAGAGTTGTACTTTTACCACTTCCCGTAGGACCTGTCAAAATCACCATTCCCTGGGGTTGACTGATGGCTTTTACGAAAGCATCTTTTGCGTAACCTACAAGTCCCAATTTATCCAAATCTTTAATTACTTTTCTATCGTCCAGAATACGTATTACAATACTTTCGAACTTATTCCTTAGTTCTGTTCCCACCATAGGCAGTACGGAAACTCTGAAACGGATAATATGGTTATCAATCTCACGTTGGATAAATCCGTCTTGCGCTTTTTCACGTTCGAACCTGTCCAATCCTTTCGATCTGTCTTTTACAACAGCCATAACGGCTTCGGGTAAAGTGTTTTCCTGGGTGTACCAGAGCGATAGTTTTCCGTCTTGTCTGAAATGAATTTCGGTTTTGTTACCGCTTTTGGGAACAATATGAATATCACTTACACCTCTGCGAACACCCTCCACAAGTGCGGCTTCCACAAGATTTACAAGTGCACTTTTGTTTATTTCGGATTCTAGTTGATCTTCGTTCAGGTCTTCATCCCTATCGACCTCCAAAAACTCATCGGTTTCTTCAATCATTTGAAGAAATTCATTTTCCGGAGGGACGAGAATATTAATCAGCTTATCGTAATCTTTCTTTTTTATATAATTTATTTCGTATTTTTTTGTATTTAAAGCATAAGCGATTTTCGTAAGTGTACGGTCGGTTGGATCGACGGCAGCTAAAATAAGTTTGTCCTTAATATTTTCGTCATACTTGAAAGGAATAACACGGTGTTCCAAGAGCATTTTTTTTACTTCATCACCTTGACTGTCGAGCAGTTTTTTCATTTCTTCTATTCTTTTATCATCCAAAGATTCAAAATCGATTTGAATCTCTTTGAATGCATAAAGCACAGCCACTTCACGGAAAATGGTATCGTGATCGAAATTAAAATCTTGAACCAAAATTTGGGCTAAATTACGCTTGAGTTTGTTCTTGTCGTTTTGTTTAACTTGCAGCGCTTTTTCCAAAATATCGGAATCGATTATTCCCTTTTTGAGCAAGAGATAACCAATTTTATCGGTCATTTCCAGTTTTGCATCAATCATTTCATACCTATTCAGTTTACATTACGGGTGATTTGGGACTAATTGTTGCCGTTTCGGCCGATACAAGTGTTAAACCGATCATTACAATCATTATTACCATTGCAATAAATACTTGAATTAATTCAATAACATTTTTTAATCTGAATACAGTTTCACTTTCGTAATAATTTGCCAATTGTTTAGCGGTATTTTTAATTGTTCCCGTTTCCTCACCCGAGTGAAATCTGGAAATTGCAGTTTCGGTAAACACCCCGCTTGCTTCAAGAGCATCGGTCAAACCGATTCCTTTGCTGATCATAAGTGGAATAGAAACGTTTTTAATTTGGCTTTCAAAGTATTTATTTCCGGTTGCTTCGGCGGCAATTCTTATCGGCTCGATACTTTCTGCCGAACCGCTGTACAATGTGTAGAAAACCCGGCAAAATACTTCAATCAACGTTTTGTGAATCAAGGAACCCATCAAGGGAAGTTTCAGAATATATTTATCAATAAACAATTTCCCTTTTTCCGTCTTTGAAAATCGCCAAAAAAGTATTGGCGGTAGTATTATGGCTAATGTAATCATTACCGGATGCGCCATTAAAAATTCACTAAATTGTAAAGTGGCGGCTGTCATTGGTGGCAAAGGGATATCGAATTTTACAAATAATTTTGCCGTTGCCGGGAAAATATAGCCCACGTAAAACAATACGGCAACAAATAAGACGAAGAGTGTAACCATGGGTGTTATTAATGCACTTCTTAAACTTTTTCTGAACTCTTGTTGTCTTTCCAAAAATTTTGCCGTAGCTTTATAAATTTCGGCCATATTACCGCTTTTTGAGGCAAGTCCTAACATGTAAGCTGTAAATTTTCCGAAAACGGATTGGTATTTCATATACGTAGCTTCACTGTCGGCACCTTTTTTCAATTCGTTATTAATTTGTTTCAAAGTTTCGCGCAAAGTTTTGTTTTCCAAGTCATTAATCAGCAAAGTCATAATTTCACCGTAAGGAAGTTTCTGGTCCAACAGTTCTGCGCTTATTTTCACGAACGATACAATGTCTTGATGCGGAGGTTTTGGACTATAATCGAAAAGTTTTCTATTAACAGATACAACTTGATAGCCCAATTTGGTTAAGGCATTAATTACTTCTTCTTTATTAAATGCTTTTTGTTCCCCGACGGTAGGTTTACTATT
>JALSTB010000087.1 GCA_026983955.1 Melioribacteraceae bacterium
TCGGGGAATTTCAATCTCCTTTTGTCCGTGCAAATATTTAACGGTGAGCGAACTGGAACCGTTAACTTTTTTAAGAATTTTTTGCGTTTCGCCGGCAATACAAATTTCACCGCCGTGCTCCCCGGCTCGCGGTCCTAAATCTATAATATAATCTGAATTTTCGATGGTTTCCCTATCGTGCTCCACAACAATTATCGTGTTCCCCAAATCGCGTAAATTCTTAAGTGAATTTATCAGTTTCAAATTATCGTTCTGGTGAAGCCCGATGCTCGGTTCATCCAAAACATAAAGAACACCGGCCAATTGTGAACCGATTTGAGTAGCCAAACGGATTCTTTGAGCTTCACCACCCGATAAAGTGCGGGATGAACGGTTAAGCGTAAGGTAGTCCAATCCAACATTAAGTAAAAAGCTCAATCTTGTTGTAATTTCTTTAATTATCTGCTTTGAGATAATTTCATCTCTACCCTTAAAATTCAAATTTTCGAAAAATTCCATAACACGTTCGATGGAAAGTGAGGAAACTTCGCTTATATTTTTCCCGTTAATTTTCACGGCGAGCGATTCTTTTTTCAATCTACCGCCGTTACAAACGGAGCACACGGTTGTATTCATATATGCTTCCGCCCATTCGCGTACTTTTCCCGAGCTTGTATTTTCATAATTATGTTTGATGTAATTCAACAAACCGGTGAATTTGTGCATATACCGGACGGACTTGCTCCCGCCGAACTTATATGTAAACGGTATTTTATCCTTGCTCCCATTTAAAATTACATCGATTTGCTCCCGGGAAAGGTCATTTAATTTTGTATCGAAATCGAACCCGAACTTTCCGGCAACCGCTTCCAGTTGATTGAAAAACCAAATGTTTCTGGGTTTTCCAATCGGTGCAAGCCCCCCTTCGTTAATTGTTTTATTCCAATCGGGAATAATCAAATCGATATCGAGTTCTTTTTTCTCTCCCAATCCGTTGCATGCCTCGCACATACCGTAAGCAGAGTTGAAAGAAAAAGAATTCGGTGCGAGCTCTTCGTAACTTATGCCGCAATCCAAACAAACGAAATTCCTGCTGTACAGATGATCATGTTCCGAATCGTTAACAATCAAATTCCCTTTCCCGAAATTAAGAGCCACCTCAATCGATTCGCTTAAGCGACTGCGCGATTTTTCACTTAATTTTAATTTGTCTACCAGAATATCGATGTCGTGAATTTTGTATCTGTCAACTTTAAATCCCGGTTCGAGTTCATAAATTCTACCGTCCACCCTAACTCTTACAAATCCGTCTTTTGCAATTTCCCCGAATAATTCGCGGTAGTGCCCTTTTCTTCCTTTAACCACAGGTGCGAATATGAAAATTTTACGTCCTGAAAAATTTTCAAATATCGAATCGATAATTTGTTCGGTAGATTGTTTGTTGACGGGTTTTCCGCAATTATAACAATGGGGTGTTCCAACGCGGGCATAGAGCAACCGTAGAAAATCGTATATCTCCGTAACGGTTCCAACTGTCGAACGCGGGTTTCCGGCGGAAGTTTTCTGTTCAATCGAGATTGCCGGACTTAGTCCTTCTATCAAATCTACATCCGGCTTTTCCAGCATATCCAAAAATTGACGTGCATATGCCGATAACGATTCGATATAACGCCGTTGCCCTTCAGCGTAGATGGTATCGAAAGCCAAAGACGATTTGCCCGATCCGGAAAGTCCGGTTATTACCGTGAACGTATCCCGCGGAATATCCAAATTTATATTTTTCAGATTATGTTCCCGCGCTCCACGGATAATTATTTTATCGTTATATTTCATATCATTTTTAAAAAGTTCAAACTGATATATTACTTAATGTGGAAATGAAAATCAATTTTTTGAGATAAAAAATAATTTTAAGATCAAAACGGGATGAAAACTTTAACCGGATTCAGAAAATTCAAATTCAAAGAGAAAGGCTCGGTGTTTATTGCGCAAGCTTATCCGGTAGAATCCGTTGACGAAGTTGCGGAAATTCTTAAGAAAATCAAGAATAAATATTACGATGCAACGCATCATTGTTTTGCATACAAATTATTTTCCGGTGAAATCAAATATTCCGATGACGGTGAGCCAAATGGAACCGCAGGTATTCGAATTTTGAACGCAATCGAGCATTTCGGACTTGAAAATGTTTTGGTAATTGTAATCAGATATTTCGGTGGAACAAAACTAGGAGTGGGTCCTTTAGGCAAAGCGTATTATCAAGCGGCTGCCGGTTCTCTAAAAGAAGCGGACATTACTGAAAAAGAACTTTACATAAAAATTAAAATTCAATATGATTACGAGATGACGAATAAAATCCATCATTTGATTTCGAAGTACAATGCGAAAAATATTGTGAACGGCTTTGCCGGTAAACCTTTCATCGAATTTTTTGTAACAGCCGGTTCGGTCGATGCACTAGTGCGTGAAGCCATCGAAATTACCGGGGGCAAAATAAAAACGGAAGTTAATAATTCCCCTGTTTTAATTTAACTCTTCCTTTTCCTTTTGGATATGAGCATCCCAGTATTCCATTAATTGCGGGGTTTTGAAACATAAAATGTGAAATAACGTAACGTCAAATTTGAAACAGAATCCCGCTTTCGCCGGAATCAAATCTTTGGTAATCCTCTGGTGGCGAGGTCCATACTCGCCACCCCCTTTAACTTTATGTTATTAAATTTTTAATATAGTAAATCTATAAAACATTATCGAGGAGTGGTCCTCGACAACAGTAAAATTCCGTAGATGTGGGGACCTCTACGGCAGTGGGAATACTTACATCCAATAAATTTAAAAATAATATTAAAATAAGTCTAAAATAAAAAGAAACAATCCTAGAATTCCCAATAAAATCATTAAATACACTCCTAAAACA
>JALSTB010000088.1 GCA_026983955.1 Melioribacteraceae bacterium
GAAAAACCGGTTTGTACGTAATCGAATTTTTTACCGTTTACGAAGACGTAGGGATAAATCAAATAATTGACTTTCTTGATTTTTCCGCCGGATAATTTAAGCGGAATATCGCGTCCAATAGTAAAAGATACGCGATTGGGATCGAGGTGACCGAAATAAAATTTACGGCGGTCCGGATTTTTGAATGCTTCGGAAGCATCAACCGGAATCCAACCTTTGTCCCTTGTAAAAAATTCAGCCCAGCAGTGATACCCTGAAATTTTGCCTTCTTTCTTATGTTCCGGTATGGGAAAACCGATTACGAATCTCGATGGAATTTTTTCGGCTCTGTTAAGACCGATAAAAAGCGAATGGAAATCGGTGCAGTTTCCCGTACGGGCATCACAAGCATAAAGAACATCGCCGCGCCCCCAGCCTGTATTGGATTTCTTATCATATTTCATTGTATCAACAACATGCTCATAAAGCAATTTGGCTTTGCTTAACGGATCCAGATTTTTGTTACCCAAAACCGCTTCGGCTTCTTCTTTTACAATTCCTTCAATAGGTACAAGACTGTCGGGCATTAAAAAACGTGTTAGCATATTTGTATCTTTTTCATATTTCCCACCGTCTATCAGAAAACGTTTTACGTTAAAACTCAACTTTACCGTTAACGATTCGGGTATGTTTTTATTTAAGGAAATATGGAGAATTTTGTTTTTATATTCCGGGTCGTTAACTAATTCGTAATTGGTACCGGCCGAAATTTCCAGACCGGATATTTTTTGGTATTCATCGCTTTGGGGAATAGGGACGAAAATATCCACTTCCCCGGATGAAGCGGGGAACTCCGGAATCTTCACTTCGTAATTGAACCGGAACTCTCTTGACCCGGCTATTTTTTCACCGGGTTTTTTAGCAAAAATAATTGATAAAACAATACCGGCAACCACCGCCGGTATAAGAATTTTTTTTAATTTCATACTTCGTACTGCCTTATTAACTTTATTAACAAAAAGGGGATTATTTGTTTTCTACTTTTTTTGTTTTCCAAACGCCGTCTTCTTCGTACCAAGTATATCTTGGTGTTCCGTTGTCTTTATGGACAAGAGTACGGGTGGCTTTCAAATCGTCTTTTGAAGTGCCTTGCATGAAAATATCGATGTCGTATGTATTACCGTCGTCCGCTTTAAAATCTGCGCATACAAAATATTCATTGTCGCCAAGATGTGCCAGCCGCTCTTTGTGAATTTTGATTAATTTACATTTTAATGTTTTGTTATTTACGGAATCTCTAACAATAAAAAATCCGTCCGAGTCTTTCGATTGGTCTTCAACATAATGTTCAACAGCATCGGCAAATTCTTCAATTGTAAGATGGGCTTTTTTATGTTCGGTAGGATGTTCGGGGTGCTCTGCCGTTTCTTTCGCTGGATGTTCCTTCGCCTTTTTCATCTTTGCAGGATGTTCCGAAGGGTGTTCCGTCGGATGTTCTTTTCTTATTTTCTCCACTTTCTTTTTAGTGGGGTGTTCGGTCGGATGCTCTTGCGCCAGTGCATTGGAATATAATCCGGCTACGGTTAATATTAACAAATATATGAATATTTTTGATACTTTCATGGTACCTCCGTTAAATTAAAATAAATGAATTAAGATTATGGATAAAAGAGATGTAATCTTTTTTTTCTAATAATAGTATTTTTTTCTTCTTATAACAAATAAATTTTAGTGCATTAATTTTTCCACAAAATTTTTTTGCAGAATAGTTAAAAGATATTGAGAAAAATGAATAAGGGAAAATTTTATGGAATAATACAAAAAAAGCTCCGTTTAAGGAGCTTTTGTCAAACGGATTATAATCGTTATTGAATAACTTCCACTTCCGTGGCTTGAGGACCCTTTTGTCCTTGTCCTTCAACGAAAGTTACTTTTTGACCTTCTTCAAGTGTTTTATAGCCATCGGCAATAATTGATTGGAAATGTACGAATACGTCATCCCCGTTTTCCTGTTCGATGAAACCATAACCTTTTGAACTGTTGAACCATTTAACGGTTCCTTCTTTGCGCTCTGCCATTTTACAGATACTCCTATAAATAAAAAAATAAAAAATTGAACAGAGACAAAACAACTTGTAGAAAAACTTCTGCACTGCTTTTAATACACTGAACAATTTGTACAATTAAATCATTCCTTTGAAAGGAACGGTGTAATATAGAGATAAAAATTACAAAATCCTAATAATTTAATTTTTAATTTACGGTTGAATATATCAATATAAATATGATATTGTGTAATATTTTTTGTGACTTGCGATTTGTGTTTATTCTTATTGCAAATTACACGGTGCCGGTTTAATATTACACCGCATTTTTAAATTTACTTGAAGGTTGGTTACTTATGTTTCAAAAGTTACTGTATCCGTCAATTTTAATATTGGCTACTGCATACTTATTTATTTAATTAGCTCCCCCCATTCACTAAAGTAAAAAACCCTCTCGGTTTTCAACCAAGAGGGTTTTTTTTAGGGTCAACAACAATTAAATTTTAGAACGGAATCGGTGTAGGAAATTCGAAGCTTGCGCCGAATTCCCAGTTTTCCAGCGAAGGTAAGTTGTACATTTCGTAGAAATTGGGAATTTCTATACCGTAAGTTTGGATTAATTGACCGTTTCTGTAAACTTCAACCAAACCGAATCGTGAATTGTTGAATCTGAACATCATGGTATAAAGAGCGTCATCGTTACTGTTGTAATTGTTGACGTAAATCATGATGTTGCCGGTAAGCGCGAAGTCATTTGCGATATAGTCATATCTGAATTCAATATCGTTAAGAACGAGATCCCATTTGTAATGTAATTCGGTATCTTGTCCGTTCATAACGCCGACCCATCTTCTTTCGTAAGTTCCTTCACCGTTGATGATAGAAGGATTTCCGGTTAACGGGGTAACGTTACCGTCGTAATCATACCATACTTCATCACCGTAAGGTTCGCCGTTAACGAAACCGAATGCGATGTGGGCGTTAAGATACATTCTCATGTATTCGGCGCCATCCGGATCTTTTTGAACGTTTTTCGAACCGTCTTGGAATTGTATTTTTGCAAGATATTCCGCAGTGTATGCGTCGGTCATACCGAACGGAGATTTATCAATTTCTCCTCTCCATGTATGCCATCCTGCAAAATAGTAATAATCCCTGCTGTCGTTTGCTTTTCCCAAAAGTGAATCGGGAATTTTTGAGTATCCGGCCATGGCTTCGGTAATTTGTTTTAACGTTTCCTTAATCATGGCTTCGGATTGGTCTTTTGCTTCTTGTTGAGTAGGCTTGTAAACCAACTTCTGAATTTCATTAGCCGGCTCGGTATTGTTGGTACAAGAAGTAAAGATAAAACCAAGAAGTAATAATGAACTCAAAAAGAGTTTCAATTTTCTTGTTTTATTCATAAAGTTGCTCCTTAAATTGTTGTTTGTTTTTAGTTGTTTATCGCAATTCTTTTCCAATAACGGCTACAAATTTTCTGTAACTCATAGGCAATATAATGGAGCAAGTTTCACAGTTTGTGATTTCAATCAACTTGTTGCTACAAATTTTTCTCAATTATGACCATTCACACAATCAGAATGTAACTTTAATTCCCAAAGTGGGAACCACCGGCCATAATAACACCTTTTCCGTTTTAGGAGTTCCAATAGGTGTAAATTTATATTCGTAGCCTTGAATGTTTTCAAAGTTAGTTACGTTACTTACATCGAGAAAAGTGTAAAGGGAAAATCTCTCGAATGTAAATTTTTTGCTAACCCTGAAATCCAAGCGTTTATAGGGTGGAAGGTAGGAGGAATTTTTCTTTTGTTTAACCCAATTCCATTTATCTTTTGCTTCGTTATAAACGGCCACGCGGGGTGTGTATGCATATCCGCTGCCGTAGAAAAACCTAGTACCAACCTCCCAGCCTCTACCAAGTTTATAATTGAATATTGCCGCCAAAGTATGTGTTTGATCCGTAAATCTGGGATATTCACCTTTGTCGTCGTCTATCAAATCTTCCCTTGCAACCAAATAACTATAACTTATCCAGAAGTATATTCTCGGCAAAATTAAAGTTGAGAAAAAATCAAATCCTTTTGAATAACCCGTTGCATCGTTTTCTTTTGTATATGCAAGTCTGTCGAATGCCGAAAAATAAGACGATATTAAATTTTCGTAATCTTTATAATATGCTTCTATACGGAAATTGAGCGAGGATGTTCCTTCTTTATTAAAAGGAATGAATTGTTCCACACCAAAAACGTAATGAGTTGATTTTTGTGCTTTTGTATTTGAATCCGCCACAAAAGTATATTTCAGTTGATTGTAGGAAGGGGATTGGTAAAAATGTCCCCAAGCCGCGCGTATTGTTGTTCCGTATCCGGTTTTATAGGAAATTCCTACTCTCGGACTGATATTCAAGTCGTTGTTGATATTATAATAATCCACTCTGCCGCCTACGTTGAGCAGAATGTTATCACCGAGTTGAAAAATATTTTCTACGTATCCTGCCATTTTGTAAGCTGATACGTTTATGGTGTCGCTTTCCAGGTCGTCATCGTATCTTATTTTTTGTTTGTAAGTGGTGTCGGGGTAATGTGTAATATTGTTAATTTCGTCAATCGTTCTTTTATCTTTGGTTTTTTGTTCGAATGTTAAATTTCTGTAAACAAAACCGGATTTAATTTCGTAAAATTTCGAAAGGAGGCTTTCAAAAGATATATTCCCTTCCACAGTTTTGATGCGAAGGTGATCCTGAATATCCCTTCTGTTATCGATGTATTTGAAATAATCTTTTGTATCGGTTGAAATCAGCTCTTTATAATTCGATTCGGTAAAGCGGTTTTCCTCATCGGTCTGATCGTAATAAGACAATCGTAAATTAAGAATCGATTTACCTGAAAGGACATTTTTGCTTTGAATATCGAATAGATTGGTGAAATAATCCGCCCGGTTATCTTCGTTCGATTTCAAATTTTCTTTGATAAAAGCGCTTTCACCTTTGAATGTACTGATTCTGGGCTGGTAAGAGCGTGTTTTCTTAGGATCGTAAACAAAACTGTCACCCGAATGAATGAATTCCAACAAAACTTTGTTTTTGGGCGTAAAATTATAGGAAAGAACACCTTGCACATCATAAAATGAAGGTTTGGCGATGGTAATATCCTCGTAAGGAAGCAAAGAAAGCACATATTCCAAATAGCTTTTGCGTGCTCCGAAAATAAACGAACCTTTTTTAGATAGCGGACCCTCAACGAATGCATCGAGGTAAGCCAAACTTAATGTGGCTGCACCCGTATATTTTTTCTTGTTTCCTTCACGGTATTCTATGTTCAGAACTGAGCTCATTTTATCGCCGTAGCGTGCGCTGAATCCACCGGTTGACATATCTACTTTTTTTATCAATTCGACGTTAAAAATCCCTACGCTGGCGTTAGCGGCTTCTTTGATATGATAAGGTTGATAAACTTGCGCACCGTTTACCAATACCAAATTTTCATCCTTGTTCCCACCGCGCACGTTAAACTCGGCGCTGAATTCATTGTTCGAAGATATTCCGGGCAAAGCCTGAACCGAACGCATTACATCCGGCATAGACGGTGAAATTTCTGTTATCCGTTCACTCTGAATCGAAAGTTTGCTTAAAGCCAAATCTTTGCTGTCTTCCGTTTTGGCATAGACCGTAACTTCTTGTAACAATAAATCGGTTGAATATAGCTTAATCAATAAAAAATCATGCAACCGTCCGGCGGGTAAATTAATTTCTTCGGTTTTATATCCTACGAAACTTACGGTTATTTTCTGGTCCGATTCCGGTACGGTAATTCTGAATTCCCCATCTGAATTTGTTGATGTTCCGGTTCCGAGCTTTTCGAAATATATGTTTGCAAAAGGTAGCGGTTCGTTTGTGGAGCCGTCAATTACTTTGCCTGTTAATGTAGTCTGTGAAAAAAGGGGTATGGAAGATAAGAAAATGGTAAAGCAAAGTAATATGGCGAAGGTTCTATTCATAAATCAATACAAGTTTATTTTAATTAACTCCGATTCCAAACACAAATAAGTTGAATGATTCAGCTTTGGATTGTGTTGGACATCAAAAGATTAAAGAACAATAGAGCAGGTAAGTAAAAAGATTTATAAGTCTCAAATAAAATCTATTACGTAAACTTATTGAATTATTTTTTAAACGCAAGTTTAATGCCGGTTTTAATTATTGCGGTTAGAAATAAGTTTGGCAACCCTCAATTTTTTGAAGATCAATTCAAGGCAACTAATGAAATTTTACACTGTATAATTGGTAGGAAAATTAAAAAAAAGAGTCAATGCTCTTATTCCGGACGACCCGGGAGGAAGCCATGAGACTCAGAAAAAATCCGAAAGTTGACTTAAAGAGAAAGTATCTGAGAAATGTTGAAATCGGAATAATAATTGCCTTATCGTTCACAATTTTGGCATTCAAATATTTCCCCCACATAAAGTTTGAAAGACCGAAAATAGAGGCTCCGCAAGAACTGGTAAAAGTTGAAGATGTAATTCAAACAAAACAGGAAGCAAAATTGCCGCCACCGCCCAAACCGCCTATTCCCATTGAAGCACCGGCGGATGAAATTTTGAAAGATGTCGAAATCGAATCGACCGAATTAATTATGAATGAAAAAGTTACAACCCCGCCACCACCGCCGCCGAAAGAAGAAAAAGAAGAAGAAACCCAACCAACATTCTTTGTTGTTGTTGAAGAAATGCCCGAACCGATTGGCGGAATAGAAGGAATACAAAAACGAATAAAATATCCTGAAATAGCAAGAAGAGCGGGGGTAACCGGAAGAGTTTACGTTAAAGCTTATGTAAACGAAAAAGGCGAAGTTGTAAAAGTTGAACTTGTGAAAGGTATTGGTGCCGGATGCGACGAAGCGGCAATGAAGGCGGTTAAGGAAACCAGATTTAAACCCGGAAAACAACGCGGCAGACCGGTTAAGGTTCAAATTGTTATTCCTGTATATTTCAAATTAAAGGAAAATGTTTAATTAAAGAGGGGAAATATTATGAATGTGAAAACGGACGGTTCACTGGCAAAAGCCAGAAAGTATATCGAATCGCATTCCAAATTGAGGGAAGAAATCCAACCTAAACGCCCGGTTAAACCGGGACCATGTATTACTATCTCCAGACAAAGCGGTATCGATACGGAAGTGATTTGTGAAAAATTAGTCGATATTTTTAACCGTATACGTGCCGAAGATACTGCCGAATGGGCTGCTTTTGATAAGAATCTGATTGAGAAGGTGATTAAAGATCACGATTTGCCGGAAAGAATCAACAAATTTTTGAGTGAGGAAAAAATATCGACCGTAAATGCAATGCTTAATGAGTTGTTGGGTGTGCATCCACCGATATTAAAACTTGTGCATAAAACTTCCGGTACAATCTTGAAACTGGCTCAAATGGGAAATGTGATAATAGTGGGCAGGGGAGCGAACATAATTACTTCCCACCTTAAAAATACATTTCATATCCGTCTCATTGCTCCGGAAGATGTACGGAGAAAAAATCTGCAAACCAAACTCGGTGTAGGGAAAAAAGAAGCAAAAGAAATTATGGAAAGGGAAGATATTGCACGTAAGGAGTACATTGAAACTTATTTCCGTAAGGATATTGACGATCCGCTGATCTACGATGCTGTGATTAATATGAACAAACTGGACGATGAGATGGTTGTGAGAATGTTAAAAGATATGATAATTGACAAATTTCCGAAATTCTTCGAACCACATTCCGAGGTTTACCAGTTTAATTGGTAAACTTTAAACTTTTTAATTCCGGAATGTAAACGGATAGATGAAAAAATTATTTCTTTGTTCACCATGAAAACATCCGGCAATTCAGGTATAGCCGGATTTTATCTTCACACATCTGATATTTGTATATTTTCCGTTCAATAATTAAAGTTGTAGTGGTAATTTTTCTTTTCAATTATTATCAAGCAATTAGACTTAAATAATTAAAAATCTGATAATAAAATATTATGACGTGGTTTGCAAAATTAATGGGATTTGAGGAAGAAAATCCCGTGCAAGTAAGAAAAAACATCAAAATTGAAAACGGTCTTATGATTTCCAAAGTGAACGGGAAACGTTATGAAATTGGAAAATTGCAGATAGTATCACCGGAAGAATTAAAAACGGAAGTAAAACCTTTGAAGTTCTACGGTTCCAGGATAAAAGTTTCTGCCATAGTGGGGGATGTACAAGAATTACATAAAATGCCTGGGAACAAAGGGGCGTTATTTCAGGTTGCTTCCCAGTTTAATTTACTGGAGATGACCGGTCCAGAAATTACACCCGAAGCCGGGGTTGGCATTTACGAATATGACCATACTCAGGGTCCGGCATGTGCAATTGCCTGTGGTGCGGGAACGATATACCGGAATTATTTCGTGGATGTAAATGGGCAGCTCGGTCAATCTGCTGAAAATCAAATAGATTGTTTGAGCAGATTCGGCAAAGCGCTGGGCAACGATGTACATAATTTCTGGCGTATGTCAAACGGTTATGTTCTATCAACCGAAGAAAATCTGGTAAAGATGAATAAAGTTCTTGATAGTTTAACGGAAGAGGAATATGAATTACTAAAAGGAAAAGTGGAAGTTGGCATTCAATGGAACACGGAAGTTACGGTAAGTGAAGATAAAAATATTGTATCGCAAATTTACTGTTCTGCATTGCCCGTCTCGTATTCTGATGTTGAAGCGAATCTTTGGGAAAAATTTGCCCGTTTAATTTTGGAAGCAACTTACGAGGCAACTTTCTATGCCGCATTGAAAAATTACGAAAGAAACGGGAATTCTAAATTGTTCTTAACCCTTGTGGGCGGTGGTGCGTTCGGTAATAAAAAAGAGTGGATTTACGATGCTATCGGTTCGGCAGTGGAAAAATTTTCCACCGTACCACTCGATGTGAAAATTGTAACCCGCAGAGAACCCTCCGTAACATTGACGCAATTCATAGAAAACACAAACCGGAAGCTGGGGAGTTAACAGGCAAGCAATATGTGGTGAGTTTTCAGCCAGCACACTCCCTCAAACCCGTTTTGGTAGGATATATCAATTTATAAACTAAATATCTTAATATTTAGATTAAAAATTATTAAAATAAATATACTTATATTATAATTTAACAACATACAGTCTTAGGCTATTAACCCAATTCGTTTAAGTGTATTGTGTTAAGTAAAGAAAGAATATTTTCACGGCTGATGATTCCAATAATTTTATCATTTTCGTCGAAAACAGGTAATTGATTCACACCGTTTTTATCCATTTGTTTAAGTGCATCGAGTAAAGGTTCCTCCGGATGAGTTTTCTTCACGCCGGACATCGGAGTCATTATTTCTCTTATAGTAGTTGATTCCCATAATTCTTTCGGTACACTTTTAATTGCATGCACTGTAACAAAACCGATTTGCACGCCTTTGTCTTCCACAATAAAAAATCTTCTGTTGCGCAACAAGATTTCATTGTCGATAAATTCTTGAATCGTTGTGTTTGCAGGAAGCAGCGCGAAAGCTTTGCTCATTGCATCTTCAACTTTTTTACCAGCCAGCAGTTTATAAAGGACTTGTCGTTGCAGCTGGGCTAGTGCGGCGCTTTCCAGAAACCATCCGATAAATGCAATCCAAATTCCGTCAATCACCGCTCCGCGCATCATCATGAAAAATCCGATTAGGATAAATATGAAACCGAAGAACCTGCCGACCGTTGCCGCAATATTTGTAGCGCGTTGAAAATCTTTTGTGATTGACCAAACAATTGCCCTGAAAACCCTTCCGCCATCAAGTGGAAAACCGGGAATTAAATTAAATAGGACCAAAATTAGATTTATTTGAAATAGGTAATCGAAAATTGCATACAGCTGCGAATGTTCCGGTGAGATACGGCTGATGAAATAACTTACAACCGCAATAATTAAACTCATTATGGGTCCGGCTATGGCAATCCAAAATTCTTGAGAAGAGTTTTTGGGTTCCTCTTTGATTTCGGCAATTCCACCGAAAATAAATAATGTAATTTGATTTACTTTAATTTTAAACTTACCGGCAACAACAGAATGTGAAATTTCGTGGAGTAGGACACTGAGAAAAAACAGAACGGAAGTAACGGCACCGGAAATCCAGTATTCGAAAGTTGACCAGCCTTTGAATTGGGAAGGGAAATAACTTCCGGCCAATATCCATGTTACCAGAATGAAAATCAAAAACCACGAATAATCCAAGCCTACGGCTATCCCTTTAATTCTACCGATATAAATTTGATTTTTCCTCATCATAATTCTCTTTTGTTTTTTGTAAAAAATCGTGGATTATAAAACCGTAATATCCGTTTGTTCCAAGTAAAAAATTTTTACGACTTTCAAAGAACAGCGCTAATCATTCTTTTACTAAAATAATATTTTTCAATCAAATTTGAATGTTAAAATTTCACAACGGAAAAATATCCTTGCAATCGTAATTCTTAAATATTTATCTTTCGGAAACAGAAACATAAGTTAAAGGGGAAGAAATGGGTAAAGAACCTTTGGTTGGTATCATTATGGGCAGCGATTCCGATTTACCCGTAATGGAAAAAGCTTTCGCAGTATTAAAAGAATTTGAAGTTCCGTACGAAGTTAAAATATTATCGGCTCACCGTACGCCCGATGAACATGCCGAATATGCAAAAACCGCGGCTGAGCGCGGTTTGAAAGTAATTATTGCAGCTGCCGGAATGGCCGCTCATTTACCCGGCGTTACTGCCGGTCAAACTATCTTGCCGGTTATCGGTGTGCCGGTAAAATCCGGATTTCAAGACGGTTTGGATTCACTGTTATCAATCGTGCAAATGCCGCCCGGTATTCCCGTTGCAACAGTTGCAATTAACGGCTCTAAAAATGCCGCACTGCTTGCCGTACAAATTCTGGCGGTTTCAGATGAAAAATTAAAAACTAAATTTTTTGAGTATAAACGGAAAATGGCTGTCGATTCGATGAGAAAGAATGAAAAGCTATAAATTTATTGTTTGATGTTTCCCGGCTTTTAGTGCCAAAGCTTCACCGATTAGTTTTTTCTTATCCCAAATTACTTCATCGGTAAAGTCATGCTTTCGTACTTCGCATTCTTGATATTTGCAATATTTGCATAACGATTCAATGCAGTAATCGATGTGCAATTTTACTTGTGCGGTCGGAATTGATTCCCTGATTTCAGCTTCAATCGATTCTTCCTCTTCGTGCGATTCGCGGATTGTGAAGTAGTAGGGGAGTGTAAGGTGAAAATCGATGAATACTTTTTCGGCGGATTTCCAAAAACGTAACTGGTGAATGTCAATCCAATGGTCTTTCCGGTTTTCTACTAAAATTTCTACAATCCGGGTCAATAATTTTTGATCGGTTTCGTTCATTAATCCACCGATTGATTCGCGGATTAATTTGTAACCGGTAAAGACTATGTTGAGAGCAACAATTATTGCAACAACCGGGTCAATTATTTTCAATCCGGTAATTAAAACCAAAATCAAACCGAAGACAACACCAAAACTGGTAAACGAATCCGTCAGTACATGTTTTCCATCTGCCACAAGGGCAATTGAATCGGTATCTTTTCCTCTTTTTACCAAAAAATAACCCAAGAACAGATTCGTAAAACCTGCAAAAGCTATTAAAGCCGTACCGTAATCGAGAGCTTGAATTTCAAAACCGTGAATAAGTTTATCGACGGCGGTGTAAATAATTGAGATGGCGGCGAGTAAAATGAAAAATCCTTCCACACCGGCGGAAAAATATTCGATATTACCGTGTCCGTAAAGGTGGGATTCATCGGGCGGCTTTGTGCTTAAAATTATACTGTAAACAGCCATTGCAGTTGCAAGAACGTGAACAACCGATTCCAACGCATCGGCGAAAATTGCACTTGAACCGGTAAGAAAATATGCAAATATTTTTATAAAAAACAGACCGATGCCAACTGCAAATGAAATGTAAGCCGCGGATTTCTTTAGTTTGATTTGTGACTCGGGCATAGAATTACCGTAAATTCTTAATTGAAATATAAAAATAGAATCAACCGAATAAAAGAGTTAATATCAAATTTTGGAATGAATAGTTTAGTTTTTCTTATTGCTTGGAAAAAAAGAACATTTATCTCTTTTAATCCCGTTGAAAATAATGTGTAATGGGGATTTTAAAAATAAGAATTAATGGCATACTTCTTGTCTTTTTATAGATAAATACCTGAAGGATAAACAATGCTTCTTGAAGAAAAAATAAGAACAAGCGAAGAAGTTAAAAAGCTTGTTAAAAAATACGGGACGAAACAATCCTCTATTTTGCCTATACTGAAAGCACTTCAAAAAAAATACGGTTACGTTTCCCAATTTGCACAAAATGAAGTCATGCGCCTGTTGAATGTAAGTTACGTTGATGTGAATAATGTGATTTCATTCCACAAAATTTTGGACAAACCGCAAGTAAAATATACAATCCGCCTGTGCCGGTCGGTAAATTGCCGTACCCGTGCAAAAGATGAAATAATTAAAGTAATAGAGAAAAAATATAAAGTTAAATTGGGCGAAATATCAAAAGACAATAAAGTTCATTTCAAGTTTACCGGCTGTTTGGGGTTATGTCATTTGGGACCGGTCATTTCAATTAATGACAGGGTTTATACTCAAGTAACTCCAAAGAAAGTAGAGAAATTGCTTTCAATGTTAAAGTAATTTGAAAACACTGTGCCCTTATTCGACGTTTGGCATTTTATTAAAGCACAGCGGGATGCGGACTTCATATTAAATAGGGTTTTTCGTATTGCCATTATTATTTAGCACCGTCATCCCGAACTTGATTCGGGATCTGAAAGGAACCGGTTTTCGCTCCATGCCATTCGGCAAC
>JALSTB010000089.1 GCA_026983955.1 Melioribacteraceae bacterium
AACATCCGACTATAAAAATGCTGGCTTTGAGTTTTCTAATTTTGGTCGGTGTATCGCTTTTCGGTGAGGGACTCGATTTTCACATTCCGAAAGGGTATATTTACTTTGCAATGGCATTTTCCGTTGGGGTTGAATTTCTTAACATGAAAGTACGGGAAAAACGGCGCAGAAAACCGCTGAAATTACACAAACAATTCAGAGAAATTCATAATTAAATGAATAAACCGAAATCACCGGAAATACTTGAATATTCTTGGGGGAAAATCCGGATTGCCGGATTTGAGAAACCTTTTAAGGATGTTATATTGTTCCCCGGAGGAGCGGAGGAATGGGACTGGAATAAGACCGGGACGGAACATTACGGCGGTATTCAACCAAAAGAAATTTCATTGTTGTTGGATAAAGGTGCCGATGTACTTGTTATTTCAAAAGGAATGTTGAACCGTTTGCGCTTATCGAAGAAAGCAAGGGAAATGCTTGAATTTTATCACGTCGAATATTACCACTTGAACACGAAGCAAGCCGTGGAAAAATATAATGAACTTGCCGGTTCACGTTTCCCCGGCGCACTAATTCACACAACCTGCTGATAGATTTAATCGAAAACTAATTTGTTATTTATAGTTTTTTCATTTTATTTGTATCATCTTGATATTCAATTCTCCCGTATTGTGATCTGTATCAAATCCTATTGAAAACAATAATGATATTTTTATGCAACATTATTAATAAATAAACCTGAGGTTGGGAAATGAAAAAAATTTTACTTGGTATTCTTTTTTTATTGTTTGCGGCTTCTCTATTTGCGCAGGGGACTTACTACGATAATCTGAACCCCCGTAAAACCACATTTTTAGATAATTTAAAAAACCGGATACGCAATCCTTATACTTGGGTTCCGTATTCACAATTCGACGAAACCAACATAGCGAATTTTGCCTCAATTGATAACGGTGACGGAACCAAATCGGTATTTTGTGTTTATTCTCATTACGAATATATTTATTCCGGAACGTTTCAGTGGGACGTTCTGAGCCGGGAGCACACTTGGGCTCACAGTTGGATGCCGACTAACCCGGCAAATAGTCCCATTGAAAGGGATGAATATGCCGATCAGCATCATTTATTCCCGACACATCAAAATAACGCCAATGCAATACGAAGTAATTACCCGTTGGGCGAAGTTGTTACTCCGGATTATACCTTTTTGGAATCCCAACGGGGGACAGATGCAAACGGAAATTATGTTTATGAACCGCGAGACCCGCACAAAGGTGATGCCGCACGGGCGTTGCTTTATATGTCCGTTCGCTATGATGATATAGAAGGTTACGATTGGAGCTTCAATTGGCTGAACAACCACATAGTAAACGATTTGGGAAACGACCCGCAAGATTTGGATTTGTTATTGCAATGGCACTGGCAAGATTTACCGGATCAATGGGAAAAAGACAGAAACGATTACGTTCAATCGATTCAAGATAACAGAAATCCGTTTGTCGATCATCCCGAATATGTAAATTATATCGATTTTAACGATTTGACTTACAAATCGCCGGATTTGTTTTTCAGTGAATATGTTGAAGGAAGCGGCAACAATAAAGCGCTCGAAATTTTCAACAACACTCACAGCACAATTGATTTAAATACCGGCGGTTATACGGTAGAAATTTATGCTAACGGAAATACAAATCCCAGCACAACGATATCTCTAACCGGAAGCATTGTAAACGGGGATGTTTTCGTACTTGCAAACTCCAGCGCCGATCAAGCAATTCTTGATGTTGCCGACCAAACAACCGGTTCGGTAAATTTTAACGGAGACGATGCTGTAGTTCTAAAAAAGGGAACGGAAATTTTGGATGTTATAGGTCAAATAGGCAATGATCCGGGAGCCGAATGGGGAACCGGAGATGCATCGACAAAAGATAATACGTTAAGACGAAAATCCATTTACGGTGCTGGCGATACCAATGGTAATGATGCTTTCGATCCAGCTGATGAATGGAACGGTTATCCGCAAGATACTTTTGACGGTCTTGGTTCCCACTCACTTAACGCTTCCGCACCAACAATTACAAATGTTACGAGGTCACCAAATGTGCCACTCGAGAATGAAAACACAGTAGTTACTGCGGATATTACGGATAGCGACGGTATCGGAGCGGCAATCTTGAAATATAAAATTAATGACGGCCCGGATAATTCCGTAACTATGACCAATACCGGCGGCAGTACTTATCAAGGAACTATTCCGGAATCTGCATACACCGACGGTGATTTGGTATCGTATTGGATTTATGCGGAAGACGTGGACGGGGTATCCTCCAATTCGGCAACAAGTCAATATTTTGCAGGCACAGTTACAATTTCCAAGTTGCACGAGGTTGATGCAAATGGTGTCGCAACTTATCTGGATACTTACGCAAGAATCACAGGAACCGCTACGGTTGAAAGCGGCATTTTCTCCACATCCAGTCTCGATGTTTATATTCAAGATAATACACAAGGCATCAATATTTATAAAGGTGGCGAGACCGGTGTTACCGTAATTCGCGGAAACAGTTACACTGTGGTTGGTAAAGTGCAACAATACAACGGAAAAACCGAAATTATTCCGGATAACGCCAGTGATATTACCGATAACGGACCTACAAAAGTAAATGCAGTACCCGATCCGCTTATTTTAACTATTGCTCAGTTGCTAGCCGATCCGGAAAGTTATGAAGGAACGTTAATCGGAATACAGCATGCATCCAATACCGGCGGGGGAGATGCCTGGCCGGCAGACGGTAATAATGCCAATGTGGAAATCACCGACGACGGCGGCGCTCATACTTTAAAACTCCGAATCGATAAAGATACCGATATAGACGGTTCACCGGAACCGGCTTGGCCTAAAGATATTGTCGGTGTGTTCAACCAGTATGATAACACTTCTCCTTATACGTGGGGCTATCAAATTCAACCGAGGGATTTGAATGATTTTCATGAAGACGGAAGTTTGCCTGTAGAATTAACCACCTTTTCCGCAGTCCAGTTAGCGAACGGAATATTACTTAAATGGCAAACTGCAACGGAAGTAAACAACTACGGTTTTGAAATACAAAGATTATTCTCGGATACGAAATTGGTATCGGTTAAAAATAATGATAACTGGACAAAAATAGCGTTTGTTCAAGGGCACGGAAATTCGAATTCGCCGAAAAATTATTCCTATCTTGATAAAATTAACAATAAAACAGGGTATTATTATTACCGGTTGAAACAAACTGACATCAACGGTGAATTTGAATTTTCACCAGTTATAGAAGTGTCTTTTGCTAAACCGCAAGTATATGAATTAACGCAAAATTACCCGAATCCGTTCAATCCTAGTACTGTGATTTCTTATTCACTCCCTGAGGAAACAGTCGTTAACCTTAGTGTTTACAATATGTTAGGGGAATTAGTTAAAGTTATTGTTAATACTAAACAAAATGCCGGAAATTACAAAGTAAACTTTGATGCATCCGGATTAACAAGCGGTTTTTACATCTATAAACTTACGACTCCCACATTTTCAAAAGTTAAGAAAATGTTGTTGATACGTTAAACTGCAATTAAAGCCCGGTGTTTTAAGACATCGGGCTTTTTTTTGTTGAAGGTAAACCGACAACTGCAAAACAATTCCCGATTTCTGTGGGAATAAAAAAACGATTAATAAAACCCGTCATGCTGAACTTATTTCAGCATCTGGTTGTGTTTTGAACTTCCCGTTTTCGTGAGAATTACATGGAGTGTAAATCCGTTCTTTTCAGATCCCGAATCAAGTTCGGGATGACAATACGAAAGCAAAGACGTCACCAAAAGCCTCGTCATGCTGAACTTTTTTCAGCATCTCCCGGTTGTCATGTTGAATTTATTTCAGCATCTAATTGCACTTTTCAGATTTCATTTTCCCGGGAATGCTAAAGTGCGTAAACTCGTTCCTTTTAGATCCCGGAACAAGTCCGGGATGACAGTTCCAAAAATAACTGCAATACGAAAAAAAACCGTCATGCTGAACTTGTTTCAGCATCTGACTTTGATTTTTATATGCCGTATTTTTTATGAATGACAAGCTTAACATTGTATTCAAAATCCTTCAGAAAAGTTGCTTACTATAATTGTGCCGGTTTTTACGGTAATTTATGCCGCAAAATATTATATTTTTTAGTTATTTTTATTATTTATATTCATCAAAACAAATCGGGAAAATATGGCAAAATACAGAATTTTAAGTGGAATGCGCCCGACCGGCAAACTGCATATCGGTCATTACTTAGGCGCACTGGAAAATTGGATTAAGCTACAAGATGAACATGAAAGTTACCACTTGGTAGCTGATTATCATGTGCTTACCACCAATCAGGATACAAGTGAAATTTTCAAAAATACAATCGAAATGGTAATTGATTGGCTAGCAACCGGATTGGATCCGCAGAAAAGCCCGTTTTTCAGGCAATCGCAAGTAAAAGAACATACGGAATTGTTTTTGATATTTTCTATGTTAATTACCAAAGCAAGATTGGAAAGGAATCCGACGCTAAAAGATCAAATAAGGGATTTGAATATAAAGAATGTTATTTACGGTCACCTCGGTTATCCGGTGTTGCAATCCGCCGATATTCTTCTTTACAAGGGCGATGCTGTTCCGGTTGGTGAAGACCAAGTTCCGCATATCGAAATAACACGGGAAATAGCAAAGAGATTCAATCAGCAATACGGTGAAGTATTTCCGGAGCCGAAAGCTTTGTTAACAAAATTTTCCCGATTACCGGGTTTGGACGGAAATGCAAAAATGAGCAAATCGCTTAACAATACAATCTTACTTTCGGATGAGCCCGAAACGGTTCAACAAAAACTGCGCAAAGCCGTTACCGATCCACAAAAAATCAGGCGAAACGATCCGGGAAGACCCGAAGTTTGTTTGGTGTTCGAATATCATAAAAAATTCAATCCCGCGGAACTTCCCGAGATTGAAGCAGGTTGCCGCTCAGGTCAACTCGGTTGCGTCGATTGTAAACTTAAATGCACAACTAAAATTAATGAGTTTCTTGCTCCGGTTATTGAAAGACGAAAACAATATGAAAACAAGAAAGACGATGTTCTCGATATTTTAATTGAAGGGGAAAAGAAAGCACGAGAAGTTGCATCTTCTACAATGGATGAAGTACATAAAGCAATGAATTTAGGTTAAAATGTATAAAGTAAAATTAAATACTTTTGAAGGACCGCTGGACCTTCTGCTTTTCTTCATCAAACGGGATGAATTGGATATTTACGATATTCCGATATCCAAAATAACCAAAGAGTTCATGGAATATCTGCATCTTATCGAACAACTCGATTTGGAAATTGCAGGCGATTTTCTTTTAATGGCGGCAACGTTGATGCAAATTAAAGTAAGAATGCTTTTGCCCAAAGAAGTGGACGAAAAAGGCGAAGAAATTGATCCGCGCGCCGATTTGGTTAAAGCTTTACTGGAATACAAACGTTATAAAGAAATGGCGGAAGAATTTTCCGTGATGGAATACAATCAAAGGAAAATCAATTTTCGTGGTAATTTTTCGGCCGATCAGAAAGAAGCTCCGGAAGAAATCAGTGCTTTGCTGAAAAACATTACCGTGTTCGATTTGATTAAAGCTTTTCAAAAAGCTCTGATGGAAAGACCCAAGGAAATTGTTCACGAGGTAAAGAAATTTAATATTACGATTGATGAACAAATCGAATTTATTATGGATTTCGTGGAAAAGTCGAACTACGTTCATTTCCTTGACTTGATACGAAACATGCACGAAAAAATCAGAATTGTAGTAACTTTTATTGCCTTGCTTGAATTGGTAAAAATGAATAGAATAGGAATTAATACTTCGGAAAAATTAAATGATTTTGTTATTTACAAGTTGAACGATGGAAAAGATTTATAAATCGGTTATAGAATCTTTAATATTTGCTTCGGACGAACCGATCGGTGCTTCCGAAATAGTGAGGGCAATTAAAGAAATTGACGGCGACGATATTGATGTAACAAATAAAGACGTTGAAGAAACCGTGGATTACCTCAATAATTGTTACGAGGAAAACGACAGGGCATTTAGAATTTTACGTATCGCTAACGGTTTTACATTCGGAACTAAACCCGAATATGCAAAATATATTGGTTATCTGTCTTCCGAAAAAAGCCGCAGACGGTTAAGTCAGGCTGCTTTGGAAACCCTGGCGATTATTGCCTATAAGCAACCGATAACAAAACCTGAAATCGAAACGATTCGCGGCGTTAATTCGGATTACATAATCAATTCACTGCTTGAAAAAAATCTTATTGCTATTAAAGGACGGGCGGAAACTATAGGCAGACCTTTGCTTTACGGTACAACCGATGAATTTTTAATGTATTTCGGTTTAAATAAAATAGCCGACCTTCCGAAACCGAGAGAAATTGAAGAGATTATGACGGACTCCGATTTTATCGAACAAAAAAGAAAAATTATGATGAACGAAATTGAGGAAGAACTTGAAGACAACACGTCAACAGAAGAAAACGGATTTGATACGTCTGAATAAATTCATAGCCGAATGCGGTATTGCTTCGCGGAGAAAAGCAGATGAATTGATTTCCGAAGGACGTGTTACGGTAAACGGTAAAAAAGTTTTGGAATTGGGTGTTAAAATTAATCCGGAAAAAGATAAAGTTAAAGTAGACGGTGAACTTATCCGTTGGGAGAAGAAAGTTTACTATTTGTTGAACAAACCGAAGGGTGTGATTACTTCCACCAAAGATGAAAAAGAGAGGACAACGGTAACCGAACTGATTAAAACCAAACAAAAAATATTTCCTGTCGGGCGGTTGGATTACAACACTACCGGTGTGTTGCTTCTTACCAACGACGGGGATTTTGCAAATTTTTTAACACATCCGCGAAATAAAATCGAAAGGGAATACTTGGTTACGCTCGACAAACCATTGGAAAAAGAAGACCGTGAAAAACTGCTGCGGGGAATCGTTATCGGCGGGAAACGGGGAAAATTCGTTTCCATTAATTTTGTTAATAAAAAATCTCCCAAACGTGTAAAAGTTATTACCGTTGAAGGAAGAAACCATTTTGTGAAAAACATGTTCTCAGCATTAGGTTATACAGTGAAAAACCTTGAGCGCAGTAGATTCGGCAAGTTTACACTAAGTGGAATTAAAAGAGGTGAGTATAAAAAATTAGATGTTAAAGAAATACAAAATATTATGAACAAATATAAAGGGAATAAACGGTAAATGAAAAATCAAGAAGGAGGAAAAGTGAATACGGCGGTTCAAGAAGATATTAATGAACTTATCAAAAGACGTCGCGAAGAACTTGAAGAACTTATTAAACGAAACATCGAACCTTACGCATACAAGTACGATGTCGATTCATATTCCACTGATATAAAAAATAATTATGAAGAATATGAAGGAAAAAATGTAAGCATTGCCGGAAGGTTAATGGCAATAAGAAAAATGGGTAAAGCTTCGTTTGCACAAATTCAAGATTTCAAAGGAAAAATTCAAATCTATCTTAAAAAAGATGAATTGAACGAAATGTACGATGCTTTCAAGTTGATGGATATTGGTGATATTATTGGCGTTAGCGGATTCGTGTTCAAAACCCGCACGGGCGAAATTACCGTTCACGTTAAAAATCTTACGTTACTTGCAAAATCTCTAAGACCGATTCCGATTCCCAAAGAAGTGGTTGATGAAGATGGCAACAAGAAAGTTTATGATCAATTTTCCGATAAGGAACTGCGGTATAGACAACGGTATGTCGATTTAATTGTTAACCCGGAAGTAAAAGAAGTATTTATTAAACGCTCTAAAATTGTTACGAACTTACGCAGATTTTTAGACGATCAAGGACTTCTTGAAGTTGAAACCCCGATACTGCAACCGCTTTATGGCGGAGCTGCGGCACGTCCATTCGAAACTTATCACAACACCCTTGAAATGAAATTGTTTTTGCGCATTGCCGATGAGCTTTATCTTAAACGGTTGATTGTCGGCGGTTTCGACGGTGTTTATGAAATATCGAAAGATTTTAGAAACGAAGGCATGGACAGAACCCATAATCCCGAATTTACCATGATGGAATTGTATGTTGCTTACAAAGATTACATGTGGATGATGGACTTTGTTGAAAAAATGATTGCCGAAGTTACCAAATCGGTTTTCGGTTCAACAAAGTTTAATATTGAAGGTCACGAAATCGATTTCGGGGAAAAGTGGGAAAGAATTTCGATGGTGGATGAACTGAGAAAAGAAACCGGTATAGATGTCTTGAAAGCACCGGACGAAGAATTAATTGAAGCATTGAAAAGCAGAAACGTTGAACTTACCGGTACGGAAAGTAAAGGCAAATTGATTGACGAATTGTTTTCGGCTACAGTTGAACATAAACTGGTACAGCCGACATTTGTAATGGATTACCCGGTCGAATTATCACCGTTGGCAAAAAAACACCGCTCCAAAGAAGGTTTGGTAGAACGTTTCGAAGGCTTCGTTTTAGGTCGTGAAATTTGCAACGCATTCAGCGAGCTTAACGATCCGATTGACCAGCTCAACAGATTTCAACAGCAGGCAAAATACAAAGAAGCGGGCGATGAAGAAGCTCATCAAATCGATTATGATTACATACGGGCTTTGGAATACGGAATGCCGCCGACCGCAGGCTTGGGTGTTGGGATAGACAGATTGGTGATGTTGCTTACCAACCAAAGCTCAATTAGAGATGTTATCTTATTCCCGCAAATGAGGAAAGAGAAGTAATTAAAATTAAGTTTATTAATAACTAAACGATTAGATGTTAAACGGAATAAAAAAAACCGCATATTTTTTTTTAGTGCTTTTCTCAACGGTTTACCCGCAAGGAAGTTATGTGCTCGAACCTTCAGAAGCAATACTCCGTAAATCCGGGGTAGAACCGGCTCTAACTCCGAAAGAATTGGAAATGACCCGGATAAAAATCGATCCGCTTGAAAACCAGATTAACTACACGAATTTGGCTGTAATAGGGGCAATCACTTTGTCCAGCGGTGTGGCAATTCATATTTACCAAAAAAATACATGGTGGGCTGATCAAAGTGCAACATTTAAAATAGTTAACGATTGGGAATATGCACTCTGGATTGATAAAATCGGGCACTTCTACGGCACCCATCTTCTTGCGCATGCTTTCTCTTCTGCATTTGAAGGCTCGGGAATCCGGAATGAAAATTCGGTAATTTATTCGGCTGCTGCTGCATTTGCTTTCGAAATGTATGTGGAAATTGAAGACGGATTCGGGAAAAACTGGGGGTTCAGTCCGGGTGACGCCGGTGCGGATTTGCTCGGCGCCCTTTATTTTCTTGGTCAATACTATTATCCGGTTCTTAAAAACTTTCAACCCAGAATTAGCTATTGGCCATCTGAAGATTTGTTGAATCCTCCGGCACCGGGCGACAGGAAACGCTTGCACCGGGCTAACAACGTTACCGATGATTATGCAGGTCAAAAATATTGGCTTGCATTCAGAATGAAAAATCTTCTACCCGGTAACTGGGCTAAATATTGGCCTTCTTTCTTAATGATTTCCGTCGGCACCGGATTAAAAGATTGGAACGGCTACGGCAAAGGACAGCGTGAACTTTACATTGCACTCGATTTGGATGCGGAAGAACTTCCGCTACACGGTCAGTTTTGGCAATTTGTTAAAAATACATTAAACTATATTCATTTTCCGATGCCCGGAATTCGCATTACACCCGATGCGGCATTCCTGGCTTTTGTTTACTAATTATGTCCGTTAAACTTAGCATAATTATTCCGGCTCTTAACGAAGAAAAACTTCTGCCGGTTTTGCTCGAACAATTAACAGAGCCGTCTTTGAGAAAAAAATACAATTATGAAATAATTGTATCGGACGGTGGAAGTACGGATAAAACCGTTTCGATTGCCAAACAATTTACCGACATGGTGGTATCCGCACCGGTTGGGGGAAAACAAAATATTGCACAAGGCAGAAATGCCGGCGCCGGAATTGCCGGCGGTGAAATCCTCGTTTTTCTTAATTGCGATACTATGATTGAAAATCCTTTTGAGTTTTTTGATTTAATTGTAAATAAATTTTATCCCGGCAAATATTTGGCAATGACTTGCGCAGTAAAAGTTTTCCCGGTCGATTCCAAATTTTCCGACTTGGTTTTTCTAACATTTTACAATTACTATTTTTGGTTGTTGAATATTCTCGGCTTGGGTATGGGAAGGGGGGAATGCCACGTAATCAGAAAAGAGATTTTTGAGGATCTCAAAGGTTACAACGAAAAATTAATTGCCGGCGAAGATTTCGAATTGTTCAAGCGTATAAGACGTAAAGGTAAAATTTTATTTGCAAATAATATCACTGTTTTCGAATCTCCACGGCGTTACAGGAAATACGGACATTTTAAAATTTTATTAACTTGGTTAAGTAATGCAATTTCGGTTATTTTTACAAAAAAATCTCTTTCAAAAAATTGGGAACAGGTAAGATAATTTGAAATTAATTTCTTTAATAATTTTAGTTTTGACAATTCAAATTGCTGCACAAGTAGGTTACGTCGAATATACACACCCGGTTTACGGTTTCCTTCAAAGAATGGATTCTTATCAAATATTGAAAAATTACGACGGGTTTGAGCTTCCCAAAACAAGAAAACAAATTGCCGGATACTTGAAAGAAATTATATCGGCAAAAGAAAATCTTTCTCCCGTCGATTTAAAAATTTTGAATGATTTCATCACGGAATTCGAATATGAATTAAGAGCAACTACGGAAAAATTCTCATCGGTTGCAGATAACGGATTAAAAAACGTATTTTCACAAAAAGAAAACTTCGTTTATTATTTTACCGAAAAAAACAAGTTCAGCGCTTTTATAAATTTTGTGGGCGATGCAACTTTTTTCAACAGGGAATTTGCCGGCGACAGTGTAGAAACCGTATCAATTTTCAACTTTGGCGGGGTTGCGCGGATTTCTTTCCAAAATCATCTTGGTTTTTCTATAAAGGCTACAAATGGCACTTTTGCCGGCAACCGTTATCTGGCACAATCGACCGGGAGCAGAAAATATAATTTTAAAATCCATACCAATACTTCCTCGAATTTGGGAAACGATTTCTTCGATGAAACCGAAGGTTATTTTATGGCGGAATATGATAATGCCACGTTCAAAATAGGGCGCGACAGAAAAATCGTAGGATTTTTAAATTACCATCCGTTGCTTTCCGATTATTCTCCGCCAATAGATTACATACAATTAAACTTAAAATATAAAAACTTCGGTTTTTCATTCTTTCACGGAAAGCTTCTCGGTACATCGTCCATCGTTTTTGATTCCGGTCAAACTGCAAGCAATGTAATTACCGATAAATATATTGCGTATCACCGCTTTTACTATAACTTTTCCAAACATTTGAAATTGGGCGCCGGTGAAATTATTGTTTATTCAAAACGCGGTATCGATTTTTCATACTTAAACCCGTTTAACTTTTATAAAAGTGCGGAACATGCAAATCAGGACCGCGATAATTCAATGCTCTTTTTTGATTTTACAAACAATACTTTTAACCGTCTCAAATTTTACGGAACGTTATTAATTGACGATATCGATTTCGGAAAACTGGGCACCGGCTGGTATGGAAATCAAACATTGTTGCATCTCGGAATTTTTTCTTCTCAACTTTTTCCCGTTGCTCCGGTTGAATTCGAAATTGATTATTTGAGAATTGATCCTTACGTGTTCAGCCATAGATTAAATTACAATAACTATACAAGCCTCGGTTACGGAATAGGAGTAAACAAACAACCGAACAGCTCTACATTCGGTATTAAGATAAATTATTATCCCCATTACCGCATTAGAATTTCCGCTATGTACGATTACACCGTGCACGGTGCTAATAAAGTTACAGAAGGTTCAACTATTAATTACGGCGGCAATATTTTATTGGGTCACAGATTGAATGATTCCGAAGAAGTTTACTTTTTACAAGGTGTCCGTGAATATTCCCGCAATTTAAAATTTGATTTTGTCTATGAGCCATATAACAATCTGTTTCTTTTTCTTTCATTAAATTACACCAACGAATCGTTGCAAGGAAATATTTCACGAAAAATATTCGATTCCCAAACCGGACTTCGAATAAAAATTTAGGGAGAACCGTGTTTTGATAAAATCCAGATTAACCGTTATTTATTTTTTGTTCTTTTTGATTTTCGGTCTTTATGTTGGAATCAACATTAACGGACTTTTCGAAGACAAAAAAATTGAAGAAGATGTGGATAAATTCGGTCAGGTGTTAAACTACACAACCAAATATTATTTGGAAGAAGTTGATACAACCAAACTTGTGGAAGATGCAATACGGGGAATGCTCAAAGATCTTGATCCGCACTCGGTTTATATTTCCGCCGAAGAACAAAAAGAAGCCGAAGAAATTTTTAAAGGGAATTTTGAAGGTATTGGTGTGGAATTCCAAATCATTAACGATACGATTACGGTCGTTTCTCCGATAAGCGGTGGACCCAGTGAAGCCGTCGGTATTCTGCCCGGCGACAGAATTGTTAAAATTGAAGGTGAAGATGCAACCGGATACACAAATAATCAAGTGATAAAAAAACTGCGCGGTAAAAAAGGTACCAAGGTGAACATTACGGTGGTAAGACCCGGAATTGACGAACCGTTGAATTTTACAATTACACGGGATGAAATTCCAATTCATGCGGTCGATGTCGGAATGCTGTTCAATAATGAAATAGGTTACGTTGTTTTAACCAGATTTTCCGAAACTGCACGCAAAGAACTGGTAAAAGAATTAAGCCAACTGCGCAA
>JALSTB010000090.1 GCA_026983955.1 Melioribacteraceae bacterium
AGTTAATTTTTATAACATATCGGATATATGTTTAAGGCGAAAGGGGGGAGGGACAAAGTAATTGTTGTTTTGAATTATGGTTTTTTAATATATTTTATTAAATCGAGGAAAATAAGAAATGAAGAAAAAGAAATTTCAAATTGGTTTGGTAATTTATTTAGTAGCTATTATTATATTAATTTTATCCTCTCTTATAAATCCGAGTGAGAAATACATAGTGGCTTTTCTTTTAATCGTTTCATTCCCGGTTGTTTTTACAAAGATATATTCAAATAACCGTTAAAACGGTTGTAAAATTAAGGTTTCTGGTATCGTTAACCCACGACTTAAGTCGTGGGTTACTAATCAGTAACCAAAGCGATACGTTCTTAACACAAATGAGTTTATTACTATTCCGCCAAATACAAAACCCGTCAATTTCGTAGCATCATTCGTTTGTTAAAATTATCAATGTGATCTGTATCACATTGATATACTTTTGCGCCGGTTGTCTCACTTGTTTTAAAATGATTCACCTTCTCAAATTGTATTTCCAAATTTGATACACGCAAAATTATTAAAATGTGCGAAAATCACCGGTTTTCGCATTTTTTTGTTGTGGCACAACAATTGGATAGTATGGGGAAACAAACAACAAAGGGAAAGAAAATGAATCATTTTGAACTTAATACCGACAACAGAGGAATCAACAAATTAAATCATAACTTATATAAAACTGCAGACGGCGAAATTTATTATCACAGAATCAAATTCAATCCGGAAGACGAAGAAATTATCTCACAAGTTAATCCCGATGTGGTTTGGGCTTTGGGTTTCGATGAAGAATTAATTAAAAAACATTACATGAAAAGCAGACGTTGGTTGCTAAGAGATTTGAAAGACGTTGTATAATTAACTTTTTCATGTTTCTCCTTGTTGAAAACCCGGTTGCTTTCTCCGGCATCCGGGTTTTTTTATATCTTTCCGAAAGTATCTTTTTTCAGCCAGCCCACTTTTCCATCGGCAAGTTTTATTTTCACCCAGTCTTTCAGCTCATCTTCAATTTTGAATTTTATTCCTTCGTGAATAACAAACGCATCGTTGCTGTTTTCATCCGGCGAAACTTTTACCGCTTGAACCTGCTCGGTTAAAACTCCGTATTGTGAAGAAGTTTCACGGTTTATTCTGGCAAAAAGTAAAATGGCGGTTAAAATTAACAGGGCAAGACTGAAACTGCCGAGTAAAAACGCTTGTTTTTGAATTCGTGCTTTCTTCGAAAGGAAAAATAATCCGATTGAAAAAAGAAAAAGCAGATAAAAAATCAGCACAATTGTTGCCCAGCTTGTAACCGAAAGGGAAGCAACAAGAACATTCCACCATTCGATGAAAAAGAGCTGCGGCACTTCTTGAATCCTATCGACCGTGCGTGCTTTGGCAATTTTTAAGTTGTATTGAATGTCGCTGTCGTCGGGCGCAAGTTTCAATGCTTTTTCATAATATAAAATTGCGTAACCTAATTTGCCAAGTCTGTAATAAGCATTACCCAAATTGTAATAAAGTTCCGGACCAACGTAACCGTTATCAAGTATTTGGTTGTATAGTTTTATTGCCTCTTCGTATTTTTCTTGTTGATATAAGTTGTTTGCTTGGTTCATCAATTCTTCAACTTCCCCCGAGGCAAAAGCAAGGGGAACAATCATCAGCCATAAAACAATTATCAAACCGGATTTCTTAATCATAAATTCTATTTTGCCTTTTTTCTGTTTGAAATCGAATTTTGAAGTTCGTTAATTATTTCAAGAGTTTTATTGTAAAGTTTTTCTTCCGATTCTCTTGTTTGAGCGTTCGGAGCAAACCGCGCAAGTTCGCATTTTTCAAAAATATCTTTTATTTCATTAATAACATTTTCCGGAATACCGAGTTGTTTCAGTTTGTTCAAGGCTTTTTCTTTTGTAAATTCCGCCTTCGAAATGTTCAGTTTGTCTTCCAGATAACCGAGCAATGCATGATACAATCCTTCATAATAAGCGGGTTTATTCCCGTTTTGAAGAGCTTCGTGTGCTTCTTTTAATTTTTGTTTTGCCCTCTTTTCGGCTTTTTGGAAACGGAGAAGACTTACATCGCCCGAAATTTTGTTTTGATATTTATTGTAACTAATTACGCCAGCCAAAAGTATCAGCGGGAAAATTGCGGCAAACCAAAACCAATTGCTCAGAAGTTTAAAATCGCTTTTCTTTCGTAAACTGAAAGTCGTCTTGATAAAACGGATATCTTTGCTTAGAAGTTTAACGTCTTCCTTCGAATAACCGCTGGCAAGCGGCGTATAATCGTTTTCTCCCTTTTCTACCGTAATTTTGAATTCCGGTGTTTTAATTGTTTCAAATTTTTTCTTTCGTAAATCGAAATAAGTAAATTCAATTGGCGGAATGGTTTTTTCACCCGGGATTCGCGGAACGATTAAGTATTCGGCAACTTTTCTGCCGGAAACAATATTTTTTCTCCGGATCGACTGGGTAATTTTGGGTTCATATTTTTCCATTCCCGGCGGAAGTTTAACTTCGGGGATTTCCAAAAGCGCAATATTGCCTCTTCCCGAAACTTTAACGCGCAGTGTAATCGATTCGTTAACTTTAACCTTTTTTTTATCAACGGATGCGGAAATATCGAAAACGCCCACTGCTCCGCCGAACGATTCCGGTTTGTTTCCTGGCAGCGGAGCAACTTTGACACGTATTGTATTCGACTTTGCAAAGAAATCGATAGTTTTTGTTCTGCCGAAAAAGGAATCGTTGAAGAAATCATCGAAAATATCCACGCTCCGTTTTTTCTTAACTATAACCGGAATTTTCAGCTCAAAAGGTGTAACCGTAAGTTCTCCGCTTTTGGTGGGGAAAAGTGCCACTTTTTTAATAACCGCCGCTTTGTACCTTTTCCCGCTATACATTTCGTATTTGAAGTTAATTGTTTGCGAGCTTTCCAATTCCTCTGCCCAGAAACCTTTGTATTTCGGAAGTTTGGAAATTTGCGGCGATGCAATATTCAAACGCGTGTACAATTTATAAGTTACGGTTATTTGTTCACCTTGCATTGCCCTTCGTTTATCGGGAATGGCAAGTATGAAAACGTTTTTCTTCAGTTCTTCTTGGGAAATTCCTGTTGATGAAGGAATTTTTCTGCCGGCGGTTTCTTTTACCACGTTAACCGTGATAGGATTGGTTTTCAAAACTTTTCCGCGGTAGGTTATTTGTGCGCTGCCGATTTGAACTTTACCTAATTTTCTCGGCTTTAGAACGAAAGAATAAGTAAGTGAACCCGAAACTTGTCCGTTGATAATCCGCATGCTTCTCGATTCGTTGGGCCCGCTTATCACAATCAAACCGTTAAAAGAAGGTGGCGTAAATGCTTGCAGTTCGTTTACATTTCCCTCTTCGAATACAAAATCGACCTGGAAATATTCATTTAATCCTACGGTGGTTTTGTCAACCGTTGCGCTGAATTTTTGGGCGAAATTATTTATTTGAAAAAATATCAGAAACAATACGGTCAAATATGTTGCGAATCGAGTGTTTTTCATATTACCAATCTTTTTCGGTTGTTCGTTTTTTTCCTTTACGTTTTCTAATTTGTTTCTGGATTTCTGCTTCGTTGTTTTTGAGTGCGTCCAGAATTCTTTTTGCTTCTTCTTTCGAAATTTCACCTGGCTGTGATTTTTGTTCGCGTTTTTGTTTTTGTTGGTCTTCTTTCTTCGGTTTATCTTCTTTGTTCTGTTTGTTCTTTTCTTTTTGGTCTTTATTTTTATTTTCGTCGTTCTTGTTATCGTTTTTGTCTTTATTTTTCTGTTTGTTTTGTTGATTTTTTTGTTGTTGGTTTTGCTTGTTTTGATTTTGTTGTTGTTTTAACATTTTAAGTGCGTAGGACAAATTGTATTTTGCATCCATGTCGTTTGGATTTAGTTGCAACGAATTTTTGTAAGCGGCAATACTTTCCTCGTATTTTTTAGCTTTCAGAAAGGCATTCCCCAAATTGTAAAAAAGGTTTGCTTGCGCTTGGCGGTTCTTTACAAATTCGTTCGATTTTTTAAAAACTTTTGCGGCTTCCTCGTATCTTTTCTGTTTGTATAAAGCGTCGCCCAAATTAAAATATCCTTCGAAAGATTTGTCATCGTTTTCAATTGCTTTACGGAAATCGATTTCGGCTTCGGCATATTGTTTTTTATCGTATTTTTCCACGCCGTCGTTTATTAAACTTCGTGTGCTTTGAGCCAAAAGGTTAACGGACGAAAACAAAATGAAAATTTGCACAATATAAATATGTTTCCAGATAAGTTTCATAATTAATTCAATTGTACTTAATTGTTTACAAAGATATCAAATATTTGTTTCCCTTTCGAGTTTCATCAACAATTTCGATTTTTTCTCCGAGATGAAAAATTCTATTAACAATAATAACAAAGCGGGAATTAACAAGTAGTAAAATCTGTCTTCATAATCGGTAACTTTTGATGTTCCGAATTCCGTTCCTTCGTAGCTCGATAAATCTTTGTACACGGATTCCAGGGCGTCGTCGGTGTTTGTTGCCCTGTAATATTTTCCACCGGCTTTGCTTGTAATTTCCCGCAAAGTGTCTTCATCCAATTTTGTTAAAACCACTTTACCGTTTTTATCTTTTTTGTAACCTGTTCTAACTCCGTTTCTGTTGTAAATCGGTATCGGCACGCCTGCCGGTGAACCAAGTCCGATTGCATAAATGCTGACGTTTTTTTCTTTGGCATGTTCTATCGCTTTATCCAAATCACCTTCGTGGTCTTCGCCGTCGGTAATGATAACAATTGCTTTTTTTGTATTCTCGTCTTTTTTGAATGATTTAAGTGCAAGTTCAATTGCCGGACCAATTGCGGTTCCGGGTTGGGGCACCGATGAATAATCGACTGCATTCAAAAACAGATTTGCCGCCGAGTAATCGGTTGTAAGGGGAAATTGAACATAAGCTTCACCGGCAAAAACTATCAGACCGATTCTGTCTCCTTGCAACCGTTGAATAAGTTTTGCTATATCGTGCTTGGCTTTCTCGAGTCTGCTTGGCTTTATATCTTCCGCTTTCATACTTTGTGAAACATCGAGCAAGATGTATACATCTATGCCAACGTGTTTGATTTCCTCAATTTTACTTCCTACTTGCGGATTTGCCAAAGCAATAATTATGAATACAATTGCCAAAAAGACCATTGTGAATTTTACTACGGGTTTAACCCTGCTTTTCATCGGGAAAAGCAAGTTGTGTAATTTTTTATCGGCAAATTTTTGCAGTAAAAGTTTTCTTTTCCGCTGACTGAACCAAAACAATGCAATCAGCAGTGGAGTGAAATATAATATTGTCAAATATTCCGGATGAGCAAATCGTAACATAACTTAAGGTAACCTTCTCAAATAAGTTTTGGTTAATCCTAATTCAAACAAAATGAAAATCAATCCCAATGCCGCCCATTTGTAGAACAATTCGCTCGCATGTTTGTACGATGTAACTTCGATGCGCGATTTTTCCATTTTGTCGATTTCTTTGTAAATCTCTTCCAATTTTTTCTTATCGGTAGCGCGGAAATATTTCCCTCCGGTAATTTTTGAAACTTGTTTTAGAATATCCTCGTCAATTTCAACCGGAATGTTTGTGTAGCGTTTTCCGAACGGTGTTTGGTAAGGGAACGGTGCGGTTCCTATTGTGCCCACGCCAATGGTATAAATTCTGATTCCGAATTTTTTTGCAATTTGCGCAGCGGTAACCGGATCGATTTCACCGCTGTTGTTTACACCGTCGGTTAACAGAATAATTACTTTGCTTTTGGATTTACTGTTTTTTAGCCGGTTAACACCGTTGGCAATTGCGGTTCCTATTGCCGTTCCGTCTTGGATAATTCCACTTTTAACTTCTTTAAGAAGAGTGCGCAGTACCGAATAATCGATTGTGAGCGGGCATTGCGTAAAACTTTTGCTTTGGAAAACTACCAATCCGATTTTATCGTTAGTTCTTCCTTTAATGAAATTATCTATTACTTCTTTTGCCGCTTCCAAACGGTTAGGTTTGAAGTCTTCTGCAAGCATACTTCCCGATATATCCAAAAGGATTGCTATATCGATACCTTCCGTATAAATTTTTTCACCGGATGTAAACGATTGCGGGCGTGCCAGCGCAACTATTAAAAACGAAATACCAAGCACTCTTAACGCAGCAGGCAAATGTCTTAATCTTTCCCTTAACGTTGCCGAAATCCCTTTGAAAATTTTAAGTGAAGAGAAAATTATATCCGGGCTTTTAATCTGGTTTTTCTTCCAATACCAAAAAAGCATCAGAGGCATAAGCAGCAACAAATATAAAACATACGGATAAGCGAATTCCACGTTACCGGACATATTCAACCTCCCCGATTTTCCTTTCTTCCGCAGCGGGGCGGGTTCTTTCGATTATTGTGTACGCTTGTTTCATCATCTCTTCGTTAATGGACGGCATGGGAATGAATTTGGCGAATTTAACCAGATCCGCATTACGGAAAAATTCCTCCGTAATTTTAATTACCGGCGGACTGTCCATCACCCGGTTTATTACTTTCATAATTTCACTCGACGTCATTTCCATTGCCGGAAAATGATAACGCTCTTCGAAATAACGCCGGACGATGCCTGTCAGTTCGGTGTGGTATTCTTTTACTTTTCCTTGCTGCCACAATTTTTTCTCTTCAAGCTCGTGAAGTTGTTTTAATGCCAATTTGTACGGAGTTAAAATTACTTCTTCTTCGGTTATTTGCTGTTGTTGTTCTTTCTTGAAGTATTTTTTGTAAATGTAATACGCTATCAGAAACGCCAGTAAAATCAATACTACAATTAGCAGATATAAAAGCCAACTGAATTCAATTTTTAACGGCGGTTTAATATCCTTTATTTCCTTCTTCGGGTCAACGGCCAAAGTGTGAATGGTAATTTTCACCGGATTGGATTTTACGGTTTTCGTCTCTCCGCCTTTTGCTGAGTATTCAATTTCAATTTGGGGAATGTTGATCGAAACGGAATCGTAACCTGAAAGTATGTAACGGTGTACTTCAGTAACTTCATTGTCCGATTCGAGTTTTTCCACCGGCAGTTCTTTCAGAAAAACCAGCGAGCCCAAATTCTTTTCCAGCGGTGGAATTTTTATGTCAACCGATTTGTCATGTGAAATTTTAAGTTGGTAATTTATGTAATCTCCCACAAGGTAATCAGTCGTATCGGTCGAAGCTTCCACCTTGACGGTTTGCGCCTGAAGTAAAGTTGAACCGGTTACAAACAGAAGCAATATTAAAAATTTCTTTACCATCTTTTCTCACGCAAATGAAAAAATTCCACCAAGGGTTTTATGTATGAAGTATTTGTGTTTATCATAATTGTATCCAACCGGCTTGAAAGGAAAACCGATTTGCGGCGTTCTTCGTAATTGTTTATTTTTTGCATAAAATTTTCTCGAACGGTTTTGTTGCTCGTATCAACGTACCGCACTTCACCGGTTTCAGCATCTCTGAATTTGACCAATCCTGCGTCAATCAAATCCTGTTCACGCGGGTCTCGTAATACTATGCCGATTAAATCGTGTTTTTTGCCGGCGATTCTCAATATCTTTTCGTAATCGCTGTCAAAAAAATCGGATACCAAAAACGCGATACTTTTTTTCTTTATAGTATGGTTGAAATATTCAAGCGCTCCTTTGATATCGGTTTTGTTTCCTTCCGGTTCGAAGGATAGAACCTCGCGGATAATTCTGAGAACGTGACTTCTTCCTTTTCGCGGCGGAACGAATTTTTCAATGTTTTCCGTAAAAAGAATCAAGCCGACTTTATCGTTGTTCTTCATAGCGGAAAATGCAAGGATTGCCGTAAGCTCTGCCGCAATTTGTTGTTTGGTTTTATCGAGACTTCCGAAAACCATGGAGCCGCTCATATCCACCAGAAGCATAACGGTAAGTTCGCGTTCTTCTTCGAATATTTTTACGTAAGGATGCCCGAACCGTGCCGTAACATTCCAATCGATTGTACGTATATCGTCGCCAATTTGATATTCGCGCACTTCGGAAAATTCCATTCCCCTTCCTTTGAAAACGGAATGATATTCGCCCGAAAAAACTTCGTTTACCAAACCTCTGGTTTTAATTTCGATTTGGCGGACTTGTTTCAGCAATTCTTTCGTTGTTAACATAGGCAAGTTTTACGGCACTTCCACTTTGTTTAAAATTTGCTCGATAATTTTTTCGGAATTGATTTCCTCTGCTTCGGCTTCATAAGTAACTGCGATTCTGTGTCGCATTACATCCATGCAAATTGCTCTTACGTCTTCGGGAATTACGTAACCGCGACGGTTGATGAATGCCATGGCACGCGCTCCCAAAGCCAGATTAATTGTAGCCCTTGGCGATGCACCGTAACTGATTAAATCCGATAAATCCGAAAGCCCGAATTTGTCCGGTTCCCGGGTCGCCATCACGATATCGAGAATATATTGATCGATTTTTTCATCGACGTAAATTTCTTGAATCAACTTCCGCGCATCCAAAATTTGTTTGGGTGAAATTACCGGTTTGGCTTCGGGAAAGGTTCCGCGTACGTTTTGATGCATTATTTTTAATTCTTCATCCCGCGAAGGATAAGTGATTTTAACTTTAAGCATGAATCTGTCCACTTGCGCTTCGGGCAAAGGGTAAGTTCCTTCTTGCTCAATCGGGTTTTGGGTTGCAAGCACCAAAAAAGGTTCTTCGAGTTTAAAGGTAGAAGGACCGATTGTAACCTGTCGCTCTTGCATCGCTTCGAGTAAAGCGCTTTGTACCTTTGCCGGTGCGCGGTTAATTTCATCGGCCAAAATAAAATTGGAAAAGATAGGACCTTTTTTGATTGAAAAATTTCCTTCCTTTTGATTGTATATCATTGTACCGATTAAATCCGCAGGCAGCAAATCCGGTGTGAACTGAATCCTCTGGAATTTTGCCTTCATCGATGAGGAAAGCGATTTGATTGCAAGGGTTTTGGCAAGACCCGGAACACCTTCGAGCAAAATATGCCCGTTTGCAAGGAGTCCGATTACCAAACGTTCAACCATTTCTTTTTGTCCGACAATCACTTTCCCGATTTCATTGAAAAGAACATCGATAAATTCGCTTTCTTTTTTAATTTTTTCATTAAGTTCTGTAATTTCCAAAGCGTTCCTCTCGTTTTATTATTAAGAAAAACCAATTGATTTTTTACCGCTCATCCAAGTTATTTGTTTCAATAACGGTGGTTTACTGAAAAATTTTGATTAAATACAAATACGAAATAACTTATAAATATAATAAAAATAATAGTTTGAGTTAGGGAAAAGAAATTTGCCGTTATTTGTGCGGAAATCAATTTGAGCCTGTTAATCGCATCAAAGAAAAGGGGGAAATTCAATGGGGGAGTCGCTTCTATTTTAAGTTATTATAATTAAAATATCATAATATAAATTATTTAAGTATCTCCCGGACCGGTTTGTGCGGAATAAAATTTCCCGCTTCATACTTTCATTGCTTCCGTTGCGTATGTGTTTTCCGTTTCGTAAACCCAAACGCGTATTCCGTTGATGTTTTCCGGAAGTCCTGCATCTTTTATCTTTTTCAAAAAATATCCGCACATATTTTCCGCAGTGGTTTGAAACGGCACAATGACCGCTTTGGAATTTAATTTTTCCAAAACGTCAATCAGTTCTTTATCTTCTTCGTAAACCATAACGGAATGATCGAGATTTTCCACTATTGGTCCGACGATTTCTTTCACATCGTAGTAATCGAGAACCATTCCGTTTTCGTCGAGTGTGCCTTCGAACTCTACCGTCAGTTTATATGAATGACCGTGCAGATTTCTGCATTTACCTTTGTGAAAGGGTAATCTGTGACCCATTTCCCACTTGAAATCTTTTGCAATTTTCATACGCCTTTTGTCTCCGGTTTCCAAATATATTTATGTAATTGCGGTTGAAATCGAACTTTTAATTTATCTTCCAAAATCCAGTTTACAAGTTTTACCGGTTCCAGTTGCCCGAATACCACTGAGAAAAGTACAATGGCTTTTTCCGTCAAACCGTATTTTTCAATAATAGATTTTGACCATTCGTAATCTTCCCTGCTCCCGATTACAAATTTAACTTCATCAGAAGGTTTCAGAAAATCAATATTTTCGTAATCGTTTTTCTTCATCATCTTGCTCGAAGGGCATTTCAAATCCAAAACGATTTTTACTCTTTTGTCAACGTTCTCAATTGGTAAACTTCCACCTGTTTCCAGCATTACTTCGAAGCCCTCATCGCACAGACGTTTCATTAATTCAAGCGATTCTTCTTGCATGAGCGGTTCGCCGCCGGTAACTTCCACAAGATTGCATTTATATTTTTTTACTTCGTCAATTATTTCATCAATGGATTTATCTTCGCCCTCGTAAAATGCATATTCCGTATCGCAATACGAACATCGCAAATTACAATAAGTGAGCCGCACAAAAACGCACGGCAAACCCGCCATTGTGCTTTCGCCTTGTATCGAATAATATATTTCGTTTACTTTCAGCATTTTATACTTTAGAAAAATTGAGCACGAAAAATATTAAAATCATTTGAAGTTTGAAAAACAAATTATCTTCGAAAGCTCATTCCTCTTCGTTAAAAACATTAAATATTATTGCCGACGGATATTTTCCGGTATGGTAAACCCTGTGAACAGCTTTGTGGAAATCTTTTTCGCTTGCATTATAGATATCGGTAAATGTTTGCGGATTTCTGTCGAATACGGGAAACCAACTGCTCTGCACTTGCACCATTATTCTGTGACCTTTTTTAAATGTGTGCATTACATCGGGCAATGTGAAAGAAACTTTTGTTACTTTTCCGGGTGTAAACGGTTCCGGTTTTTCGTAGCTGTTCCGGAATTTGCCCCTCATAATATCGGCACGGACGAGCATTTCATAATTTCCCATTTCAACTGTTTTGTTGTTTATTGTTTTATCCTTTTCGTATCCGGGAAAAACATCAATTACTTTAACTACCCAATCGGCATCGGTACCGCTTGTGGAAACAAAGAGCTCAACGTTCACCGGTCCGGCAATAGTAAAATTGTTATCAAGCGTATCCGTTTGATAAGTCAAAACGTCGGTTCGTGTAGATGCAAAACGCTGATCTTCGACAACGTAAGTTCTGTTGTAAAATCTTCTTGAATCCAGAATGGCGGAAGTATATGGAACCGGGTGCATCGGGTCGCTTACAAACTCATCGTATTTTAATGAATCGTGCAAAGGCAAAGTAGCGGAAAGGTTTGAGTTGCTTCCAAAATAAAATTTTTGTTCCGTTGTATTATCCGGCGGCCACTTATCGAATTTATGCCATTTGTTATTTCCCGTTTCGAAAATCAAAGCTTCGGGCAAGTTAAGTTCACCTTTGCCCTTTAAAAAATAATTGAAAAACGGCAGCTCCACATTTTTCCGGTAAAACTCACTTGTGTTTTGTCCGAATTCCATATCACCGAAGCTTGAAACATTGCCTCTTCCCCAAGCGCCGTGCGGCCACGGACCCATTACCAGAATGTTGAACGTACCGGGATTTTTCATTTCAATTTCGGCATACGTATGAAGAGCGCCGAACAAATCTTCACCGTCGAACCAACCGCCAACAGTCATTACCGCCGGTTTAACGTTGTGGAAATGTTGAAGCGTGCTTTTAGCTTGCCAGAATTCGTTGTACGTTCCGTTTTCCATTGCTTGATTCCAAAATTCAATGCGGTTTTTGAGATAAAGCTTGTTTGCGTTTTTAACCGGTCCCATATTCAGAAAGAAAGTATAAGCATCGGGTGAAGGATACCGTACCGGCTTGGGCCATTTTGTAGTAAGGGAATCCCTTTTAATTCCGAACACTTTGAAGAAATTGAAAGCCATCATTAACGAGAAAGCTCCGTTGTGGTGCATGTCGTCGCCAATAAACCAATCGGATATGGGAGCTTGGGGGGATACGGCTTTGATTGCGGGATGGCCTGACATTGCAGCCATGGCAGCATAAAATCCAGGATAAGAAATTCCCCAAACGCCAACGCGGCCGTTGTTGTGCGGAATATTGTTAACCAACCACTCCACGGTATCGTATGCATCCGATGCTTCGTCTACATCGGTGCTGTCTTTCTTATCGGGAATGAACGGGCGCATGTCCACAAATTTTCCTTCCGACATAAAACGTCCGCGGACATCTTGCAGAACAATGATATAATTTTCATCGGTAAAGTGTTTGTATATTTTTACGTAACGGCTGAATTTATCTTTTCCGTACGGAGCGCAACTGTAAGGTGTGCGCCAAATGATTAACGGATGATCTTCCGTTGTGTCTTTCGGGGAAAACACCGCAGTGTAAAGTTTTACCCCGTCGCGCATTTTTATCCTATATTCGTTTTTAACGTAACGGTTCTCTATGTTTTCCTTTTCTTGTGCAAAGGTAAAAAAGGCAAAGAGGAAAAAAAACATTACAGTGAGAGTCTTGATCTTATTTTCCATAAAATTACTCGTGTTGATTAAATAACAAACACAAAATACGAAATATCGGTTTTAAGAACCAAGAACTAATTGATGGAAAAGCCGTGTGGAATAATTAAACGGGAAAAGTTTTTAACCATTTGGTATTTTTATTATTAGGTGATTGTTAAATTATTTGGGAGTCAGTTGTGAAAAGTAAAATAGATTCGAAAGTTGAACTTTATAACGGAATACAAATGCCGTGGCTCGGTTTGGGAACGTGGCAAGCGGCAGAGGGCGGGGAAGTTGAAACGGCGGTAGAATTTGCATTACGGACCGGTTACCGCCACATTGATACGGCTGCAGTTTACGGAAATGAACGCGGCGTGGGCATAGCCGTTA